>NZ_JAXAXM020000013.1:0-72443 GCF_047500745.2 Stenotrophomonas sp. FR024
TGTCTTCAAAAGCGGCCGGGACTTCGATCCGGCCATGCTGAAGGTGGGTCAAGCCTGCTTCCAGCAGGCTTGACCACGAACATAGGATCTCGACTCTACAACCGGCCGATCAACCGCCGGCGCCGCCGCCACCGGCCTGGATGCCACCGGCGGTCAGCGCGGTCGGGTCCAGCAGGCGACGCAGCTCGGCCTCCTCCAGTCCACTGTCCTCCAGCGCCACATCCAGCACCGGGCGCTGTTCCTTGTACGCACGCTTGGCAATCGCCGCAGCCTTCTCGTAGCCGATGATCGGGTTGAGGGCGGTAACCAGGATCGGGTTGCGCGCCAGCGCCTCGGCAACGCGGTCCTCGCGCACCTTCAGCCCGGCAATCGCACTGTCGGCCAGCAGGGTGGACACGTTGGCCAGCAGGCCGATGCCATCGAGCAGGTTCACTGCGATCAGCGGCAGGGTGACGTTGAGCTGGAAGTTGCCGGTCTGCCCGGCCACGGTGATCGCAGTGTGGTGACCGATCACCTGTGCACAGGCCATCACCGTCGCTTCCGGAATCACAGGGTTGACCTTGCCCGGCATGATCGAGCTGCCCGGCTGCAGCGCCGGCAGTTCGATCTCGCCCAGCCCGGCCAGCGGACCAGCGTTCATCCAACGCAGGTCGTTGGCGATCTTGATCAGCGCCACCGCCAGCGCATTGAGCTGACCGGAAAGCTCCACCGCGTCGTCCTGTGCGGCCAGGCCTTCGAACTTGTTCTCGGCACTGTCGAACTTGAAACCGGTCTGCTGCTTCAGTGCCTTGGCCACCTGTGCACCGAAGCGCGGATCGGCATTGATGCCGGTGCCGATGGCGGTGCCACCCAGCGGCAGCCGGCGCACGCGCTTGAGGCTGTCTTCGATACGCTCCTGCGCCGACGCCAGCTGCGCCGACCACGCGCCGAATTCCTGCTCGAAGGTCAGCGGCATCGCATCCATCAGGTGGGTGCGGCCGGTCTTGACCACCTTGCGCAGGCTGCGGCCCTTCTTGTCCAGGGTCTTGCGCAGGTGCACCAGCGCCGGCAGCAGCTGCTCATGCGTCGCCAACACCGCCGACACCCGCAACGCGGTCGGAATCACGTCGTTGGAGCTCTGCCCCTGGTTGACGTGGTCATTGGGGTGCACACTGGTCTTGCCCGCCTTGCCGGCACGGTTGGCCAGGGTGGCGATGACCTCATTGGCATTCATGTTCGACGACGTGCCAGAACCCGTCTGGTAGACATCGATCGGGAACTGCGCGTCCCAGTTGCCGGCGGCCACTTCGGCGGCAGCGGTCTGGATGGCCTTGGCCACGTTCTTCGGCAGGTGGCCCAGTTCTGCGTTGACGCCCGCGGCGGCGCCCTTGACCAGGCCCAGGGCACGGATGAAACCGCGCGGCATGCGCTGGCCCGACACCGGGAAGTTCTGCACGGCACGCTGGGTCTGGGCGCCCCACAGTGCGTCCGCAGGCACCTGCAGCTCGCCCATGCTGTCGTGTTCGATTCTGAAACCCTTGCTTGCAGCTTTGCTCATTGCATCAACTCCGCACTACTTCAGTTGGGGAAAGGGAAGCGGCGGCTGGCAGGGTGTCGCTTCCCGGGCTGGCGGCTGCGCCAACGATACTCCCTTGCCCGCAGCGTGGGATGACGAGGGCGGGCCAGATCGTTTCATCCGCAGGGCCGATCTGCACGCGCAAGGGGTAGTGCCGGCCGCTGGCCAGCAATCCATGGAATCGTGGGCCGGGCGTGGTTGCCGGCCAGCGGCCGGCACTACCTCACCGGCACGTCGTAGAATATGGCCCCCGCCGCTCGCCCCAGCCCTGCCGACATGTCCGATTCCGCCCTGCTCGCCCTGTCCCCGCTCGATGGCCGCTATGCCGGCAAGGTCGACGCCCTGCGCCCGATCTTCTCCGAGTACGGCCTGATCAAGGCCCGCATCACGGTCGAAGTGGAGTGGCTGCTGGCCCTGGCCGCCGAGCCGGGCATCGTCGAACTGGCCCCGTTCTCCGACGCCGCCGTCGCCCGCCTGCGCGCCCTGGCCGCCAGCTTCAGCCCGGTCCAGGCCGCGCGCGTGAAGGAGATCGAACGCACCACCAACCATGACGTCAAGGCGGTGGAGTACTTCATCAAGGAACAGCTGAAGGACGACGCCGAGCTGGCCCCGGCGCTGGAATTCGTGCATTTCGCCTGCACCAGCGAAGACATCAACAACCTCAGCTACGGCCTGATGCTGGAACAGGCGCGCCGCGAGGTGCTGCTGCCGACCCTGGACGGCATCGCCAACAGCCTGCGCAGCCTGGCCCACGCCCAGGCCGGCCAGCCGATGCTGTCGCGCACCCACGGCCAGACCGCCTCGCCGACCACCCTGGGCAAGGAACTGGCCAACGTGGTCGCCCGCCTGGAACGCCAGCGCAGGCAGATTGCCGCGGTCGAACTGACCGGCAAGATCAACGGCGCGGTGGGCAACTACAACGCCCACATCGCCAGCTACCCGGACGTGGACTGGCCGGCCTTCGCCGAGCGCTTCGTGACCGGCCTGGGCCTGGTGTTCAACCCGTACACCACGCAGATCGAGCCGCACGACAACATCGCCGAGATCGGTGATGCCGCACGCCGCGCCAACATCATCCTGATCGACCTGGCCCGTGACATCTGGGGCTACGTTTCGCTTGGCTACTTCAAGCAGCGCCTGAAGGAAGGCGAAGTCGGCTCGTCGACGATGCCGCACAAGGTCAACCCGATCGACTTCGAGAATGCGGAAGGCAACTTCGGCATTGCCAACGCGCTGTTCGAGCACTTCAGCGCGAAGCTGCCGATCAGCCGCTGGCAGCGTGACCTGACCGACTCCACCGTGTTGCGTGCGCTGGGCACCGCGTTCGGCCACAGCCAGGTGGCGCTGGATTCGCTGGCCAAGGGCCTGGGCAAGCTGGAAGTGAACCCGCAGCGCCTGGATGCCGATCTGGACGCGGCCTGGGAAGTGCTGGCGGAAGCCGTGCAGACGGTGATGCGCCGCCACGGCCTGCCGAACCCGTACGAGCAGCTGAAGGCGCTGACCCGCGGCCAGGGCATCACCGCCGAGTCGATGCGGGCGTTCGTGCAGGGGCTGGAGCTGCCGGCGGATGCGAAGCAGCGCCTGCTGGAGATGACCCCGGGTAGCTACACCGGCCTGGCCGAGTCGCTGGCGAAGAAGATTTAAGGGGTTTCCTTTGCGGCGGCGGCCGCGGGCGCTGCCTGCGGCAGGCAACGGCAACATCAACGTCAAGAGCGGCTCTGGATTGCTGCTAGCTGGGCGGTACGGGATGGGCCAGCGGGACACGCCGTAAACCCGTCCATGGGGGCTCGATGGCGCCATCCATGGCGCCAACGGTCCCGCTGGCCCATCCCGTCCCACCTCTGACAGATTCCTGGTGACGGATCGAAGAGCTTTGGGTTGTCGGGACGGAATTTGAAAGAGGGGCGCGGCTTCGCCGCGTCCCTCTTTTGTTTTGGCATGAGCAAGCGCAGCGCGCGACCCGCCGTTGCCTTTGATCTTCTTCTTCCATTCCGTGGCGGGCCGCGCAGGAAACTGTCAGGGGCCGGGCGGGTGGGCTGCGCGGGGGTGTCCGCCGCATGGATGCGGCGGCCAAGCTTACAGGGACGTACTTGCAGCGTCCCCCGCGCAGCCCACCCGCCCGGCCAAGCGCGGCTTTTGCTTTCAGCGACCAACCCAGACCCCGCCACGAGGGGCTCCGCCGTTGGCCGGACACCCCGCGACAAACCCGCGCACGTGCGCAATCCCCACGAACGGCGGACAATGGAGATCTCAGGCGGCCCGCCGCGCCGCCCCTCCCGCTTTCCGCTGCAAGGATTCCCCCATGGCCGCCCGCAAGTCCTCCGCCCCCCTCATCGAAGTCACCGCCCGCCCCGGCCAGCCGCTGGGCATGGCGCCGGCCACCTTCCTGCGCGACTTCTGGCAGAAACGCCCGCTGCTGATCCGCAACGCCTTCCCCAACTTCCAGACCCCGGTGCAGCCGGAAGACCTGGCCGGGCTGGCCTGCGAGGAAGGCGTGCTGGCACGCCTGATCGAGCACGACAAGACCCAGGACGGCTGGCGCGTACGCACCGGTCCATTCCAGGAAGACGTGTTCCCCGCACTGCCCGACCACGACTGGACCCTGCTGGTGCAGGACGTGGACAAGTGGGACCCGGACGTACGCGCCCTGATCGAGCACTTCAGCTTCCTGCCGCGCTGGCGCATGGATGACGTGATGATCAGCTTCGCCGCCACCGGCGGCTCGGTCGGCGCCCATGTCGACCAGTACGACGTGTTCCTGCTGCAGGCCCATGGCCATCGCCGCTGGCAGATCGATGCCAGCGAATCGATCAAGGGCAAGCAGCCGCCGCTGGGCTTCCGCCCCGACGTGGAGCTGAAGCTGCTGAAGGTGTTCAAGCCGACCCACGACTGGGTGCTGGCGCCGGGCGACATGCTGTACCTGCCGCCGAACGTGCCGCACCACGGCGTGGCCGAAGATCCCTGCCTGACATTCTCGTTCGGCATGCGCGCGCCGTCTTCGGCCGAGCTGATCAGCGACTACCTGGACACCCTGATGGCCGATGCCGACGAGAACATCCGCTACCAGGATGCCGACCTGAAGGTGCCGGCCGACCCGAACGAAATCGACACAGTGGCGATGGCGCGGGTGATCACCGCGCTCAACGCCATCCGCATGAACGACCCGGACAAGCTGGGTGACTGGTTTGGCCGCTTCATCACCACCTACCGCGCCGCCGGCGAAGTGATGGCCCACCAGGCCGCACCGGCACAGGAAGAAGTGGTCCAGGCCCTGGCCTCGGGCCTGCTGCTGCAGCGCCACCCGTGGGCACGCCTGGCCTGGCGCCGGGCCAAGCGTGGCGCCAGCCTGTATGTCAGCGGCCAGGACTTCGCGCTGCCGGTGAAGGACGCGCAGCGCCTGGCTGGCACCGAACAGCTGGACGCCGCCGCTTATCGCGGCCTGTCCGACAAGGGCCGTGCCGTGGTCCAGCAGCTGCTGGTCGGCGGGGTGTTCCAGCTGATCGACCCGAATGAGGTATACGAGGCCGAAGACGAGGACGACGGCGAGGATGCCGTGGTGCTCGGCGAGGTCGTCGAAGGCCGCGACCGCGTGGATGCGATCGACGCCGATGCGGTGTCCGACGATGTCCACTCCGTGACCGTGCACGACGACGGCATCGAGGTCATCGTCAACTTCGAGGACGACGAGGAAGACGACAGCGCCGGCCGGGCCTGAGCCATCGCCATGATCCGGGTCCAGCAGGTCAGCCACGCCGATGCCCACGTTGCCATCCACGAGGTGCGCCAACACGTGTTCGTGCAGGAACAGGGCATCGCCGCCGAGCTGGAACGCGATGCGCTGGACCCGGTCAGTGCCCATGTGCTGGCGCTGGACAGTGACAACCAGCCGGTCGGCACGGGCCGGCTGGCCCCGGATGGCCGCATCGGCCGCATGGCGGTGCTGGCCAGCCATCGCAGCCGCGGGGTCGGCGAGGCCCTGCTGGAAGCACTGGTGGAGGCCGGGCGCCGGCTCGGCCTGGCCGAGCTGCATCTGCATGCCCAGCTGCCCGCCCGTGACTTCTATGCCCGCCAGGGCTTTCTGCCCGAAGGCGAGGTGTTCGAGGAGGCCGGCATCGGCCACCAGCAGATGCGCCGCCGGCTGGGCGCGGCCAGCGCCATCGACAGCCGCGCCGAGGCAGTAGCCATCACCACGGCCATCATCCACCGCGCCCGTCGCCAGCTGTGGCTGCACAGCCGCCAGCTGGACCCCAGGCTGCTCGACGCGCCCCCGGTACAGGCCGCCCTGCGCCGCTTCGTCACCGCCCGCCACGACAAGCAGCTGCGGGTGATCGTGCACGACGCCGCCGCGATCGCCTCTAGCGGGGCGCCGCTGCTGGCGCTGGCCCAGCGCCTGCCCAGCGTGATCCAGTTCCGCGAGGTCACCGACCCGGTCGACCGTGCACTGGCCTCGGCCTGTCTGCTCAACGATGCGGGCGACTTCTACTTTCGTCTGATCGGCCATCGCCTCGACGGCGAAGCCGGCATCGCGCTGCCGACACGTTCGCAGCCGTTCGAGCAGCAATTGCAGCGCGTCTGGGACCGTTCGCGTGATTGCAGCGAACTGCGCGCGCTCGGCATCTGAGCGGAGCGGGCTGACTCAACCTGTCTGGAACCGGCACCGGGGGACGCGCGATACCTCTGGTGCTGCCCCTTCGTGTCCGGTTGGGGGTACAATTTGGCTGTTTGAACGCGCCCGCGCAGGGCTATTCATCTTCCTGCCGGGTCCTTCTGAAGCCATACCCCACAAAGCGAATCAACACCCTCCATCGTGGACAATCAACTGAAGCAGTTTGCGCAATCTTCGCAACTCGCCGGCGGCAACGCCTCCTATGTCGAGGACCTGTACGAGCAGTACCTGGTCTCCCCGGATAGTGTCGATCCCAAATGGAAAACCTACTTCGACGGCTTCAAGGGCCGTGAAGCAGGTGACATTCCGCACTCGGCCGTCATCTCCCACATTGCGGACGCGGCCAAGGATGCGCTGAAGGCCGGTACCGGTAACGGTGCAGGCGACGAGCGCGAGCGCAATGTCGGTCGTCTGATCACCGCCTACCGTTCGCGCGGCCACCTGGACGCCCGCCTCGATCCGCTGGGCCTGGCCGCACCGGTCAACACCCCGGACCTGGGCCTGCCGTTCCACAGCCTGTCCGATGGCGACCTCAACAGCGAGTTCAGCACCGGCGGCGTCGGTGGCCAGCCGCGCATGAAGCTGCGCGACCTGCTGGCACGCCTGAAGGCGACCTACACCGGCTCGATCGGTGCGGAGTTCATGCACATCTCCGAGGTCGAGCAGCGCCAGTGGATCTACAAGAAGCTGGAACTGGCCGGTGGCAACTACCAGCTGGACGCTGATACCCAGCGCCGCACCCTGGAGCGCCTGACCGCGGCTGAAGGCCTGGAGCGCTACCTGCACACCAAGTACGTCGGCCAGAAGCGCTTCTCGCTGGAAGGCGGCGACTCGCTGATCCCGATGATGGACACCATCATCCGCAGCGCCGGCAAGGATGGCGTCAAGGACGTGGTGATCGGCATGGCCCACCGCGGCCGCCTGAACGTGCTGGTCAACACCCTGGGCAAGAACCCGCGCAAGCTGTTCGACGAATTCGAAGGCAAGTTCGAGCACGACGAGCACGCCTCGGCCGGTGACGTGAAGTACCACATGGGCTTCTCGGCCGACGTCGCCACCGATGGCGGCCCGGTGCACCTGGCGCTGGCGTTCAACCCGTCGCACCTGGAAATCGCTGACCCGGTCGTGGCCGGTTCCGTGCGTTCGCGCCAGGAGCGCCGCAAGGACACCGCGCGCAAGCAGGTCATGCCCATCCTGATCCACGGCGACGCGGCCTTCTCCGGCCAGGGCGTGGTCATGGAACTGTTCCAGATGTCGCAGGCCCGCGGCTTCGCCGTCGGCGGCACCGTGCACATCGTGGTCAACAACCAGGTCGGCTTCACCACCTCCAACCCGCAGGACACGCGTTCCACGCGCTATGCCACCGACGTGGCGAAGATGATCGCCGCCCCGGTGCTGCACGTGAACGGCGATGATCCGGAAGCCGTTGTGTTCGCCGCGCAGCTGGCCTTCGAGTTCCGCCAGAAGTTCGCCAAGGACGTGGTCATCGACCTGATGTGCTACCGCCGTTGGGGCCACAACGAGGCCGACGAACCGGCGATCACCCAGCCGCTGATGTACCAGGTGATCCGCAAGCACGCCACCACCCGCGAGATGTACGCCGAGCAGCTGGAAAAGGCGGGCGTGATCGCCGCCGGTGCCGGCAAGGCGATGGTCGATGCCTACCGCGAGAAGCTGGATGCCGGTGAAGTGACCACCGAGCTGGCCAAGGTCGAGAAGACCCCGCCGACCAGCCCGCTGTTCGTCGATTGGCCGAAGCTGCTGGAAGGCAAGCTGTCCGACCCGATCTCGACCAAGGTCGAGAAGAACAAGCTGGTCGAGCTGGCCAAGCTGATCAACACCATTCCGGACGAAGTGCAGCTGCACTCGCGCGTGGCCAAGGTCTACGACGACCGCCGCAAGATGGCCGCTGGCGAGATCCCGGGCGACTGGGGCTTTGCCGAGAACCTGGCGTACGCCACCCTGCTCGACGAAGGCAGTGCCCTGCGCCTGGTCGGCCAGGACGTGGGTCGCGGTACGTTCACGCACCGCCACGCGATCCTGCACGACCAGAAGACCGACAACTACTACATGCCGCTGCGGCAGCTGGTGGATTCGCCGGAGAAGGCCACCGTCATCGATTCGCTGCTGAGCGAAGAAGCGGTGATGGCCTACGAGTACGGCTTCTCCACCACCGATCCGAACACGCTGTGCATCTGGGAAGGCCAGTTCGGCGACTTCGCCAACGGTGCCCAGGTCGTCATCGACCAGTTCATCGCCGCCGGTGAAGCCAAGTGGGGCCGCATCTCCGGCCTGACCCTGCTGCTGCCGCATGGTTATGAAGGGCAAGGTCCGGAACACAGCTCGGCGCGCCTGGAGCGCTTCCTGCAGCTGTGCGCACTGGAGAACATGCTGGTGGTGGTGCCGTCGACACCGGCGCAGGCCTTCCACATGCTGCGTCGCCAGCAGCACCTGACCACCCGCAAGCCGCTGGTGGTGATGTCGCCGAAGTCGCTGCTGCGCCACAAGCTGGCCGTATCGACCCTGGACGAACTGGCCAACGGCGAGTTCCAGCACCTGATCGGCGACGCCAACGCGGACGCCAAGAAGGTCAAGCGCGTGGTGCTGTGCTCGGGCAAGGTCTACTACGACCTGCTGGAAGACCAGACCAAGCGTGGCCAGGACGACGTGGCGATCATCCGCGTGGAGCAGCTGTACCCGTTCCCGCGTGCGCTGCTGGCTGCCGAACTGAAGAAGTACGGCAAGGCCACCGACGTGGTGTGGACGCAGGAAGAACCGCAGAACCAGGGTGCGTGGTATCAGATCCGCCACCATCTGCAGTTCTGCCTGGCCGATGGCCAGAACCTGCACTACGCCGGTCGCGCACGTTCGGCTTCGCCGGCTGCCGGTCACATGGCTGACCACGTCCGCGAACAGCAGCAGCTGGTCGCCGATGCACTGGTCAACCCGTTCAACGACACGTTCGCTGAATAATCCTCCCCCTATTTAGAAGACAAACCAGGAAGCTCCCGCAATGGCCACCGAAGTCAAAGCCCCGGTACTGCCCGAATCCGTCGCCGACGGCACCATCGCCACCTGGCACAAGAAGGTGGGGGACGCCGTCAAGCGCGACGAAAACCTGCTTGACCTGGAAACCGACAAGGTCGTCCTGGAAGTGCCGTCGCCGGTCGACGGCGTGCTCAAGGAAATCAAGTACGCCGAAGGCTCGACCGTGACCTCCAGCCAGGTCGTGGCGATCATCGAGGAAGGCGCCGTCGCTGCTGCCCCGGCTCCGGCCGCTGAAGAGAAGAAGGCCGAGGCCGCTCCGGCCGCCGCTGCGCCGGCCGCTGCCGCCGCTCCGGCCCCGGCTGCCAAGTCGGCCGCCGACATCCTGCCGCCGGGCGCCCGCTTCACCGCCATCACCGAAGGCGTGAACCCGGCCGACGTCGACGGCACCGGCCGTCGCGGCGCGGTGACCAAGGAAGACATCGTCAACTTCGCCCGCAACGGCGGCGCCGGCAAGGCCGGTGGCGCACGTCCGGAAGAGCGCGTGCCGATGACCCGCATCCGCAAGCGCATCGCCGAGCGCCTGATGGAGTCGAAGAACTCCACCGCCATGCTGACCACCTTCAACGAAGTCGACCTGTCCAAGGTCTCGGCTGCGCGCAAGGAACTGCAGGACGAGTTCGTCAAGGCACACGGCATCAAGCTGGGCTTCATGAGCTTCTTCGTGAAGGCCGCTGCCAATGCCCTGCAGCGCTTCCCGCTGGTCAACGCCTCGATCGACGGCGACGACATCATCTACCACGGCTACTCGGACATCTCGATCGCCGTCTCGACCGAGAAGGGCCTGGTCACGCCGGTCCTGCGCAACGTCGAGCGCATGTCGTTCGCCGACATCGAGAAGACCATCGCCGACTACGCCAAGAAGGCGCGTGATGGCAAGCTGAGCCTGGAAGAACTGCAGGGCGGCACCTTCACCGTGACCAACGGCGGCACCTTCGGTTCGCTGCTGTCGACTCCGATCATCAACCCGCCGCAGAGCGCCATCCTGGGCATGCATGCCATCAAGGAGCGTCCGATCGCCCAGAACGGCCAGGTCGTGATCGCGCCGATGATGTACCTGGCGCTGTCGTACGACCACCGCATCATCGACGGCAAGGACTCGGTGCAGTTCCTGGTGGACATCAAGAACCAGCTGGAAAACCCGGGCCGCATGCTGTTCGGCCTGTAAGACACCTCCCGCCCCTCCGCGCCCGCGCGGAGGGGTTCTGGTAATGCATCAAGGAATAATTCAATGGCTGAACAATTCGACGTCGTCGTCATCGGTGCCGGCCCGGCCGGTTACCACGCTGCCATCCGCGCGGCCCAGCTGGGCCTGAAGACCGCCTGCATCGACGCAGCGCTGGGCAAGGACGGCAAGCCGGCGCTGGGCGGCACCTGCCTGCGCGTGGGCTGCATCCCGTCCAAGGCGCTGCTGGATTCCTCGCGCCAGTTCTGGAACATGGGCCACATCTTTGGCGACCACGGCATCAGCTTCAAGGATGCCAAGATCGACGTCGAGGCGATGGTTGGCCGCAAGGACAAGATCGTCAAGCAGTTCACCGGCGGCATCGGCATGCTGTTCAAGGCCAACAAGGTCGCTGCCTACTACGGCTTCGGCGAACTGCAGCCGGGCAACGTGGTCAAGGTCACCCAGCATGACGGTTCCATCGTCGAGCTGAAGGGCACCAACGTCATCATCGCCGCCGGTTCGGATTCGATCGAACTGCCGTTCGCCAAGTTCGACGGCGAGACCATCGTCGACAACGTCGGCGGCCTGGACTTCACCGAAGTGCCGAACCGCCTGGCCGTGATCGGCGCCGGCGTGATCGGCCTGGAACTGGGCAGCGTGTGGAAGCGCCTGGGCGCTGAAGTCACCATCCTGGAAGCACTGCCGGAGTTCCTGGCCGTGGCCGACGCCGAAGTGGCCAAGACCGCTGCCAAGGAATTCAAGAAGCAGGGCCTGGATATCCGCCTCGGTGCCAAGGTCTCCAAGACCGAGATCACCGGCAAGGGCAAGAAGAAGGAAGTCGTTGTCACCTACACCGACAGCGAAGGCGAAAAGACCCTGACCGTGGACAAGCTGCTGGTGGCCGTTGGCCGTCGCGCCGCCACCAAGGGCCTGCTGGCCGAAGGCACCGGCGTCAAGATCAACGAGCGCGGCCAGATCGAAGTCGATGCGCACTGCCACACCGGCGTCAACGGCGTGTGGGCGGTCGGCGACTGCGTGCGCGGCCCGATGCTGGCGCACAAGGGCTTCGAGGAAGGCATCGCGGTGGCTGAGCTGATCGCCGGCCTGCCGGGCCACGTCAACTTCGACACCATCCCGTGGGTCATCTACACCGAGCCGGAACTGGCGTGGGTCGGCAAGACCGAAGCCCAGCTGAAGGCCGAAGGCATTCCGTACAAGGCCGGCAGCTTCCCGTTCGCCGCCAACGGCCGTGCCGTGGCGATGATCGAGCCGGCCGGCTTCGTGAAGATCCTGGCCCATGCCGAAACCGATCGCATCCTCGGCATGCACCTGGTCGGCGCCAACGTCTCCGAGCTGGTGCACGAAGGCGTGCTGACCATGGAGTTCAGCGGCTCGGCCGATGACCTGGCCCGCATCTGCCACGCTCACCCGTCGCTGTCGGAAGTGATCCACGACGCAGCAATGGCGGTCAGCAAGCGCGCCATCCACAAGGCGAACTGATCGTTCGCTGGTAGTGCCGGCCGCTGGCCGGCACACTCCAGCAATCAAAAGACCCCGCCTCGGCGGGGTTTTTTGTTGCCCGCAACCCTGCCGGGCAGATTGACGTCCGCACGCTCCGGCTCCCCGTCGGTAGCCGGTTCACGCTGATCCGGACGCACTGCCCGCAACGGCCGTGGCCAGCTCCCGCATGAAGACCTGCGTTGCACGCGATGCGCGACCCGCCGGCGAACAGACCAGGCCAAACAATCGACGGATGGCCGGCTTCACCGGCAGCACGCGCAGGCCATGGAGATCGTCCGGCAACGTCGATTCCGGCACCAGCGAGACGCCCAGTCCCTCGCGCGCCAGCACGCACGCGCTGGCCCAGTCGCGCACGGTCATTCGTACGTCGCTCAGCTGTAGACCAGCGTCCGCCATCAGGCGCTGACCGTTCACCGCACAACCCCCTGTTGCGAGGATGAAGGGTTCGCCCGCCAGCTCGCTCAAGGCCACCCCGCTTTCCGTGGCGCGGCGCCCCAGCGGATGCGCCTGCGCGAGCACCGCCATCCACCCGTCGCTGCCCAGCATCAACGGCGCGCGATCTGCAGCGGGGTTCATCACCACGCCGGCGTCGACCGTGCCCGATTCGAGCCAGCGCTCGACCTCCTCGTCCGTACCCTCCACGATCACCACCTCGATGCCCGGGTGGCGGCGCTGGAAATCCCGCAGCAGCGCTGGCAGCACGCTGGAAACGAGTGACGGGAAGGTCGCCAGGCGGATGCGTGCACCACTGAACCCCTGGCTGTCATCGGCCAACGCACGGATCGCCTGCAGGCCGCCCAGCATGATGCGTGCGTGTTCGATCACCCGCTGCCCGAGCGCAGTGATCTCGACCTGACGCCGCTCGCGCACGAACACCGCAAACCCCAATCAGGACTCCAGCTGGGCCAGGGCCTGGCTGGCACCGGACTGGCTGATGCCAACCCGGTCAGCGCCGCGCGAGATGGTTCCCTCGTCGGCCACCGCAACCAGCAGGCGCCAGTGGGCAAGATTCATCATGACAGGCAGTAGCCCAGCTTATGGGAGAAAAATCAAAGATTGATTTTACCGGATACCGCTCGCACAGCAGACTGCCTCGCACCGGCTGACCCGGCCGTCCTTTCTCCCTCGAGACCCTCCATGAAGCTGTACTACGCGCCCTACACCTGCTCGCTGTCGCCCCATATCGTGCTACGTGAACTTGGCCTCCCCTTCGAGCTGGTCAAGGTCGACAACGCCAGCAAACAGACCGCCGATGGCCGCGATTTCCGCACCATCAACCGCAAAGGCTATGTCGCGGCGCTGGAACTGGATGACGGGCAGGTGCTGACCGAAGGCCCGGCCATCGTCCAGTACCTGGCCGACCTGAAACCCGGATGCGCACTGGCCCCGCCCATCAGTAGCTGGGAGCGGGTACGACTGCAGGAATGGCTGAACTTCGTGACCAGCGAGATCCACGCCGGCTCGGCGCCGCTGTTCAACGCCGATCTGCCGGAAGCGGCCAAGGCCTTCTTCCGGCAGAAGCTGTTCAAGCGTTTCGACCTGCTGCAGGAGACGTTGGCAACGCAGGACTTCCTCATGGGACCAGACTTCAGCATCGCCGATGCCTACCTTTTCACGGTACTGGGCTGGTGCCGCTTCTTCTCCATCGATCTGGCGGCGTGGCCGGCGCTGCCTGCCTATGTCCGCAGGATCAACGCACGACCGGCCGTGCAGGCGGCGCTGCGTGCCGAGGCAGCGTGATGCGGAGCCGAGCACAGGCTCGGCGCTACACCTTTCCAGCCGGCTTCTTTGGTGGATCCTCACAGACCCGGTGCTGCACAACCGTCTCGCCGACCTTCCATTCCTTCGCGACCCTGCAGCGCTCCTTGGCTTTCTGCACAGAGACCGCTGCAGCATTTGCCTCGTCAGCCGCAGCAGTCTGCTGGCGTTCCAGCCACACCGAGGGTGGCGCTGGAGGTGTGGCCAGTGCCGGCCCCGCGAGCAATGCCAGCGCCACCAGCAGCACCGTCCTCATGCAGCCACCGCCCGGCCACCGAGCAGGCGCGCCGGCAGCATGAACAGCGCGCGCAGGAACGCGAACAGGGCCGAGAAGGTGATGCCGACCAGGCGGAACGGCAGGCTCAGCAGCCACACGAACGGCCAGGCGATCAGGGCGAGGATCGCCAGCGGCCAGCACAGCACGAACAGCAGGCACCACACACCGAGCGCGAACAGGGTCTTCATCACGGTCTCCTTGGGGCGGCACCCTGCCGCCTGCGGACACCTTGGCGCCCCGCCCTGGCCGCCCGCAAACGGTTTGCGACGAAACCCGGGCTGGGGGCGATGAAACCGATTGCGGGGAAACCGGAGATTCAGGAGGTTGCCGGCCAGCGGCCGGCACAACCGCAGGGATTTACACCGGGACAGCGCCCGGACGGCCGTGGGTCACCTGGAAACGCGCCGCGGTGCGCACCGCAGCGTCCGCACGCAGCACACTGTCGGCGAAGCGCAGTTCCGCATCCACGGTCTGCCGGTTCAGCTGCAGCTTCCACCAGCCACGGCGGTCACCGTCGAAATAGCGGATATGCGGGTTCTGCGGAATCGACGGCCCGTAGTACGGCCCGTATGGCGTGTCGTCGCCGCCACTGCTGATCGCCGGAGCGATGAATTCGGTGGCTACGACCGGCGCACTGGCCGCGTCGAAATCCAGCTTCAGGTCGTTGACGAAGGTGGAATGCCAGTCGCCGCCCAGCACGATGGCATTGCCCTGCCCGCCTGCCTGCATCGCCTGCAGCAGCCGGTTACGTGCGGCGGGATAGCCATCCCAGGCGTCA
Organism: Stenotrophomonas sp. FR024; assembly: GCF_047500745.2. Classification (NCBI taxonomy): domain Bacteria; kingdom Pseudomonadati; phylum Pseudomonadota; class Gammaproteobacteria; order Lysobacterales; family Lysobacteraceae; genus Stenotrophomonas; species Stenotrophomonas sp. FR024. Next base: position 14,769 of record NZ_JAXAXM020000013.1, read on the forward strand.
TTCCAGAAGCGCTCGCGTGGCGTGCCACCGTCCAGCCGCAGCTGCGCCATCAGCAACTGCTGCACCACCACGTTCCAGCGCGTGCCCTGCGCGGCCGCCATCGACTGCGCGAACCACGCCTCCTGGCCCGTGCCGAGCATGCTCATGCGCGGGTCCAGTGCAGCATCACAGCGTGGCGACTCGCCCACGCCACAGGGATTGGCCGGGCGGAACTGGCGGCAATCGAGCAGGGTCAGCTGTGCCAGATCGCCATAACGCAGCCGCCGGTGTACGCGCAGGCCACCATTGCCCGCCGGCGAACTGCGCATCGGCAGGTGTTCGTAGAACGCGCGGTAGGCGGCGGCACGACGCACGATGAAGTCTTCGGCCGATACACCAGCCTTCTCCGGATGGATGCCGGAATAATCGTTCTGCACCTCGTGGTCATCCCAGATCACCGCGAACGCATGCGCGGCGTGCGCAGCCTGCAGATCCGGATCGAGCTTGTACAGCGCATACTGGTCGCGGTAGCGGTCCAGGCTGACGGTCTCGCCGCTGAAGCGCTCGGCATCCAGTGCGCGCCCACGTGCGTTCTGCAGCGGGCTGTACTCGTACAGGTAGTCGCCGGCATGCAGCACCAGGTCGATATCGCTCTGGGCGATATCGCGCAGCACCGGATAGTAGCCGCTGTTCCAGGCCTGGCAGGTGCACAGGGCCAGCCGCAACTGCTGCAATTGCGTGTCCAGCAGCGGCGCGGTGCGGAAGTGGCCGACCACGCTTTCCTCGTCGCCGTCGCAGGCAAAACGATAGTAATAGTCGCGGCCCGGGCGCAGGCCATTGACCTCAACGTGCACCGAATGGGCCAGCTCGGGCACCGCTGCGGCAACGCCCCGCTGCACCAACCGGCGCATGCCCGGGTCTTCGGCCACGAACCAGCGCACCGGCACCGCCCGCGATGGCATGCCACCACCGTTGAGCGGGTCCGGGGCCAGCCGCGTCCAGAGCACCGCGCCCTGCGGATCCGGATCGCCAGCGGCTACGCCGAGGGTGAACGGATCGCGCCCCAGCCGCGGCCGCGGGCCGGCCGTGGCCAGCCCCGGCATCGCCGCCAGCGCGATCGCTGCCCCCGTGCCCTGCCACGCCATGCGCAGCAGGCGACGACGGCTTTCCGGATCGACAGGCCCGCGCATCAGAAATGCACGGTGGCGGTGGCCATCACCTGGCGCGGCGCGCCGACCTGCATGGTCGCCAGGCTGCGGGTCGGGTCAGCGGCGTAGGTGCCATTGGTGTTGATCGAGGACAGGTAGCGCTTGTCGGTCAGGTTGGTCAGGTTCAGCGCTACGGTCAGGTTCTGCGCCGGGCCGAGCTTGCCGAAGTCATAGGCCGCCGAGGCGTTGACCAGCCAGTAGCTCGGCACCGACACATCGTTGGTATAGGTCACGTAGCGCTTGCCGACATGGTTGGCGGCCAGGCGCAGGTCCCACGGGCCCGGGGTCCACGCCAGGGTGCTGGCGAACATCCATTCCGGGGTGTCGACGGTCGTCTTGCCGCGGGTCGGCACCACGCCGTTGTTCACGTAGTCGTTGTCGTAGGTGCTGTCATTCCAGGACAGCGCGTTGGACCAGGTCAGGTCCTGCATCGGCTTCAGCTGCAAGGTTGCCTCGGCGCCACGGCTGGTCACCGAACCGACGTTGGAGAACAGCGCCGGGCAACCGAGGATGCCCACGCACTGCGCGATGGCCAGCAGACGGTTGTCGAACTTGACGTCGTACACCGCCACCGAGGCTTCATAGCCGCGGCCGTAGCCACGCCAACCCAGCTCGATGGTGCGCGACTGTTCCGGCTTCAGGTTCTTCGCGCTGGCATCGAAGGCGGCCTGCGGCACATTGAACGGGCTGCCCACGCCCAGCGCATAGGCGGCGACGTTTTTGGCGAACGAACCGAAGATCTCGTTGCCTTCGTTGAGCTTGAAGTTGAAGCCGGCCTGCGGCAGCAGCCCCTTCTTCGAGGTCAGGCTGCTGTTGTTGGCGTAGCTGCCCAGCGGCGTGCGCACGCTGGTACGGGTGTGCGGCGACTTCGCACCGATGTCGATGGTCAGGCGATCATCGAACAGGCGGAAGCGATCCTGCACGTAGAACTGGCGGGTGATGGTGGTGTAGCGCTGGTGCCACACGCGCTGGTCCGGGTTGCGCAGGAAGAAGTCGTCGGTGATCGGGCCGTCGATATAGTAGAAGTTGCGCTGCACGCTGTGGCCGTTGTCCTCGTACCAGAGGCCGGCTTCCAGTTCGTGGCCACCGACGTTCCAGGTGAACGCCGAGGTCACGCCGGTACGGTCGATCGCGTACTCGGTGGTGCGGATCGAGATCGGAATCTCGCGGCTGGTGCCCGGGTTGGACGGATTGGACGGGCTGAACCAGTGGCCCTGGCCACGGTTGCTGTGGTTGTAGACATTGACCTTCAAGCGCATCGACTCGTTCAGGCCGAAATCACCGGCAATGCTGGACAGGTCATCGTTGCGCAGGCCGTGGCCGGAGTAGTACGCATCCCACGGGCTGTTGACGCCGCCGCTGAATTTGCCGCGTGCGGCGGCGACGGCGCGATCCCAGTCCGGCGCGTAGTTGTCCCAGTCCCAGCCGAGGCGATCGATCATTTCCAGCGACAGATCCTGGTAATCGGCCTCGACGCGGCGCGAGGCGTTGAACAGCGCGGTGATCCTGCTGTCCGTTCCGAAGTTGTAGGTGGCCTTGCCGTTGAACTGCTTCAGCTCCTGCGAGCCCTTGCCCTTCCACTTGTCACCTTCCGAATACACGCCGGACAGGTAGGCGGCAAAGCCCTGGTGCTCGCCGGTATCGAGGCGTGCATAGCTGCGGCGTGCGCTGTCACTACCAAAGCTCTGTGCCAGCACGACCCCATACTCGGTGGACGGATCGATCGAGTAGAACTGGAACACGCCGCCGAGGTTGCTGGTGGACGGTGTTCCCAGTGCGCCAATGCCGGTGGAGACCTCCGCACCGCCCAGGTTCTCGCTGATCACCGCGCGGCTGATGTGCAGGCCGTTGCTGTTGCCATAGGCCATGTTGCCCAACGGGATGCCATCGAGGGTGTAGCCCAGGCGGTTCTGGTTGAAGCCACGCAGGCTGATGGTGGTGGACCATTCGTAGGCGCCGGTGGCATCGGCCGATTCGAAATGCACGCCCGGCTTGGTTGCAAGCAGCTTCAGCGGATTGGCACCCGGCGGCAGCACCTTCATGTCCTCGGCGGTCACGCGCTGCACCTGGCGCGCTTCACCGCGGCCGATCACCGAGATCGAGTCAAGGGTGGTGGCCGACTGCGCGTCGGTGGCGGGGGCGGTTTCAGCGACAGCCAGCGACGGCAGCGAAGCACAGACCAGCAGGGCCAGCAGATTGCGGCGAAGCGGAGCGTGGGACGGCATGGGGGCGGATTCCTTGGGCACGCTGGACGCCGAAGGGCGGCGTCGAAGGGCAGCAGCGGCGGAATCGTAAAAGCGTCGCGTTACATGTCATTTACACGCCACATACGGACGTTCGGCGTTTCGGATGGTTTGCCGGCCGTGGGGTGGTTGCCGACCAGCGGCCGGCACTACGGCTATTCGAATGAACCGACCGAGTCGTGGGCCAGGTTGTCGAAGCGGGTGTACTCGCCGAAGAACTTCAGCTTGCACGACCCGGTCGGGCCACCACGGTGCTTGCCGATGATGATCTCGGCCAGGCCCTTGTCCGGCGAATTTTCCTTGTTGTAGTAATCGTCGCGGTAGATGAAGACGATCATGTCCGCATCCTGCTCGATTGCGCCCGATTCGCGAAGATCGGCCATCACCGGGCGCTTGTCGGTACGCGTTTCCAGCGAGCGGTTGAGCTGCGACAGCGCGATCACCGGCACGTGCAGTTCCTTGGCCAGGCCCTTCAGCGAACGCGAGATCTCCGAGATTTCGGTCGCGCGGTTTTCGCTGTTGCCCGGCACGCTCATCAGCTGCAGGTAGTCGATCACCACCAGGCCCAGATCATGCTCGCGCTTGAGGCGGCGGCACTTGGAACGCAGCACTTCCGGCGACACGCCAGGCGTGTCGTCGATGAAGATCTTGGTTTCCTTCAGCATCTTGATCGCGCTGGTGACGCGGCTCCAGTCCTCGTCTTCCAGCTGGCCGGTACGCAGGCGCTGTGCGTTGATGCGGCCGTTGGAGGAAATCAGGCGCATCGCCAGCTGCGATGCCGACATTTCCATCGAGAACACCGCCACGCCCTTCTTCGACTTGATCGCCGCGTACTCGGCGATGTTCAGTGCGAAGGTGGTCTTGCCCATGGCCGGGCGCGCGGCAAGGATGATCAGGTCGGTCGGCTGCAGGCCGGAGGTCATCGCATCGAAATCGTTGTAGCCGGTCGGCAGGCCGGTGATGTTGCCGCCGTTCTCGAAGCGGCTGCGCAGCTCTTCGAAGGCATCCTTCAATGCACCGGGCATCGCCACGAAATCGGTACGGCCGCGTGCGCCCTGTTCGGCGATGGCGAACACGCTCTTTTCCGCCGAGGCCAGCAGCTCGCTGCTCTCTCGTCCCTCGGGCTGGAAGCCGTCGTTGACGATGTCGGTACCCACCTGGATCAGCTGCCGCAGCACCGCCTTGTCACGCACGATCTCGGCGTAGGCCACGATGTTGGCCGCCGACGGCGTGGTACTGGCCAGTTCGATCAGGTAGGCACCATCGCCCACCAGTTCCATCTTGCCCTGCGATTCGAACCACTCGCCCAGGGTCACCGCATCGAACGGCCGCTCGCGCTCGGACAGCTCACGGATCGCGCGATAGATCATCTGGTGGTCGCGGCGGTAGAAATCGCCTTCGGTCAGCTGGTCATTGACCCGGTCATAGGCCTCCGGGGCCAGCATCAGGCCACCCAGCACCGCCTGCTCGGCTTCCACCGAATGGGGCGGTACCCGCAACTGGTCGATGCGCGACTCGTCGCGATCGCGATCGCGATCGCGATCGAAGCCTTCACCGCGCTCTCTGCGGTTGGAACGGAAGCCGGGGCGAGCGGACATGCTGCGGTGTTTCCTGCGAAAGTGGGCCGGACGAGTGTAGGCATGCGCCGACCCCGGCGGCCATGGACAAGCCTGTGGATAAGCCGTGGAGAAACGGGGGATATCCGCCGGTGCCTGGCCAGACTGGCGTGGGGGCGTCGCACTGCCTGCGACGGGCGCCATTGCGGCACCCGAGCGGACATTATCGCAGATGGGGCTGGCAACCGCTGGCGTCAATCGCCCTTGACGTGAACCGCGATCAGCGCCAGGAACCGGTCCACGTAGCCCTGCAGGAATTTCTGCGTGCCTTCATTGTGGACCGTGCCATCGGCATCGATCAGGCCGTCCTTGAAATGAATGAACGCCTCGGGCTGGCCGAGCACGTGCATGTCCAGGAAGGCCAGGCTGTTGCGCAGGTGCTGCTGGGCCACGGCGGTGCCGATCTGGCCGATGGAGGCGCCGATCAACGCCGCCGGTTTGCCGGCAAACGCGCTGTCACCGTAGGGGCGCGAGCCGATATCGATGGCGTTCTTCAGCACGCCCGGCACCGACCGGTTGTATTCCGGGGTCACGAACAGCACCGCATCGGCGGCACGGACCTGGTCCTTCAGCCGGGTACCCTGCGCCGGATAGTGGCCATCGAAGTCCTGGTCGTACAGCGGCAGATCACCGATCTGCACGTACTGGAAGCGCGCACGGTCGCCTGCAATCTTCTCCAGCGCATGGGCCAGTTTGCGGTTGCAGGAATCCTTGCGCAGGCTGCCGACGAACACGGCGATGGTGGGGACGGACATCGGGACATACTCCTCACGGTGCGGGAGGCCCAGCCTAGTCGCCGGGCCCTTGCAGGCCGGTGAAGATCAGCCGCCGGTCACGCCAGCGCGCACCTGCCGCCAATGCGCCTGCCAGGCCTGGAACATCAGCACATTCCACAGATGGGTATGCCACTTGCGTTGGCCGCCGAGGAACTGCTGCCACAGCGGCTGTACCGCGGCCGCCGACAGCACGCCCTCCTGCTCCAGCCGCGCGGGCTGCAGCAGGTCTTCGGCCCACGGCCGCAGGTCGCCCTTCAGCCAGTCACTGACCGGCGCGCCGAAACCACGCTTGGGCCGGTGCACCATCGACTGCGGTACATAGCGGCCCAGCACGCGCTTGAGCAGCACCTTGCTGGTGGTTTCACTGCGCTTGAAGCCCAGCGGCAGCGACCAGGCGAACTCGGCCACGCGAGAATCCAACAGCGGTGCGCGGGCTTCCAGGCTGACCGCCATCGAGGTGCGGTCGACCTTGCACAGCAGGTCATCCGGCAGGTAGGTCACGTAATCGGCCAGCATCATCGCATCGGCCGGTGTGCCGGCACCGTGCAACGGGTCGGCCAGGTCGTAGAAGCTGCCCGCGGCCTGCGCCCCGGGCACTGCCGCCGCCGGGTCGCGCCAGCGCGAGATGCGGTTGCGGTACACGTCACCGATGCCACGCGCGCCGGATTCTGCCAACAGCGCGGCCAGGCCGCCGGTACGCGAGGCCTCGCCCTGCTGCTGGGAGCGCGCGCCCATCCAGCGCCGCAGCGGCCCCGGCACGCGGCCCAGCATCTGCCAGTTGCGCAGCGCGCGTACATAGCGGGTATAGCCGAAGAACAGCTCGTCGCCACCATCGCCGGACAGCGCCACGGTCACGCCCTGCCGCGCCAGGCGGGCGACCAGCGCGGTCGGCACCTGCGAGGCATCGGCGAAGGGTTCGTCGAACATCGCCGGCAACTGCGGCACCACCGCCAACGCATCGGCACCGCTGACGTAGAGTTCAGTGTGGTCGCAGCCCAGATGCGCGGCCAGTTCCTTGGCCAGCGGCGCCTCGTCGTGGCCCGAACCGGTGAACCCGATACTGAAGCTGTGCACCGGCTGGCCACTTTGTGCCTGCATCAGCGCGGCCACCAGCGACGAATCGGTGCCGCCGGACAGGAACACGCCCACCGGCACGTCGGCCACCATGCGCAGCGCGACCGCGTCACGCAGCAGCCCGTCCAGTTGCTCCTCGGCTTCCTCGATGCGGCCCTGGAACGGCGCAGCCAGCGCCGCCTGCATGCGTGCACGGGCATCCCAGTACGGGCGCTGCGCCTGTTCCGGGCGATGCGCGGCCGCACCCGCCGCTACGGCTTCCGCATCCAGGCGCAGCACGCGGCCCGGCATCAATTTGTAGCAACGCTGGTGGATGCTGTGCGGCGCCGGAATGTAATCCAGCCGCAGCAGCAGGGTCAGGGCGTCACGGTCGATGTCGTTGTCGAAGGCCGGGTGCTGCCACAGCGCCTTCAGTTCCGAACCGAACACCAGCGTGTCGCCGGCCCAGCCGTAGTACAGCGGCTTCTTGCCAACGCGGTCGCGGGCCAGCCACAGGCACTGCTCCTGGCGGTCCCACAGCGCAATGGCGAACATGCCGTTGCAGCGCTGCAGGGTGTCTTCCATGCCCCATTGCAGAATCGCTGCCAGCAGCACCTCGGTGTCGGAGTGCCCACGGAAGGCGTGTCCCAGCGGCTCCAGTTCGGCACGCAGGGCGGCGAAGTTGTAGACCTCGCCGTTGTAAGCCATCACGTAGCGACCATCGGACGAGGCCATCGGCTGGTGGCCCAGCGGCGACAGGTCGAGAATGCTCAGCCGACGGTGCGCCAGCGCGATGCCGGCCCCGGCATCGACCCAGCTGCCGCCATCATCCGGCCCGCGGTGGTGCAGCGCCTCGCCCATGGCCAGGACCTGCGCCTGCAGCACCTCGGCCGACGCCACCCGCGCCGGCAACAACATTCCCGCCAATCCACACATGCATCAAGGTTCCTGCGCCAGTTCAAGGGCGGCGCCAATCACCGCATTGTCGCTTGGAAGCCCGAACATTGCTGCCCCCGCCAACGGGGTATAGGTATCGGCACCGCAGACCCGGCGCAGCGGCAGGTGGCCGAAGCCGGCCTCGACCAGGGCGGTGACCACGCCCTCGCCCACCCCGCCACTGTGGCGGCCCTCGTCCAGCACCAGCACGCGCCGGGCGCTGGCGGCTTGCGCGGCGATGAAACCGGCATCCAGCGGCACCAGCCAGCGCAGGTCGACCACCCGCACCTGCCAGCCCAGCTGCTGCTCGATTGCCCGCGCCGCGCGCAGCGCCATCGGCACGCCATTGCCATAGGTGTAGACCACCAGGTCGCCTGCCTCCGGCGCATAGACCCGCCCTTCGCCCGGCACCAGCGCCTGGCCCTGGGCGGGGTAGTCGAACAGCCACTGGCCATCGCCCGGCGCATGCAGGTCCTTGCTCATGTACAGCGCGATCGGCTCCAGGAACACCGCCACCCGCCCGTCCACCCGCGCCAGCGCGGCCAACGTGCGCAGCATCATCACCGCATCGTCGCCGCGCGACGGGCAACCGACCACCAGGCCGGGAATGTCGCGCAGCGCGGTGATCGAATTGTCGTTGTGGAAGTGGCCACCGAAGCCCTTCTGGTAGCCCAGCCCGGCCACCCGAACCAGCATCGGGTTGCGGTACTGGTCATTGGAGAAGAACTGCAGCGAGCACGCTTCGCCGCGCACCTGGTCGATGGCGTTGTGCAGGTAGGCCAGGTACTGGATCTCCGGGATCGGCAGCATGCCCATGTTGGCCAGGCCCTGCGCCATGCCCAGGATCATGGTCTCGTCCAGCAGGGTGTTGAACACCCGGCGTGGGCCGAAGCGGCGCAGCAGATCCTTGGTGACGGTATAGACACCGCCCTTCTGCGCGACGTCCTCGCCGAACAGCAGGCTCTGCGGATACTTCGCCAGCAGTTCCTGCAGCCCATGGTTGATCTGGATGGCGAGGTGCCGAGGTGCCTGCCGCTCGGGCAGGACCTCCGCACCGCCATACTGCGCTTCGCGCGCATCGGCGGGCACCTCGCGCCGCGCTTCGGCCTGCACCGCCGCCGGCGTGTACGGTGCCAGCGGCGCCATCACCTCCTGTAGCGACTGCAGCGTCGGGCGGCCTTCGGCATCCGCCGCCGCCGCCATGCAGCGCGCGCGCATCGTTTCGTAGGCGACCTCGATGGCGGCCGCATCCATCCAGCCCGACTCCATCGCGATCTGCGCCGAGCGCAGCAGCGGATCCTGCGCCTCGGCCGCGCACAGCTCCGGCAGCGCGCGCCATTCCACCTCGAAGTCGGTGCCGGCGTGGCCCATCAGGCGGGTGGTGCGCAGATGCAGGAAGGTGGGTCGCCGCGTGCGCCGGCAGTGCTCCACCGCCGCCTGCACCTGGGCGTGCCCGGTGGCCAGGTCGAGACCATCAGCGAAGAAATAGTCGAGCCCCGGCTGGCGGCTGAAGCGCTCGGCAATCCAGCCTTCCGGCGTCTTCACTGAAATGCCCAGCCCGTTGTCCTCGCAGACGAACAGGATCGGCGCCGGCAGCTTCTGGTAGGCCGACCACATCGCGGTGTTGAACGCGGTCTGCGCGGTGGCATGGTTGGCCGAGGCGTCGCCGAACGAGCACAGCACGATGCTGTCGGCCGGGATCGGCAACGGCTGCCCCAGGCGCTTGCCGCTCTCGATGGCCAGCGCGGTGCCCAGCGCTTTCGGCAGGTGCGACGCGATGGTCGAGGTCTGCGGCAGCACCCACAACGGTTTGCTGCCCCACACCTTGTGGCGGCCCCCGCTGGCCGGGTCATCGGCGCTGGCGGCGAAAGACAGCGCGGCATCGCGCAGCGGATCGATGCCCGGCACCTGGCGCGAACGCTCGGCCATGAAGGCACCAGAGCGATAGTGCAGGAAGGCTGGATCGGTATGCCGGCAGGCCCGCGCCAACAGCGCGTTGCCTTCGTGGCCGGAGGAACCGATGGTGTAGAAGACCTTGTTCTGAACGCGCAGCACGCGTGCCATCAGGTCCAGCTGGCGGCTGGCCAGCTGCGAATCGAACAGTTCGCCAAACGCTGCGGCAGTGAGCGTGCTGCCCGGCAGGATCGGCGCATCCGGCGCCGGGCGCGGACGCGGGGTTCCACGCCAGCCACGCACCGCATCGAGAAAGTTGACGTCGCACACTTCGGCGCGGTTGAGCACGCGCATGCGTGCGGGAATCGGATCTGGAACCACAGCGAACATCGAACACCCTCCGTGTCGTTGTTGCATTCCGCCCGGCGCTGGCCAGGCGCTACCCTGTGGGGGTCACCCTGGCGAGAGTCACGCAGCCTCGAATCGCGAGCGCACTTCGGCAGTCACGGCCGGCATCGGCAGGAAGCGCGGTTGTTCACGCACGCGCTGCAGCCAGCCACGCACTTCCGGGAATGGCTCCAGACTGATACCGCCCTCTGCCGCCACGTCGGTATAGGCGAACAACGCGATATCGGCGACGCCATATCCGTTGCCGGTGAACCATTGCGCCTGGCGCAGGTGCTGCTCCATCACCGCCAGCGCGGTGGCGGCGCGCTCGTGCAGGCGCGGCAGTTCGGCGCGGCGCGGTGAATCAGCGGGGGTCCAGCCACGGATGAAGCGCGCCACCGCCACGCACGGCTCGTGCGTGTACTGCTCGAAGAACATCCAGCTCAACGCCTGCGCGCGCTCCCAGCCATCGGTGGGCAGGTACGGCGTGCCCTCGGCCAGCCAGAACAGGATCGCGTTGGATTCGGTCAGCACGCGGCCATCGTCGCGGACGATCAGCGGCACCTTGGCATTCGGATTCAACGCCAGGAATTCGGGGGTGTGGGTCTGGCCATGGGCGCTGTCCACCTCCACCCAGCGGTAGCGGCTGCCGAGCTGCTCCAGCAGCAGGCGCACCTTGTGGCAATTGCCCGAGACCGACATGCCATGCACCGTCAACGGGACGCGCTCTTCCACCATCGCCTGCTCCATCGGATCCGGCCGGCGGCCAGCTGCGTGCAGTCTGGCAAGCGCGCCGATGAATGCCAAGCGCGGGTGCAGCATGGCAACCCGGTAGTGCCGGCCGCTGGCCGGCAATCGCGTTGCGGCAGATTCATGCGATTGCCGGCCAGCGGCCGGCACTACCGGGCAACGATCAGCGCGCGCGCTGCCGCCACTGCTCGCGCGACTGGCCCCAGATCTGCATCGGCTTGTCGTTGTACGGCGCTGGCAACTCCCCCATGCGCAGCAGGGTGCTGCCGAGCTTGCGCGCGACCGCCCGCGAGTTGTCGTTGTTCTCGGCAATGGTGTGGATCACTTCGTCCCAACCCAGCGTGTCGAACGCCCAATCGATTGCTGCGACCGCCGCTTCCGGCGCATAGCCCCGGCCCCAGCTGGCATGACGGATGCCCCAGCCGACCTCGGTACCGGGCCAGTCCTGCGGTTGCCAGGGCCCCATCCGCCCGATCCAGTCACCGCTGGATTTCTCGATCACGCTGAACATCGAGAAGCCAAACAGCTGCCAGGCGCCAGCCAGGCTGCAGAAGCCACGCCAGGCCACCGAAGGCGGCTGCACGCCACCAAGGGTGCGCATCGTTTCCTCGTCGGCGCAGAACGCCAGATACGGCTCGTAGTCCTCGCGCAGCAGCGGCCGCAGGATCAGCCGTTCGGTTTCGATGCGCAGGTCGAAGATGCTCATGCCGGCTCCATGTCGAAGGAAGCGTCCATGATGGTGGATTCACGCCCCGCGCGGATGAATTTCGCCGGCTGCAACGAAACGGGCCGGCATAAGCCGGCCCGTCAGGTACTGCATGCGGCATCTGGATTACTGGCGCGTGCTGGCCGCCGTGGCACCGGCAGCAGCGGTCTGCGTGACCAGCTGGCCGTCGACCACCGGCAGGCGATCGCTGGCCGGCTTGTTGTCCATGCGCACGGTCTTCTCGGCGCCGTCGTAGCGGTAGGTCACGTTGTAGCCCTTCACCACGTCATTGGTGCCCATGGCGATGCGGTTGCCCGGCTTGCTGGCCATGCGCATGGTGCCGGTGGTGCCGTCCTCGTTGCGGTAGGTCACGTTGTAGCCGGTAACACGGCTCGACTCGGAGGTGGCGGTCTCGGTGTGGCACTGGCGCTCGGTGCGGTTGACCACGCGGCCACCCACATGGCGCTTGTCGATCTGGTTGCCGATGAAGCCACCGGCCACGGCACCGGCTGCGGTCGCGGCCTTCTTGCCGTTGCCACCGCCGACCTGGTTGCCCAGCAGGCCACCCACCACAGCACCGACCACGGTACCGCCGACGTTGCCGTCACGTTCCGGCAGGCGCTCCTGCACCGTCACGTCCTGGCAGACTTCATGCGGGGTCTGGGTGGTGGAGGTCTCACGCACCGCGTCGGTGCCGATCACGGTGGCGTAGGCCTTCTGCTTCTCGGTGATCGGGTCGACCTTCAGCACATCGGCATATTCCAGCCCACGCGGTGCGGTCGGGTCGAGAGTGTCACCACGCGCGCCATCGTCGGTGGCGTTGCCATCGACCAGGCGCGATTCACCATTGGGGGTTCCGGCGCTGATGGAATCGGGCGATCTGTCGCCACTCTTCATGAAGGCGGCAGTGGCGATGCCACCGACCAGCAGCGCGCCCGCTGCGACCAGGACAGTTGTAGTTGTGCTTTTCATGACCTGCTCCTTGCGGACCATCCGCAACGTTCTCGAACCAGATTGCAGCATGCGCTGCCTGAACGGAATCTCCACATTTCCTGCTCATTCCCGTAACCCATTCAGCATCGGGAAATGCTGGGCCCGTGGTAGCGTTTGCATATTCCCCAGGAGGACCCCCGCCATGGCCAACCCGATGCTGCTGCCGGTACTGCAATGGGCGCGCCGGCTGCGCTACCCCACCCTGTTCAAGCTCACCGCGGGCCTGTTCGCGCTGACCCTGTTCATCCCAGACCCGATTCCGTTCGTCGATGAGCTGGTGCTCGGCTTCGGCACCCTGCTGCTGGCCAACTGGAAGCGCCGCAACACCACCACGCCTCCGCCGCTGGAGCAGCATTGAGCCTGCTGGTCGACAGCCACTGCCATCTGGACGCCAGCGAGTTCGACCGCGACCGCGCCGCGGTGGTCGAGCGTGCGCAGGCCGCTGGCGTGCACCTGCAGGTGGTGCCGGCGGTGACCGCAGCCAGCTGGCCGAAGCTGCGCGAGGTCTGCCAGCAGGCGCCGGGGCTGTACCCAGCCTACGGCCTGCATCCGATGTTCCTGGCCGAGCACCAGCCTGGGCACCTGCCGCTGCTGCGCGAGTGGATCGAACGCGAACGCCCCTGCGCGATCGGCGAATGTGGTCTGGACTTTTTCGTTGAAGGCCTGGATGCCGAGGCGCAACAGGCATATTTCATCGGTCAGCTGGAACTGGCCCGTGAGTTCGAGCTGCCGGTGATCGTGCATGCACGGCGCGCGGTGGATGCGGTGATCGCCGCGATCCGTCGCGTCGGCGGCCTGCGCGGCGTGGTGCACAGCTTTTCCGGCAGTCCGGAACAGGCAGCGCAACTGCACAGGCAGGGCTTCCTGCTCGGGCTCGGCGGCCCGTTGACCTACGAACGCGCGCAACGCCTGCAGCGGCTGGTGCGCGAGATGCCGCTGGAACAGCTGCTGTTGGAGACCGACGCCCCGGACCAGCCTGACGCCGGCATCCGCGGCCAGCGCAACGAACCGGCACGGCTGGCGATCATCGCCCGCCACGTGGCGGCGCTACGCGGGATGGAGCTGGACGCGGTGGCCCAGGCCACGACGGAGAACGCGCGGCGGCTGTTCGCGCTGCCCGCAATGCAACGGTAGGTGCCGGCCGCTGGCCGGCGTCTGCGCTGATTCAATCATTCCGGAGTTGCCGGCCAGCGGCCGGCACTACCATCACGCGTCAGCGTGATCCTCGACCACTTCGGCCTTCACCTTCTTCGGCTCCAGCAGCATTTCAAGCGCCTTGCCGACCGCCGCGAACGCGAACGCACCGGTGATGTGGGTCGCCGCACCCAGGCCCGCGCCGCAGTCCAGCTTCAATGCCGCATCAGCGCCCAGGTTCGGGCGGATGCCACAGACGCTGCCATCGGCCTGCGGGTACTTCACATTCTCCAGCGAATACACCGCCGGCACGCCGAAGTAGCGCTTGGCATTCTTCGGAAAGTTGAACTCGCTGCGCAGCTTCTTGCGGATCAACGCCAGCATGGCGTCGTGCTCGGTGCGCGAGACATCGCGGATGCGCACCAGGGTGGGATCGGTGCGACCACCGGCAGCCCCCACGGTCAGCAGCGGCAGCTTGCGGCGGCGGCACCAGGCAATCGTCTCGACCTTGACCCGGAAGCTGTCGCAGGCATCGATCACCAGATCAAAGCCACGGTCCAGCAGTTCGGCCATGTTCGACACCGTCAGGAACGCCTGTACGGCATCGACCGCGATGTCCGGGTTGATCGCGCGGCAGCGTTCGGCCATCGCCTCGGCTTTGTTGCGGCCGTAGTTGCCTTCCATCGCCGGCAGTTGCCGGTTGGTGTTGGACACGCAGATGTCATCGGCATCGATCAGGGTCAGGTGACCGACCGCCGAACGGGCCAATGCCTCCACCACCCACGAGCCAACGCCCCCCATGCCCACCACCGCCACGCGGCTGCTCTGCAGGCGCTCGAGTGCGCCCACGCCATACAGCCGTTCGATGCCGGCGAAGCGTTGTTTGACCTGTTCGTTCATCCGGCTATTTTAACGTGCAGGCGCCAGCGCCTGCAGCGCGCCGGCATCGAACCCACCGTTGCACGTCCGGAGAGCCCGCCATGAACGCCAGCCCGCCCCGCCGCCCGTCCACCGCCTACCGCTATCTGTTCGTGCTCGGCCTGGGCCTGTTGATCGGCCTGATCGCCACGGTGATGGTCGGCCGCGCCCTGCAGGCCCGCCGCGATCCGTTCCCGGACAGCCTGATGCAGGTGATGCAACGGCAATCGCAGCTGCTGCAGCAGGCCCAGCAGCAGAACCGCTGCAGCCTGGCCGACAGCGTGCCGCGGTTGCAGGCGATGCGCCTGCTGTCCAACGATCTGGACCTGGCCTTTCCCGGGCTGAAGGACAGCGCGCAGTTCCAGCAGCATGCCAGTCAGCTGCGCGGCAACCTCAACGCCGCTCTGGCTGCGCCGCCCAGCGACTGCACGGCCCTGGCCCAGGTGGTGGAAACGGTGCAGGCCGACTGCCGCGCCTGCCACCAGGACTTCCGCTGAGCCGCATTCATCCTGCAGCCGGACAAGGCCTGCGCGGTTGGCGCCTTGTTCACGTTCAAAAGGGGACGATTCGTCCACCCTGCTGCATGACGCAGTACCACCCCAGACACCCGCCTTCACGGCCAGGAGACGCCCCATGAAGATCCAGCTCATCGCCGCCAGCGCCATCGCTACCCTTGCCCTGGCTGGCTGTGCCACCTCGCCCGGCTACGGCGGTGGTGGTTACAACAACGGCTACAACAATGGCGGCTACGGCAACAATGGTGGCTACAACCAGGGCCGCTGCGCCGACTGCGGCATCGTGACCCGCATCAACACCGTGCAGTCCGGCCGTACCGCGCCCAGCGCGACCGGCGCGATCCTGGGCGGCATCGTCGGCGCCGTGGCCGGCCACGAGATCTCCGACCACACCGGCGGCAGCCGTGGCAACAAGAACATCGCCGCCGCTGCGGGCGCGGTCGGTGGCGCACTGGCCGGCAACCAGATCCAGAAGAACGTGACCAGCGACACCTACGACATCAGCGTGCGCATGGACGATGGCCGCACCATCGTGGTCAACCAGCGCGACCTCGGCGGCATCCGCGAGAACACCTACGTGCGCGTGGTCAACGGCAAGGTCATCCTGCGCTGACCTGCATCGGGCCGATGGCAAAGAAAAGGCCCGCTTGCGCGGGCCTTTTCATTTGACGGTATGCAGCGCGATCAGGTCGGCTGAACGGCGTCGGCCTGCAGGCCCTTCTGGCCCTGCACGACGGTGAAGGTGACCTTCTGGCCTTCCTTCAGGCTCTTGAAGCCCTGGGTCTGGATGGCACGGAAGTGCACGAACACGTCTTCGCCGTTTTCACGGCTGATGAAGCCGAAGCCCTTTGCATCGTTGAACCACTTGACGGTACCGGTCTCGCGATCAGACATCTCACTAACTCCCTGGTGACTCTCTCTTGTTGTAGGAAACGCCTGGTGGGCGGCTGACAAGCAAGGGGGAAGCGAGGTGCATCGATGCAGCGGATCGGGAAGATCTTGCTTCATCAGGCCACGATCCACGGTGACCTTGCCAAGCTCAGCGACTGCAACTTAACCCGCCCAAAACGAAAAAGCAACTGGCAAAATCTTTCACTGTCAACCCCAAAACGACCACCGTACGGGACAGCATGGGACTCTCATTCATCTTATATCTGCTAGCGGTCATTTTTGTCCTCGTCGGCATCGCCGGAATCATCCTTCCGGCCCTCCCCGGCATCCCGCTGGTGTTCATCGGACTGCTGCTGGCGGCGTGGGCCGACGGCTTCGCCCACGTCGGCTGGCCGACCCTGGTCGCGCTGGGCGTACTGACCCTTCTCTCGCTGCTGGTGGACGTACTGGCCACAGTGGTGGGTGCGCAGCGGGTCGGTGCCAGCCGCAAGGCGCTGTGGGGCACGTTCGTCGGCAGCATCGTCGGGCTGTTCTTCATGCCGATCGGCCTCTTTGCCGGGCCCCTGATCGGCGCCCTGGCCGGCGAGTACTGGCACACCCGTGAACTGGGCCGCTCGACCAAGGTGGGTCTGGCCACCTGGCTCGGCATCCTGCTCGGCCTGGCGTTGAAGCTGGCGGTGGTGATCGCGATGCTGGGCCTGTTCGCCTTCGCCTGGTTCCTGTAAGCCGCACGGTCTTCACGCCGCGCGCACGCGGTGGCCGTGCATAAACCGTGGGGGCTGGCCGCGATGCGGTACAGCCGCCACACTGTGCGATTCCCGTATTCACCGAAGGGCCTGCTGGAATGACCCTCCCCCCGCTGCTTCCCCGCCTTGCGCCGCTGGCGCTGGCCCTGGCCAGTGCCCCATTGGCCGCGCAGGAATTCGTGCCCAGCACCGATACCTCGCCCGCGGCGTGTGCCGCCATCACCACTGACGCGGCGCGCCTGGCCTGCTATGACCGCCTGTTCGCGCATACGCCGCAGGCCACGGCCGCCGCCGATGCCGCTGCCGAGGCGGCCGCGCAGGCCCGTCGCGAAGAACGCCAGACCGCACGCGTGAGCCAGGGCGAAGAGAAACTGCGCGAGCGGGTCAGCGACCTGTTCCGCCCCGCTGCGCCGGACAGCGCGCTGGCCAATGCCGGCCGCGGTTCGCTGTTGGACAGCCGCTGGGAACTGGCCGAGGACTCCAAGCTCGGCCCATTCCAGCTGCGTGCCTACAAGCCGGTGTACCTGCTGCCGGCGTTCTGGACCAGCGACCGCAACACCACGCCGCATTCGCCGAATCCGGCCAACACGGTCACCACGCCGCAGGTGCTGGACAGCGCCGAACTGAAGTTCCAGATCAGCTTCAAGACCAAGATCGCCGAGAACCTGTTCGGCGACAACGGCGACATCTGGGCCGGCTACACCCAGAGCTCGCGCTGGCAGGCCTACAACGGCGAGGATTCGCGCCCGTTCCGCGAAACTAACTACGAGCCGGAAGTGATGATGGTGTTCCGCAACGGCTACTCGATCGGTGGCTGGCGTGGACGCATGACCGGCATCGCGCTGAACCACCAGTCCAACGGCCGTGCCGACCCACTGTCGCGCAGCTGGAACCGGGTGATGCTCAACATCGGCCTGGACCGCGAGAACTGGGCGCTGGTGCTGCGGCCGTGGTACCGCATTCCCGAGACCCGCAGCGACGACAACAATCCGGACATCGAGGACTACATGGGCCGCGGTGATGCGACCCTGACCTGGAACCGCAACGGCCACGAAGTCTCGCTGATGGCACGCCATTCGCTGCGTACCGGCAGCCGCTCACACGGTGCCCTGCAGCTGGATTACGGCTTCCCGATCAGCAACCTGCTGCGCGGCCACGTGCAGATCTTCGACGGCTACGGCGAAAGCCTGATCGACTACAACCACAAGGCCACCTACGTGGGCGTGGGCGTGTCGCTGCTGGAGTGGTTCTGATGGACGTGACGATCTGGCACAACCCGGCCTGCAGCAACTCGCGTGGCGCATTGAAGCTGATCCGCGATGCGGGCTTCGATCCGGAGGTGATCGAGTACCTGGGCAATCCACCCGATGTGGCCACACTGCGCCAGGTGCTGGCCGAATCCGGATTGAGCGCACGTGATCTGGTGCGCAGCAAGGAAGCACAGTTCACCGAACTGGGACTGGAAGAGACCGACGATGCCACGCTGCTCGCCGCGATGGCCGCACACCCGCGCCTGATCAACCGCCCCGTGGTGCGCACGCCCAAGGGCACCCGGCTGTGCCGTCCACCGGAAACGGTGCTGGAGATCCTGTAACGGAAAAGGGGACGGAGGGGATCAAGTCGCTTGTGCACAAACGACTTGATCCCCTCCGTCCCCTTTTCTGGTTACCGCCAGTCGGTGATGCCTTCGCGGCGGTATACCTCGGCGAACGCCGGGCGCGCCTTCATCGACGTGGCATGTGCCTTGAGCACAGGCCAGGTGTCGCTGGGCTTCGGCATGTTGCGCGACCAGCGCATCAGCATCACCAGCATGTAGTCGACCACGCAGGGCGTGGTGCCCAGCAGGTAGGGGCCATGCGCCTGCAGGTGCGTGGCGACCTGCTGCCAGGCCGCCTCAAGGCGCTGACGGGCCATCTCGCGGCTCGCTTCGATATTTGCCTCGCCCGCCATTTCATGCGGATAGAACCAGGCACGATAGGCCGGCTGCAGCGTATTGGCACACCAGAACATCCAGCGGTAGGCATCGGCGCGCTGCGGCGTGCCCAGTGCGGGCAGCAGGTTGGCCTCCGGATGGCGGTCAGCCAGATACAGTGCGATCGCCGCCGCTTCGGTCAGTACCAAGCCATCGATCAGCAGCGTCGGCACCACACCGGCCGGATTCAGCGCCAGGTACTCCGCCGACTTGTGCTCGCGCGCGTCGAAATCCAGCAGCACCAGTTCGTGCTCGATGCCCAGCTCGATCAGCAGCCAGTGCACCACCAGCGCGGCGGTACTGGTTGAACCATACAGCGTGGTGCTCATGCGGCGGATCCTGTGCGGGTGGATCCGCCGATTATGCACCCGCGCGCGCGGTCGCTGCTCAGCCGCAGATGCTCATGCAGGAATCCCGGCGTTCGCCACAGGACATCATCGGCGCGCGCATCGTGCAGTCATGCGCCTTCAGTTCGCAGGCACGGCGCAGGTCCGGGTTGTCCACATCCTTGCAGCGCTTGTCCGGCGCCGGCACCACCTGCTGCTCGCAATTGCTCTGGCGACTGCCGAGGGAGTCATTCTGCGCCATGCAGCTGCGATAGTCGGCCTGGCACTGCATGCGGCACTGCGAGGAGGCGGAGAAATCCGCACCTTCATAGGATGACGTTGTGCTGCAGCCGGCCAGGACCAGCAGGAACACAGCCGCGACGGATCGATGCAGGCGCATGGGCACATCCGGTGCAGGGGTGTTCCGACCTTAGCAGACTACGGTTACTCGTGCAGGCAGCGACGCGCGCCCCCGAATCAGTACACGGGAATGCCGGTGTCGGTGCGGACTTCATTCACGGTGCCGCCGCAGGAGAGCAGGCACTGGGCGTACGGAGCACTGCATGAAGGAAGCGCCGGGGAACCGCAGTAGGTGCCGGCGCCGTTGCCCCCTTCACAGTTGTGCCGCTGCTTGTCGTCGGCGATACCACTGCAACGGCTGATGATCCGGCTCTTCTCGCTTTCGCAGCTGCGCTGATCCGACTCCGCGCGGGCGCGGTTGTGGAAGTCGCACGTCGCCTTCTGGCTCTCGCAGACCGACGCGCAGATCCTCCCCGCTTCGTGGGTTGGCGGTTCGACGAAATAACGTGGCCCGCAGGCACTGCATGCCAGCGCAGCGACCAGCAACACGAAAACACGCGACCACTGCAGCACGATGGACTCCCTTCCAATACGTCAGACAGCGCACGTTAGCAGAGCACACCATCCACGGGCAGGCTGCATGCAACAACGGCGCCACACGGGCGCCGTTGTCTGGACCGGAACGGGAGGAATTACTCCACCACCACCGGAATCTTGCCGATGCGGGCCTGCCATTCGCGCGGGCCGGTCTTGTGCACCGATTCGCCAGTGGAGTCGACCGCCACGGTCACCGGCATGTCCTGCACGGTGAACTCGTAGATCGCTTCCATGCCGAGGTCGGCGAAACCAACCACCTTCGCCGCCTTGATCGCCTTGGACACCAGGTAGGCCGAACCACCGACGGCCATCAGGTAGGCCGACTTGTTGTCACGGATCGCCTCGATGGCCGCCGGGCCGCGCTCGGCCTTGCCGACCATGCCCAGCAGGCCGGTCTGTTCAAGCACTTGACGGGTGAACTTGTCCATGCGGGTGGCCGTGGTCGGGCCGGCCGGGCCCACTACTTCGTCACGCACCGGATCGACCGGGCCGACGTAGTAGATGAAGCGACCCTTCAGATCGACCGGCAGTTCCTCGCCCTTGTTGAGCATGTCGACCATGCGCTTGTGCGCGGCGTCGCGACCGGTCAGCAGCTTGCCGTTGAGCAGCAGGGTCTGGCCCGGCTTCCAGCTGGCCACGTCCTCCGGGGTGATCGTGTCCAGGTCCACGCGGGTGCCCTTGGACGAATCGTAGGTCAGCTTCGGCCAGTCCTCCAGCGACGGCGGGTCCAGCATCACCGGGCCGCTGCCATCCAGGGTGAAGTGCGCATGGCGGGTGGCCGCGCAGTTCGGGATCATCGCCACCGGCAGGTTGGCCGCGTGGGTCGGGTAATCGTTGATCTTGATGTCGAGCACGGTGGTCAGGCCACCCAGGCCCTGCGCGCCAATACCCAGCGCGTTGACCTTCTCGTACAGCTCCAGGCGCAGCTCTTCAATGCGGTTGGACGCACCACGGGCCTGCAGCTCGGTGATGTCGATCGGCTCCATCAGCGCTTCCTTGGCCAGCAGCATCGCCTTCTCGGCGGTGCCGCCGATGCCGATGCCGAGCATGCCCGGCGGGCACCAGCCGGCGCCCATGGTCGGCACGGTCTTCAGCACCCAGTCGACGATGGAATCGGACGGGTTGAGCATGGCGAACTTGGTCTTGGCTTCCGAACCACCACCCTTGGCGGCGACGATGACTTCGACGGTGTTGCCCGGCACCACCTTGACGTTGACCACGCCCGGGGTATTGTCCTTGGTGTTGGTGCGCTTGCCGGCCGGGTCGGCCAGCACCGAGGCGCGCAGCTTGTTGTCCGGGTGCATGTAGGCGCGGCGCACGCCTTCGTTGGCCATGTCTTCCACGCCCATGGTGGCGTCGTCCCAACGCACGTCCATGCCGATTTCCAGGAACACGGTGACGATGCCGGTGTCCTGGCAGATCGGACGGTGGCCTTCGGCGCACATGCGCGAATTGATCAGGATCTGCGCCATCGCTTCCTTCGCGGCCGGCGACTCCTCGCGCTCGTAGGCGGCGGCAAGGTTCTTGATGTAGTCGACCGGGTGGTAGTACGAGATGTACTGCAGCGCGTCGGCGATGGACTGGATGAGGTCTTCCTGCTTGATCGATGTCACGACTTGCTCGCTTGCTGGAGGCTGGCGGGGGTAATCCCCCCATTTTACCCCCTCCCCCGGCCGCAGGGTGGTAGTGCCGGCCGCTGGCCTGCACTATCCACGCACACCCTCTGTCACGCCACGCGCCACTGCGGCGTCCTTGCCCACATGAACGCTGAAACCGCTTTCCAGACCCACCGTCCGCGCCTGATGGCGCTGGCCTACCGCCTGCTCGGCAGTCGCGCCGACGCCGAAGACGTGGTCCAGGATGCCTGGTTGCGCTGGTCCGGCGCCGACCCGGCGGCCGTCCGCGACCCCGAAGCCTGGCTGGTCACCACCACCACCCGGCTCGGCCTGGACCGGTTGCGCGCAGCCAAGCGCGAGCGCGTGCACTACGTCGGCCCGTGGCTGGCCGAGCCACTGGCGGTCACCCTGGAGCCCGACCCGGCGCCCGGCCCGGCGCAGCTGCATGCGTTTGCCGACGATGTCTCGGTGGCTTTCCTGACCCTGCTTGAACAGCTCGGCCCCGAGGAACGCGCCGCCTTCCTGCTGAAGGAAGCCTTCGACCACGATTACCGTGAGATCGCCGACCTGATCGGCCACAGCGAGGCCAACTGCCGGCAGCTGGTGCATCGTGCCCGGCAGCGCCTGCAGGCCGGGCGGCAACGCTTCAACGCCGACGCCAGCCAGCACCGGCAACTGCTCACGCGCTTCATGGACGCTTCCCAGCGCGGCGACAGCGAAGCGATCCAGGCCCTGCTGCACGCCAACGCGCTGCTGGTCTCCGACGGCGGTGGCGTGGTTACCGCGGCGATCCGCCCGCTGCTGGGCGCCGAGCGCATCGGCCGCCTGTTCTGGGCCATCGCCCGCCGCGGCGCGGCGCATCCGGCGCAGTTGGGCTACGTCAACGGCGAGCCGGCGATCCTGCGCTTCCAAGGCGATCGCCTGCACTCGATCACCACCATCGAAGTGGTCGATGGCCGCATCGCCAACGTGTACAGCGTGTTGAATCCGGAAAAGTTGCCGGACGTTGTCACGCGCGGTGACGGCACGGCGTCCTTGTAATGAAAGGCGGCCATCGTGGCCGCCGTGGAGCCGAAAATGTCCGACCACGCATCTCCCCGCGTCCCTTACACCCGCTTGGCCGCCGAAGCCTTCAAGGGCCTGCTTGCCACCAGCCAGGCGGTGCATGACAGCTCGATCGATCCGACCCTGATGGAACTGCTGTTCCTGCGGGTGTCCCAGCTCAACGGCTGCGGCTACTGCATGGACATGCACGGCACGGCGCTGCGCAAGGGCGGCATCGAGCCGCGCAAGCTGGATACGCTGCCCGCGTGGCACGAAAGCCGTTTCTTCGATGCCCGCGAGCGTGCGGCGCTGGGCTGGGCCGAAGCGCTGACCCGGCTGACCGACGGTGCACCGTCACAGGCGGCGTTCGATGCACTGGCACCGCACTTCGATGAGAAGGGCATCAGTGACCTGAGCATGGGCATTGCGGTGATCAACGCCTGGAACCGGCTGGGCGCCGGGCTGCTGCCGCCGCTGCCCTGAGCGCTTCGTTGACAGTGCCTGGACCGCCGGGCACTGTACCTGCCCCGCAGGAAGCATCCGAACGTCATGGCCGACGAAGCCCCCGACACGCCCAGCAAGGAGGCGCTGAAGGCGCTGACCCAGTACCGGGAGCGGGACACCGCGCCGCCCGAACTCCTGTCGACGCTTGAACGGCATGG
Source organism: Stenotrophomonas sp. FR024 (assembly GCF_047500745.2). Classification (NCBI taxonomy): domain Bacteria; kingdom Pseudomonadati; phylum Pseudomonadota; class Gammaproteobacteria; order Lysobacterales; family Lysobacteraceae; genus Stenotrophomonas; species Stenotrophomonas sp. FR024. Next base: position 38,030 of record NZ_JAXAXM020000013.1, read on the forward strand.
ACTGTTGTGGCCCGTCGAACATCCGGGCCATGAGGCCCTCCAGGTGCGGATGTTCGCCGCCTATGCCCGCGCCGACCGCCAGCATGTGGCAGACAACTTCATCCTCGGCGTGCAGGAGAACCGCAGCGACCTGCGCGCCGGGCTGTCGGCGTATGCGTTCATGGTGAACTTCCCCAGGCATCAGGAGCAGCCACACCCCAGCCTGGCCTGTGCGGTCTGCGGCCAGGTCCGCGAAGGCAGATTCGACCCGACCAGCTGGGCGCGCGTCCGCCACAACATCGGGGTCGTGCTCGGCGGAAGCGTAAACGCCATCACCTTCCTGTTGGAACAACACAATCTGACGCCCAGACGGGCGCCCGGCGACATGAGCACACTGGTGGCACTGCTGCGGCTGCTGCACCACGAGAGCGACGCCAAGGACACCCCGTCGACCATCGTCAAACGCGTGCGCGCGCTGCCGGGCCTGAAACTGTCCGTCGAGCAGGCGCGTCACCTGCTGGATGCCCTGGGCCATGCCGGGCTGCTGCAGACCCCCGAGCATCCCGGCCTGGCGCAACGCTTCACCCGGGTCGGCCTGGCACCGCGCACGTCGCGCTCTTCGGACTGGAGCTATCCCGTCGATTTCTGGAAAGGCGCCTACGGCATCGACAGCGGGGCCCTGCGCTTCTGGTTCGCTCACCATCCTGCGCTGCTGGCTGCGCTGGACTGAGCGCGCAGGCGGCGCCGACGCGCTGCCCTGCCGGCGCATGGCAGGCATGCGCCCCGTTCATGCCTCCGCCACGCGCAGGGCGCGCACAATACGCACATGCCTGCTACCCCCACCGCTGGCGCTGCCGCCGCGAAGAAACCCAGCCTGCGCCAGCGCTTCAGGGCGATGCGCAACCTGCCACCGTTCCTGCGCATGGTCTGGAAGACCAGCCCCGCGCTCACCCTGGCCAGCCTTGGCCTGCGCCTGATCCGTGCGCTGCTGCCGGTGGCGATGCTCTACGTCGGCAAGCTGATCATCGACAGCGCCCTGCACCTGAGCCAGCACGACGCTGGCTTCCCGCCGCTGGGCGAAGCACTGTCCAGCGGCATACTGAATCCGCTGCTGGGCCTGCTGGCGCTGGAATTCGGCCTGGCCATCGCCTCGGATCTGCTCGGCCGGCTGGTCAGCTACGCCGATGCCCTGCTCTCGGAACTGTTCGCCAACGTCACCAGCATCCGGTTGATGGAACACGCGGCAACGCTGGATCTGGAGGACTTCGAGGACCCGGACCTGCAGGACAAGCTGGACCGTGCGCGACGCCAGACCATGGGCCGGATGAACCTGATGAGCCAGCTGTTCGGCCAGGTGCAGGACGCGATCACCGTGGCCAGCCTCGCCGTCGGCCTGCTGGTCTACGCGCCATGGCTGATCCTCCTGCTGGCGCTGGCACTGGTGCCGGCCTTCATCGGCGAATCGCACTTCAACGCGGCCGGCTACAGCCTCAACTTCCAGTGGACGCCCGAGCGCCGCCAGCTCGACTACCTGCGCCAGCTCGGTGCCAGCGTGGAAACGGCCAAGGAAGTGAAGATCTACAACCTGCACCGCTTCCTGGTGGAGCGCTACCGGCGCCTGTCGGTGGCGCTGTTCCAGGCCAACCGCGCCCTGGCCCGGCGCCGCGCGTTCTGGGGCACGCTGCTGGCCGCACTGGGCACACTGGGCTACTACACCGCCTACGCCTACATCGCCTGGCGCACGGTGCGCGGCGACTTTTCGATCGGCGACCTGACCTTCCTCGCCGGCAGCTTCCTGCGCCTGCGCCAGCTGCTGGAAGGCCTGCTGATCGGGTTCTCGCAGGTGGCCAGCCAGGCGCTGTACCTGGATGACCTGTTCTCGTTCTTCCAGATCCAGCCGGAAATCCACTCGCGCGAAGGTGCAGTGCGCGTGCCGCAGCCGATCCGCCAGGGCTTCGTGTTCGAGAACGTCGGCTTCCGCTACCCGGATGCCGAGCAATGGGCGGTGCGCCACCTTGATTTCCAGCTGCAGGCCGGCGAAGTACTGGCGCTGGTCGGTGAGAACGGCGCTGGCAAGACCACACTGGTGAAGCTGCTGGCGCGGCTGTACGAACCGGACGAGGGCCGCATCCTGCTCGATGGGCGCGACCTGCGCGACTACGACCTGGACGACCTGCGCGCCAATCTAGGGGTGATCTTCCAGGACTTCGTGCGCTACAACCTCAGCGCCGGCGAGAACATCGGCGTCGGCCAGGTCGAGGCGATGGACGACCAGGCGCGCATCGCCGACGCCGCACGGCGCGGAATGGCCGAGGAAGTGATCGACGACCTGCCCGGCGGCTACGACCAGCTGATCGGCCGCCGCTTCAAGCAGGGCGTGGACCTGTCCGGCGGCCAATGGCAGAAGATCGCCATCGCCCGCGCATGGATGCGCAATGCGCAGGTGATGATCCTGGATGAGCCAACGGCAGCGCTGGATGCGCGAAGTGAGTTCGAGGTGTTCCAGCGGTTCAGGGAACTGGCGGATAATCGCACCGCAGTGCTGATTTCCCACCGTTTCTCCTCGGTACGCATGGCCGATCGCATCCTGGTGCTGGCCGATGGCCGGATCGAGGCCAGCGGCACTCATGAGCAGCTGATGGCCCAGGGCGGCCGCTACGCCGAGCTGTTCGAGCTGCAGGCGGCCGGTTACCGCTGAGAACGCCTCTCGTTCCGCCTAATGAGAACCTGTCTCATTTGAGATAGAATCACCCCGACGACTTCCGATAGATACGCCCATGTCCTCCGCTTTTGGCGCCGAAACGGTGCTTGAGGTCCGTCATTGGACCGATGCCTACTTCAGTTTCACCCTCACCCGCGACAGCGGTTTCCGCTTCGAGAACGGCCAGTTCGTGATGATCGGCCTGGAAACCGAGGCGCGGCCGCTGCTGCGCGCGTATTCCATCGCCAGCGCCAACTGGGAAGAGCATCTGGAGTTCTTCAGCATCAAGGTGCAGGACGGCCCGCTGACCTCGCGCCTGCAGCACATCAAGCCGGGTGACAAGGTGCTGGTCGGCAAGAAGCCCACCGGCACCCTGCTGATCAGCGATCTGCACCCCGGCAAGAACCTGTACCTGCTGGGCACCGGCACCGGCATGGCGCCGTGGCTGTCGGTCATCAAGGACCCGGAAACCTACGAGCGCTTCGAGAAGGTGATCCTCTGCCACGGCGTGCGCTACGAGAAGGACCTGGCCTACCGCGATTACTTCGAGAAGGAACTGCGTGAGCACGAATTCCTGGGCGAGATGATCGGTGACAAGCTGCTGTACTACCCGGCCGTCACCCGCGAGCCGTTCGCCAACCAGGGCCGCCTGACCCAGCTGATGGAAAGCGGCGAGATGCAGCGCACCCTCGGCCTGCCCGAGCTGAGCCCGGAGAACGACCGCGCGATGATCTGCGGCAGCCCGCAGATGCTGGCCGACCTGCGCAGCGTGCTCGATGCCCGTGGCTTCCAGGTCTCGCCGCGTATCGGCCAGCCGGGCCACTACGTGTTCGAACGCGCCTTCGTCGAGAAATAAGCAAAAAGGGGACGGAGGGGATTAAGTCGTTTGTGCACAAACGACTTAATCCCCTCCGTCCCCTTTTCGGGTTCATCTCACAGCAGCGCTTCGATCTCGCCGCGCAGCTGCTCCGGCCTGGTGGTAGGCGCATGCCGCGACACCACCTGCCCCTGGCGGTCGACCAGGAACTTGCTGAAATTCCACTTGATGCGGGCGCTACCCAGCAGGCCGCGCTTCTCGCGTGACAGCCATGCCCACAACGGATCAGCCCCCTCGCCGTTGACCTCGATCTTCTCCGACAGCGGGAAGCTGACCGGGTAGTCCAGCGAACAGAACTGGCGGATCTGCGCGGCGTCGCCGGGCTCCTGTGCACCGAACTGGTTGCATGGGAACCCGATCACCACCAGGCCACGCTCGCGATACTCCTGCCACAGCTGTTCCAGCCCGGTGTACTGCGGGGTGAAGCCACAACGGCTGGCGACATTGACCAGCAGCAACGGGTGCCCCTGGTACCGGGCCAGGGCCTGCGGCTGGCCGTCGAGGTCGCGGAAGCTGAAGTCGTAGGCAGTGGTCATGGCAGCGGCCCGTGGGCGGTGAATGCATGTTACCCGCGCCCAGCCCCGGCAACATGCCTTTTGACACAAGTGCGGGCGCCGCCGGCCGGGTTACCCTCGGGCCCTTGTTTGCCTTACCGGAGTTCCTACCTTGACCACTCGCCTTGCCCTTGCCGTGGCCATGTCCCTCGGCCTTGCCCTGCCCGCCTTCTCGGCCGGCGCCGCCACCCCGGCTGCCAGCACCCATGCCCAGCAGGCCAATCCGTTCTTCGCCGAAAGCCCGCTGCCGCTGCATTTCCCGCAGTTCGACAAGATCAAGGACAGCGACTTCGCCCCGGCCTTCGACGCCGGCATGGCGCAGCAGCTGAAGGAAGTGGAGGCGATCGCCAACAACAAGGCCAAGCCGACCTTCGACAACACCATCATCGCCCTGGAAAAGAGCGGTGACATCCTCGACCGTGCGACCACCGTGTTCTTCAGCCTGGTCGGCGCCGATACCAACGACACCCGCAAGAAGCTGCAGGCCGACTACTCGGCGAAGTTCGCCGCGCACAGCGATGCGATCGCGCTGAACGGCAAGCTGTTCGCCCGCATCCAGGCGCTGTATGACTCCCGCAGCCAGCTGGGCCTGGACGCCGAAGGCGTGCGCCTGGTCGAGAAGTACTACGACAACTACGTGCGCGCCGGCGCCAAGCTGTCCGAGGCTGACAAGGCCACGCTGAAGGCGATGAACGCCGAGCTGGCCAACCTGGGCACCAAGTTCAGCCAGAACGTGCAGTCGGAAGTGAACGCTTCGGCGATCACCGTCGACGACGTCAAGGAGCTGGACGGCCTGTCCAAGGAGCAGATCGCTGCCGCCGCCGAAGCCGCCAAGGCCCGTGGCCTGGAAGGCAAGTACGTGATCACCCTGCTCAACACCACCGGCCAGCCGCCGCTGACCAACCTGGCCAACCGCGCCCTGCGCCAGAAGATCTACGAAGCCTCGACCACCCGCGGCAGCCGCGGCGGTGAGTTCGACAACACCGCGCTGGTCTCGCGCATCATGCAGCTGCGTGCCGACAAGGCCAAGCTGATGGGCTTCCCGAACTTCGCCGCCTACAACCTGACCAACCAGACCGCCAAGACCCCGGAAGCGGTCAACGCAATGCTGGGCAAGCTGGCTCCGGCCGCCGTGGCCAACGCCAAGCGCGAAGCCGCCGATCTGCAGGCGATGATCGACAAGGAACAGAAGGCCGCGCGCAAGCCGACCTTCCAGCTGGAACCGTGGGACTGGGCCTTCTACAGCGAGAAGGTGCGCCAGGCCAAGTACAACTTCGACGAGTCGCAGCTGAAGCCGTACTTCGAGATGAAGAACGTGCTGGAGAACGGCGTGTTCTACGCCGCCGGCCAGGAATTCGGCCTGACCTTCAAGCAGCGCACCGACCTGCCGGTCTACCACGATGACGTCACCGTCTACGACGTGTTCGACGCTGACGGCAGCCAGCTGGCGATCTTCATCTTCGACCCGTATGCACGCGCCTCCAAGCGTGGCGGTGCGTGGATGAACTCCTACGTCTCGCAGTCCAAGCTGACCGGCTTCAAGCCGGTGGTCGCCAACCACCTGAACATCCCGAAGCCGCCGGCCGGCCAGCCGACCCTGCTGACCTGGGATGAGGTGAACACCACCTTCCACGAGTTCGGCCACGCCCTGCACGGCATGTTCTCCAACGTGAAGTACCCGTACTTCTCGGGCACTTCGGTGCCGCGTGACTTCGTCGAGTTCCCCTCGCAGGTCAACGAAATGTGGTCGGATAATCCGGTCATCCTGAAGAACTACGCCAAGCACTACCAGAATGGTTCGGCGATGCCGCAGGCACTGCTGGACAAGGTGCTGGCAGCGGCCAAGTTCAACCAGGGCTTCGCCACCACCGAGTACCTGGGCGCGGCCATGCTTGATCAGCGCTGGCACCAGATCGGCGCCGACCAGGTGCCGGCCGCCAAGGACGTGATGGCCTTCGAGCGCGCCGCGCTGGAGAAGGACGGCATCTACTACGCGCCGGTTCCGCCGCGCTACAAGACCCCGTACTTCAGCCACATCATGGGCGGCTACTCGGCCGGCTACTACGCCTACATCTGGTCGGAAGTGCTCGACGCCAACACCCAGAAGTGGTTCAAGGACAACGGCGGCCTGAGCCGCAAGAACGGCGACCACTTCCGCGCCACCCTGCTGTCCAAGGGCGGCAGCGTGGATGCCATGCAGCTGTTCCGCGATTTCGCCGGCCACGAGCCGCAGATCGAACCGCTGCTGGAAAAGCGTGGCCTGACCGGCGCCGGCAACTGATCGCCCGCGCGGTAGCCTGAAACGAAAACCGCCCGGGAGACCGGGCGGTTTTTTGTTGGGGCATCCACGCATGGCGTGGATCTACTGGAGTGCGTCATGTGTGGATCGATGATGCCGGGGTTCGTGGCGCGGATGGATCGTGCCGACCAACGGTCGGCACCCACCAGTAGATCCACGCCATGCGTGGATGCTCTCCGGTCACCGCCGAAACAGTCGCTCCCACCACCGTCCTTTCGGCGTACCGGGCGTGGCAGCGGCAGTCGATGCGATATCCGGGTGCGCTGCCACGAACTCCGCCAGCTGTGCCGCCGCGGCCTCCGCATACAGCATCGCGCCATCCGGCGCGCAGTTCAGCAGATTGCTCAAGCTGGTCGATGCATTGAGATCCATCGGGTTCGGCTCGACCACCTCGCTGGCCTCCAGCAATCCGCATCCGCTGGCGATCGCGTAATCGACAACACGCCAGAAAACGACCAGGCGTCCATCGGAGAACAGCTCCTCCAGGCGCGCAGCCAGTGCGCTGTCCACTGCATGATCAGCGCGTAACTGCTTCAGCCGGGCATGCGTGATGAACACGCCACCACCATAGTTTTCACGTAGATGGTTGCCGGCGGCAGCATCCGCCCACTGCAACGGCACCAGTTGCCGCCAGTCCGCGAAATAGCGGGCGACCACCGGATCGTCGATGAAAAACGAAAGGGCGCTCCCGCGGAGATAGTGATACCGCCGAAGGTGGCCAGCCACGATCGCCAGGTACAAAGCGTGCCCCTTCTCGAAAGGCACTTCTGCGCTGATCGAGCGAGCCTCCTCGATGCGCTCCTGCAGCTGCTCCATGTAGAACGGCTCGATCTGGAACCGCTGCTGCAGCTCGGCGACCAGCGCGCCATCCTCCAGCGCACGGAAATAGATGTCACGGATCTCGGATTCCGCAATCGGATGATAGGTGATGTCCCAACCCATGCTGCGATGCCTTCAGTGAAGCGGTGATGCCGCTGGTCGACAAGTCTAGCGCCCACGTCACCCCAGCCAGGCACAGCGCCGACAACGCTCGCGCATGACGTCAAGCGATGTCGCTTCTTCCACGACCCGCACCATCGGTCGCGCAGGGCAGAAGTGCAGCCTCAACGTGGCGCCACGTACCCACCCGGCACGCCTTCCGGCGACAGCACCAGCTGCCACAGCTGCGCGTGCCGGCAACGGAAGGTGGCCATCGACCCGGCCAGGTAAAAGCGCCACATGCGCCGGAAGTGTTCGTCGTAGCGCGCATCCAGCCGCGGCCACGCCGCTTCCACGTTGCGCCGCCAGGCCTGCAGGGTCAGGTCGTAATCGGTGCCGAAGTTGTGCCAGTCCTCCAGCACGAAGCGGCCCTCGAACGCCTTGGTGATCTGCACCGCCGATGGCAGCATCGAGTTGGGAAAGATGTAGCGCGCGATCCACGGGTCGGTACGATGCCGCGAGATGTTGGTGCCGATGCTGTGCAGCAGCAGCAGGCCGCGCGGTGACAGGCAACGCCTGGCCACCTCGAAGAAGCTGGCGTAGTTTTTGTCGCCGACGTGCTCGAACATGCCGATCGAGAAGATCGCATCGAACGGCTCGTGCAGTTCGCGGTAGTCCTGCAGGCGGATCTCGATCGGCAGGCCGGCGCACAGTTCGCGGGCGAACTCGGCCTGCTCCTGCGAAATGGTCACGCCGACGCCACTGACACCGTAGCGCTCGGCGGCGAACTTCAGGGCTTCGCCCCAGCCACAGCCGATGTCCAGCACACGCTGCCCCGGGCGCAAGCCCAGCTTGCGGCAGACCAGGTCAAGCTTGGCTTCCTGCGCGGCGTCGAGATCGCCGGCATTGCGCCAGTAGCCACAGCTATAGACCAGGCGCTGGCCCAGCATGGCCTGGTAGAGATCATTGCCGAGGTCGTAGTGGCGGCGGCCCACCTCGTAGCTGCCCTGTCCCACCTGCAGGTTGAACAGGCGCGCCTTCAGTGCATCGGCCACTTCGCGCCAACCGTGCACCCGTTCGTCCAGGTGCGCCTGCATCAGGTGGACAAGGAATTCATCCAGGACGTTGGCATCCCACCAACCGTCCATGTAGCTCTCGCCGAGGCCAAGCGAGCCGTGCGCCATGACCCGCGCGAAGAAGCGCGGGTCATGAACCTGGATATCCTGTGGCTGGGAACCGCCGATGCGGACCCCGGCTTCCTGCAGCAGGCCGGCGACCCGCTCCTGCAACCCTGTATCCACGCCACCTCCTCGACTGCGGTCAACCGCGTGCGAACAGCTCCACGTAGTCCTTGGCCACGTGCGGCAACAGCACCGCCGCCGGTACATCGGCGGTCTGGGTGCCGTCCGAGTATGGACCCACCTGGTACGGCGGGAAAACAAAGCGCAGCGCGGTGATCTGCCCCTTGTCGTCGGTCAGCGGCTGGAACTGGCTGAAATTGTCGGCCTGCGGGCCGGTGCCGTCGGCAATCATGCGCGATGCGTTGCGCAGCGATTCCTGCAGCTGGGCCGGATCCATGTCCTCACCGCTGAGGCGGGTGGCCACGCGTTCACGCAGCTGGTCAGCGACGAAATTGCTGATCGCCTTCCAGCCCTTGGCATCGGCCACCAGCTTTTCGGCGCTGAGCATCTGCTGATGCTGCGGCAGCCACACGAATCGGGCCACCAGCGGTTCGCCATGGGCGCCACCGGTGTAGCGGCTGCCATCGGCACTGACCACCACCAGCTGCGGGGTTTCCAGCAGCTTCTCGAAGCTCAGCGACAGCTCGTACGGCATGGTCGGCTTGTCATTGCCCAGCCCGTCCAGCGCCTGTTGCAGGTCGCTGCGCGCACTCGTCGCATAGCTCTGCAGCGCGCGGGCCAGGCCCGGGTAGCGGTCGATGCCGGCCGGGTAGCTGATACCCACCACTTCGCGTTCGTTGTTCTCGATCACGTCGCGCAGGTCCAGCGGCGCTTCCGTGACCGGCGTTTCGCCTGCGGCGGTGGCCTCGGCGGCAGGCGCCGCGTCGGTCGCCGGTGCCGGCTCGCTCTCACGCTGGCAACCGGCCAGCAACAGCACGCTTACCACGCCGGCCAGCACGCTGCCGTGCAGTGGCCGGTTGTTTCCAATCTTCATCGGGATCCCCTGTTCATGTTTGTACATCATCGCCTGCCATGGCTGAAGCGTGACCCGCTGGCATTCAGCCAACGAGCAGGTCGTGGTACTCCTCATGTCGCTGCAGGAAGGCCTCGGCGTAGGAACACGCCGGCACCACCTTGTACTTCTGCTCACGGGCAAAACGCAGCGCCACACGGGTCAGCTCACCGGCGATGCCTCGGCCGGCAATCGGCTCGGGCACCTCGGTATGCGTGATGACCATGCGCCTGCGTTTGATCTGGTAGTCCAGCACCGCCAGCTGTCCGCGCACACGGGCGGTGAAGCGATGGTTGGCCAGGTCGTGTTCGACCTCGTAGGCCAGACCGGGGGGCGTGACCGAAGCCATGGAACTGTCTCCTGCGGCGACTGCGTGGATGGTGAGCAGCCGGGCGCCATGATCGCGTGAAGCCTGAACAGGGGCAAGTCCGTTCCATTCACGTCAGTTTGCGACCCTCAAGCTGGAGCGCTGGCGGCCGCTATCGCCTGTGAAGGGGTACGGCCAGGCTGGCACGGCCCTTGCGACCGTTGATCATGCGCACCACCGCGGAGGCTCCGATGCACCCCAGCGATTCCCATTCAGATACCGACCGCGCCCTGCTGGAGGGCCTGCTGCAACTGGCCGTGGAGGGGCAGACCCAGGACCAGGATTTCCAGCGCATCGGCGAAGAAGTGTTCGCCCGCCTGCTGGATACCTACGGTCAGCAGCCCACGCTCTGAAACAGCGGGGGCGGATCGCTGCCGATCCGCCCCGCTCCCGTCATCAACCGCCGCCGAGGCGGAAGGTCGGGTTGGAGAGTTCGCGCAGGAAGTGAGTGAAGATGCTCGGCTGCATGGCCAGCATGAAGATCACGCCGAACGCCGCGCCTGCCAGGTGCGCGCTGTGGTTGATGCGGTCACCGCCGCGCTTGTCCATCCAGATGCTGTAGCCGACGTAGAACGCGGCGTAGACGATGGCCGGCGCCGGGATGAAGAACACCAGGATGATCGACCACGGCTTGATCAGGATGAAGGCGAACAGCACCGCCGACACCGCACCGGACGCACCCAGGCTGAGGTAGTTCGGGTTCTTCTGGTTCTTCAGGTAGCTGGGCAGGATCGAGACCAGCAGCGCACCGATGTAGAACGCCGGGTAGGTCAGGTAGCTGCCGGTCAGCTGCACCATCACGCTCTCGATGAATCCCCCGAAGAAAAACAGGGTGATCATGTTGAAGATCAGGTGCGACCAGTCGGCGTGGATGAAGCCATAGGTCACCAGCCGGTCGTACTGGCGGTGACGGTCGATGGCCGGCGGCCACAGGATCAGGCGGTCGGCCAGCTTGCGGTTGTTGAACGCCATCCACGACAGGATGGCGGTGATGGCGATCAACAGCAGATTGACGGGGGTCATGTCAGGCTCAGGCGCTACGGTAGTTGTCGACCATACGATAGCGTTTCGCGTACCAACCGAAGGCCAACGCCGCGACGAAGGCGAAACCGGCGAAGAAGAACATCAGGAACGCCGCCTCGCTCAGGCCCGTACTGGCGATCTTGTGGGTCACCGCATCGTTGCGCACCGCCGCGTTGGACAGCAGCACCCACAGGTTGCCGATGGTGGTGGTCAGGTTCCAGAAGCTCATCACCACGCCCTTCATCGCCTGCGGCGCCTGGCTGTAGGCGAACTCCAGGCCGGTGGCCGAGACCAGCACCTCACCGAAGGTCAGCAGCGCATACGGCAGCATCTGCCAGAAGATCGACATGGCGTTGCCCCCGTCCATCACCACCTGGATGCCGCCGACCACGATCCAGGCCAGACCGCTGAAGGCGATGCCGGCGGTCATGCGGCGCAGCGCGGTCGGCTCGAAGCCGAAGCGGCGCAGGGCCGGGTACAGCACCAGGTTGTTGAACGGAATCAGGATCATCACCAGCAGCGGGTTCAGTGCCTGCATCTGCGAGGCGGTGAACCAGCTCGGCATCTGCATCTGCTGGCCCTGCAGGACCCAGGTCGAGGCCTTCTGGTCGAACAGCGAGAAAAACGGCGTGGTCAGCGCGAAGATCACCAGCACCCGCAGCACCGAGCGCACGCCTTCGACGGCTTCGGCCGGATGCTGGCCACGGGCGCGATCGAGCTGCAGCCAGGTGCCACCGCCGATACCGGCCAGGATCGATACCAGCGCCAGGCACAGGCAGATGACAATGCCCAACGAGCCAACCAGGCCGAACGAGGCCACTGCCAGCACCAGGCCGAGCACGGCGATCACCAGGCCCGGACGGCCCTGGCCGGCCACGCGCGTGGTCAGTGCGGTACGCACCACGTTGGCGAACGAATGCGGATCCTTCGGCGGCAGCGGCACCAGCACGTAGCGCTTGCGGCCCAGCCAGAACACGAAGGTGGCGATGAACATCAGGATGCCCGGGATGCCGAACGCCCACTGCGGGCCCCAGTTCTTCAGCACCAGCGGGATCAGCAGCGAGGCGAACAGCGAGCCGAAGTTGATGATCCAGTAGAAGGCGTCGAAGACGATCTTGGCCAGGTGCTTGTTGCTCTGGTCGAACTGGTCGCCCATGAACGAGGCCACCAGCGGCTTGATGCCACCGGCACCGAGCGCGATCAGGCCCAGGCCGAGGAAGAAGCCCTCGCGGCTGTTCTCGAACAGCGCCAGGCACAGGTGGCCGGCACAGTAGACCAGGCTGAACCAGAGAATGGTGTGGTACTTGCCGAAGAACCTGTCGGCCAGCCAGCCTCCGAGCAGCGGGAAGAAATACACGCCGATCATGAAGCTGTGCATGATGTCCTTGGCTTCACCGGCACGGCCTTCCGCAGTGATTTCCTGCAGCAGCAGCGAGGTGATCAGGAACTGCACCAGGATGTTGCGCATCCCGTAGAAACTGAACCGCTCGCAGGCCTCATTGCCGATGATGTACGGGATCTGGCGCGGCATCTTTCCCTGGCCGGCGATGGGGGCAACTGCGTCGTGGCTCATCCTGTAAGGCAATCCTGCAAAGCGAAAGGCGCAAGATTACCGGAAGCAGGGCTTGCGAAGCACGCTGCAGGGCTGCATGACAACGGTGCCAATCCATGGCAGGCAGCGACACTCCGTGTCGGAAGTCACGGCACCTGCACGACAAAAGCGTAAACTTATCGTTATGTGCCCCCTCGCCCCCGCCCGTCTCCTGCTCAGTTGCCTGGTGCTGCTGATGGCGTTGCAGGCACAGGCGCGGCCGCAGGCAACGGCCGCCACTGCCAGTGACAACGAGCCCCGGCAACTGACCGTGGCCGCGCTGGAACTGCCCAGCCGCGATGACGCGCAATGGAAGTTGCGCCGTGAGCAGGTCGCACAGTTGCTGACCGACCTGCAGCCGGACGTGATCTCGGTGCAGCAGGTGCTGCAGCAGCGGGGCCGCAATCCGGCCTGCTGGCTGGCCAGCCGGCTGCGCTACAGCTGCGACTTCGTTACCGCCGATCCGCCCAGCCAGCCGTTGCGGCATGGCAACGCGATGCTGACCCGGCTGCCGGTCAGCGAGGATGGCGTGACCCTGCTGCACCCACCCGGCACCTTCAGCGCCGCCGGCATGATGCGGCTGAAGCTGGGCGAGGCACTGGTCAACATCTATGTGGCACGGCTGCGCCCGGACCCGGACGAGGCCACCGCCCGCCAGCATCAGACCAGCGACCTGATGACCTGGGTCGGCGCCACCGCCGAGGGCATGCCCAGCCTGATTGCTGGCGATTTCTCGGCCAACACGGTGGAACTGGTGCGCAGCACGCCGGGTTTCCAGCCGGCCCGGCGCAATCCCGGCGGCCGCGCCGAAGCGCCGGCGGCCAGTGGCGGTGGCAGCAGCGGCCACGGCCTGGATGTGCTGTTCCAGGTCAAGCACTTCGGCGGCATCCGCCAGCAGCCGATCCTGCTGCCAGCCGACGGCGACCTGCCCGGCCTGCGCCTGGGCGTGATGGCGACCCTGCGCCTGCAGGGTGATACGGCCACGGCCGAATAGGTAGTGCCGGCCGCTGGCCGGCTCCTCGGGTACCACACGATTGCCGGCCAGCGGCCGGCACTACCGAATGACTCCTGCAACAGAAAAGGCCGGGGTCTCCCCCGGCCTTCTCAGTTCATCCCGTTACCGCGATCAGGCGATCGCTTCCTGGTAACGGCGCTCGACTTCGTTCCAGTCGATGACGTTGAAGAACGCGCCGATGTACTCCGGACGACGGTTCTGGTACTTCAGGTAGTACGCGTGTTCCCACACGTCCAGGCCGAGGATGGGGGTGTTGCCTTCCATCAGCGGGCTGTCCTGGTTGCCGGTGCTCTCGACCACAACCTTCTTGTCCGGGGTCACGCTCAGCCACGCCCAGCCACTGCCGAAACGGGTCAGCGCCGCCTTGGTGAAGGCGTCCTTGAACTTGTCGAAGCCGCCCAGGTCCTTGTCGATGGCCTTGGCCACGTCGCCCACCGGGTTGCCGCCAGCATTCGGAGCCATCACGGTCCAGAACAGCGAGTGGTTGGCATGGCCGCCACCATTGTTGCGCACCGGACCCTGCAGGTTCTCCGGCAGCGACTTGAGCTTCTTCACCAGTTCTTCGACCGGCAGGTCAGCGTACTCGGTGCCTTCCAGCGCCGCGTTGACGTTGTTGATGTAGGTCTGGTGATGCTTGGTGTGATGGATTTCCATCGTCGCCGCATCGATATGCGGTTCCAGCGCGTCGTAGGCGTAGGACAGCTTGGGCAGGGTATAGGCCATGATGCATCTCCTGATTGCGAGGGCACCCGACGGTGTCGGGCGTTGCGCGGTGAATGATGGGGACAGACCGCCAGATTACCAAGGGGGATGTAAAGGAAATTGCGTCCTGCCAGTGAGCATGACGGCAATTGTTACGCAGCAGTGACGCGACGGCGTCCTCATGCACCGTGCAGCGCACAGGCGCTACAGTGCCCGCACCACCCTCGCCCGCCCTGCCCATGCGCAACCCCCGGCTGCTGATCACCGCCATCGCCCTGCTGCTGCTCGGCCTGGTCGCCAACCATTTCATGCAGCGCCCGCCGACGCCGCAGTTCGCGCCGGACCTGCAGGGTGCGCCTGCCGCGCGCGCGCCGGCCACGGCCGCAATCGGTAACGACAACGGCCTGCCCGCGTTCCTACCCGCCGAAGCCCGGCAGACCATCGCCCTGATCCAGCGTGGCGGCCCGTTCCCGCACCGCCAGGACGGCAGCACCTTCGGCAACCGCGAACAGCAGCTGCCGCAGCGCCCGCGCGGCTACTACCGCGAATACACCGTCGACACCCCCGGTGCGCGTACCCGCGGCACGCGCCGCATCGTCACCGGTGGCGATCCGCCGGAGGCGTGGTACTACACCGACGACCACTACGCATCGTTCCGCAGCTTCACCGTACCGGCCCAGGGAGCGCAGTGATGAGCCACGATGATTTCGGCCTCGGCCTGCATGACATCAACAATGCCGGCGTTTACGCCATCGACAGCGACGACATCGGCGCACTGGCCGCGGCGATGCGCGATGCCGGGCTGAAGGTGATCCGCATCGACCTGGAAGGCGTGGCCGACAAGCGCACCCTGCTGGCCCGGCTGGCCGCGCAACTGGATTTCCCTGCCGGTTTCGGCGGCAACTGGGATGCACTGTCGGACAACCTGCGCGACCTGCAGTGGCTGCCGGCCAACGGCTACGCGCTGTTCCTGGCCGACGTGGATACGTTGCGCGCCTCCACGCAGAAGGATTTCGATACTCTGCTGGACGTGATGGACGAAGCCAGCCGCGACTGGGTCGGCCGTGACGTACCGTTCTGGGTGTTCCTGTCGCAGAGCGCGTGAGGTCGATGCCCTGGTAGATGCCGACCTTGGTCGGCGCACGTGCTCCGGTAGATGCCGACCTTGGTCGGCGCACGTGCTCCGGTAGATGCCGACCTTGGTCGGCGCTTCTGTGCCAACCAAGGTTGGCACCTACCAAAGCGCGGGCCGGCCAGCAGGTCGGCCGAGACGTGCCGTTCTGGGTGTTTCTGTCGCAGAGCGCGTGAGGTCGATGCCCTGGTAGATGCCGACCTTGGTCGGCGCTTCTGTGCCAACCAAGGTTGGCACCTACCAAAGTGCGAGCCGGCCAGTGGGTTGGCGGAGACGTGCCGTTCTGGGTGTTTCTGTCGCAGAGCGCGTGAGGTCACCACCCAGGTAGAGGCCGCCCCTGGTCGGCGCACGTGCATCCGGTAGATGCCGACCTTGGTCGGCGCTTCTGTGCCAACCAAGGTTGGCACCTACCCAAGCGCGCCAGCATGGCCGTCACATCCCGCGATGGGTCCATCGAAAAGCCCCCTTGTTGTTCAAGGGGGCGCGCCAACGGCGCGGGGACAAGGAAACATGTGTGGACAACGGGAGCCGTTAGCGGCTCCCGTTATCTTCCTGCAGCTCTTTCTTGAACGGGATGTCCGGCGGCGGTCGTGCCACCGCCGGCTGGTCCTGCATGTTGGGGTTGGTCAGGCCACAGCCACCACCGGCCTGCAGGATCGAGATCACGCAGGAGATCTTCGTGCTGGTACCCGGCAATGGAATCTCCATCGCCTTGACGCCCTTGCGCACCCATTCGGCCAGCAGCGATTCCTGCGGCACCCAGTACTTGTCGAACGACGTGGGCGTGTAGTCGTACGGCGGTCGCTTCAGCCAGGTGCCCGATTGCGCGATGCGTTCCTTGCTCCAGCCGTCGTTGGCGCCACCTGGCGCACCGCGCTCGGCACGCCCCTCGCCTTCCTGGCCCGGCACGCGGACGCTGCCATCGGCATTGAACAGGCCACTGCCCTTGCCGCTGGTACTGGCCTGGCGGGCGCCCTTGTCGGCGCCGTCCTGGTTGCGGCTCGATGCCCCCCAGTCATCGCCCTTGGCGGGCGTGGCCCAGTTGCCCGGATTGGGGGCCGGGCGCGCTCCGGCCTGGGCCGGGGTCGTGCTGGATGCAGCAGGCCGCGCGGCGCTGCTGCTCGCCTGCGTCGCGCTGCCATTGGCCGCCGGCGCGGGCGTTGCCACGGGTGCATTGCCACTGGAAGACGAAGGGGCTGCCACCGGTGCCGAGGCTACTTCGCGCTCGCGCACCTGTACGTCACGACCCGCCGGCGCATGCACTGCCGGTTCGCGACCGGCGACGGTCGCCATCCGCACCTGCGGATCGACCACCGCCTGCACTTCACGCTCGCGCACCTGTACGTCGCGCTGCGGCACGCGCACCTGCACATCGGCCGTGCGCAGTGGCTGCGACACCGCCGGTGCATCGACCGTACTGACTTCGCGCTCCTGCACCGGGATGTCACGCAGCTGCGGCGTCCGCACCGCGATCTGCGGCGCACGCATCGCGGTTGGGGTTGGCGGCGCCTGCACCGGCTGCACGCTGCGCTCGCGCACCGTGGGCGTGGTGTCACGCGGCACGATGCTGACCTCGGTGCGCGGCACGCTGACCGGCGGCACCACGAAATCCGTGCTGGCCTGCGCCACTTCGGTGGCCTGCACCGGCGACGGTGGCGGGGCCGCAAGCGGGGCCGGCTCGGCTTCGGCCGGCGGCGACGGCGCGCTGGCTGCCGGTGCTGGAGCCGGTGCAGGCGCAGGCGCCGACGCGGCCACAGGACGCGGCTCAGGTGCAGTCGCGGCCCCTGCTGCCTGGCCGGCGGCAACCTGGCCGGCCGGTGCAGCCGCAGCCGCCTCGGCACCCGGCTGATCGCCTCCGCCCTCCTGCGAGGCGCGGCCGACGAATTCCACCTGCATGCGCTCGCCTTCGGCGCCCTCTGCTTCCGGTGCCGTGGTGCGGATCACCGCAACCCACAGCAGCAGCATGAAGAACAGCAGGTGCAGCAGCGCGCTGGCCAACGCCGAGGTCCAGCGCATCCAGCGCTGATCGCGCGGCGCAGCGTCCCAGTCCTGCCAGAACAACCGGCGCAGCGCCTGCCACGGCGACAGCCGGGGTGATTGGCCCGGCGGTCCAGGCAGCGGGCGCGGCAGCAATACCGCAATCACTTCGCGGGCGTGGAACGGCCGCGGCAGCGGGCCCAGCGAGCGCAGCCACAGCGCCCAGCCATAGGGCAGGCGCGTGGACTTCTCGAGGACGGCGCGTGGCTGCTGGCGGGCCAGCAGCAGTTCGATGAGTTGCTCGGCCCGGGTCAGAGGCACGCGTCAGCGGTCAGGCGACGTTGCCGCGCGGGATATACGGCGCGTGGCCGCTGTCATGGTCGGTCGCGTCGCGCACGGCGGTCACGCCCGGCACGCGGCCCATCAGGGTCTTCTCGATGCCCTGCTTGAGCGTCACGTCGGCCATGCCACAGCCCTGGCAGCCACCACCGAAGCGAAGCAGCACCACGCCGTCGGACGAGACTTCCTGCACGGCCACCTTGCCGCCATGCGAGGCCAGCTGCGGATTGACTTCGTTTTCCACCACCCAGTGCACGCGCTCGACCAGCGAAGCGGCATCGCCGGGGGCCTCGCCCTTGATGCGCGGCGCCTTGATGGTCAACTGCTGGGTACCGGCGGTGCCGGCGACGATGTCGATCTCGGCGCCATCGAGCCAGCCGACGCTGCTCGCATCGACGTAGAGGGTGAAGCCATCGCAGTCCACCGCCCACTCGTCACCGAGCAGGTCGGTCGGTTCGGCGAACTCCAGCCGGGCATCGGCGCGCGGGGTGCCGGGCTCGACCGCACTCAAGCGCACGCCCATGCCGGGCACGCCCTCGCGTTCGATCAGCTTGCGGAAATGGGTCTGGGCAGTGTCGGAGATCTGGATCATCAGGCTATTCTAGCCAAGTAAGCGTCAACCGCTCATTCGGTTTATACACCGTCCGGCGCATTGTTCAGTCAACACGAGGTGGAGATTCCCATGGCCGACCTGATTCCACTGGCCCAGGCCCGTTGCGTGCCGCGCAAAGGCAGCGATCACAAGCTTGGCGAAGCCCGCCTGGCCGAACTGCTGCCGCAGATTCCCGGCTGGGAGCTGAGCGAGGGCGGCCAGGCCCTGTCGCGCACCTTCCGCTTCAAGGACTACTACGCCACCATGGCCTTCGTGAACGCGCTGGCCTGGATCGCCCATCGCGAGGACCACCATCCGGACCTGGGCGTGCACTACGATCGCGCGGTCGTGCGCTTCTCCACCCACGATGTGGGCGGCCTGAGCGAGAACGACTTCATCTGTGCGGCGAAGACTTCGGCCCTGACGGAGCAACTGCCATGAACGTACGTTTGCTGAGCCTGTCCCTGATCGCTGCGACCGGCCTGGCCGGCTGTGGCGCGTCCGAACCAGCGGCACCACCACCGCCGCCGCCCACCGAAGTGGCTGCGGTGAAGACACCGCCGCCGCAGTACCCGCTTGAGCTGGCCTGCATGGGTGTGGGCGGCACCAGCACCTTCAAGGTGACCATCGGCACCGATGGCAAGCCGAGCGAAGTGGCTCTGCTGACCGGCGCCGGCAACCCCCAGCTGGACGAGCTGGCCAGGACCGCCGTACAGGGCTGGCAGTTCAATGCCGCCACCCGCAACGGCCAGCCGGTGCCGGCCACGATCCAGGTGCCGGTGAGCTTCAACCCGCCGCAGCCGAAGCCGGACCAGTGCTTCGCCATCGAAGAACGCCTGCGCCGCGGCGGCTGATCGCGCGCGCCCCGACGAGGCCAGCCGACGCCCGCCTCGCCCTCCCCGCCCCGGGTTCATCCGGGGCGGTTGTCTGTTGACCAGGACCGCGTCGGTACATGCTGCAGATTCCCCCCGAAAATGTCTGGATCGCACTGGCGGTCACCCTCGCGGCCGGCCTGGCCACCGCCATCGGCAGCCTGCTGGTGCTGTTCTCGCGCCGCCCCAACCCGCGCCTGCTGGCCTTTGGCCTGGCCTTCGCCGGCGGCGCGATGGTCTATGTGTCGCTGTCGGAGATCCTCAACAAGTCCATTGCCTCGTTCGCACTGGCCTATGGCGAGCGCACCGGCTTCACCTACGGCACTCTGGCCTTCCTGCTGGGCGTGATCGTGATCGTGCTGATCGACCACTTCATCCCCAACCCGCATGACAGCCTGGACAAGCAGGACCCGGCGTTCCGCGAGAACAGCCGCGAGTACCTGAAGCGGGTTGCCCTGCTGACCTCGATCGCGATCACCGCGCACAACTTCCCGGAAGGGTTGGCAACCTTCTTTGCCACGCTGGAGAGTCCGTCGGTCGGCATGCCGCTGGCCTTCGCCATCGCCATCCACAACATTCCCGAGGGCATCGCCATTGCGGTGCCGGTGTACTTCGCCACCCAGAACAAGTTCTACGCGTTCAGTGCCAGCCTTCTGTCCGGCCTGGCCGAACCGGTGGGTGCGGCGCTGGGCTACTGGCTGCTGTCCGGATCACTGTCGCACGCCACCTTCGGCTGGGTGTTCGGGCTGATCGCCGGCGTGATGGTGTTCCTGGCGCTGGATGAACTGCTGCCGGCGGCCAAGCGCTATGCCAAGGGCCACGAGACGGTTTACGGGCTGGTGGCAGGCATGGGCACGCTGGCGATCAGCCTGGTGCTGTTCAAGTGGTGAGGGGTTTGCGGCCAACGGGCTGAGCCCCCTCGCGGCTGGTAGGTCCCGCAGCATCGAGAGGTCACGGGCGGGGGCGGCTTGCAGGGGACGCCGTGAATCCATCCATGGAGGCTTGGCCGCCGCATCCATGCGGCGGACACCCCTGCAAGCCGCCCCCGCCCGTGCCCCGTCATTTTTCTGTGCGTGCCAGCCACGCGATGAAAGAATAAGAAAGCGAAGCCCGCGCTGCGCGCGCGAGTCGAGCGTCGCTCGACTCTACAAAGGCTACGTGCGGATATGGGTCTACGCTGCGGCTGTCTGGTCCGCCTTGTAGCTAGCCGAGCACCGCAGGTCCGGCGAGGGTGAAGAGGCGCGGGTGTCTGAGCGCAGCGAGTTCCGCGCCGCCCCTCGGCGGACCGAGGAGCGCAGGGCACCGGCGCGCAGCGCCGGCTCGCGGATGGCGGCGTGTTTCTTTGGTTACTTTCTTTGCACGAGCAAAGAAAGTGACAAGCCCACTCATCGCAGGGAAGCGACGGCGCCGACCAAGCACCCGGCGCCGCCGAACCGCCGTCAGCGCAGCCGGTCCAGCGCCTCGACCAACTCATCGGCCAGCGGCGCGTTCAGCACGTACGGGCTCTTGCCGTCGTCCAGCGCGAACTCCAGCGAGGCCGCGTGCAGGAACAGACGCTTCAGCCCGATCTGCTCACGAAGCCGCTTGTTGACCGCAGGATCGCCGTATTTGTCGTCACCGGCCACCGGATGCCCCAGATGCTGGGCATGCACGCGGATCTGGTGGGTACGGCCGGTCTCGATGCGGACTTCGCAGTAGGAATGACCACCGCGACGCTCCAGCACACGGAAGTGGCTGATCGATTCCTTGCCGATCGCATTGACCTGCACATGGCGCTCGCCGCCCTGGCGCAGGCCCACGTGCAGCGGCGCATCGACCGTCATCACGCCGTCCGGCATGCGCCCGGCCAGCAGGGTCAGGTAGCGCTTGCGGATGCCGGCGCCGTGATCTTCACGCAGCAGCGCCTGCAGTTCGCTCAGCGCGGAGCGCTTCTTGGCCACGATCAGCAGGCCCGAGGTGTCTCGATCCAACCGGTGGACCAGCTCGAGGGTCTGGCCCGGGCGCAGGGCCCGCAGGGTCTCGATGGCACCGAAACTGATGCCGCTGCCGCCATGGCTGGCCACGCCAGTGGGCTTGTTCAGGGCCAGCAGGCGGGCATCCTCGAAGACGATGGCCTGCTCCAGGCGGCGCATGAACGCCTCCGGCGGACCGGCCTTGTCTCCCTCTTCGGTGAGACGGACCGGCGGCACGCGCACCTCATCACCCGCCTCGAGCTTGCGTTCGGCCTTGGCGCGGCCACCATTCACCCGTACCTGGCCGCTGCGCACCAGCTTGTAGACCAGGCTGCGCGGGGCACCCTTCAGCTGGCCGAGCAGGAAGTTGTCCAGGCGCTGGCCGGCACGGTCGGCGGGAACGGTGATCATGCGCACGGAAGGCTTGTCGCCAGCGGGTTTGGTGGGGTCTTGGGCAGTCATCAGGCTGTTTATTCTGTTACACTCGGGGGGCGAGATAAGGGATTGATTTCGTTGGAAGTTACTCAGGGCCAGAAGCCCAGCTTCCGACGAATCCGGCACAGTGCGCGACCACCGCCCGCGGGGCGGCCATGTTAGCGGCTCACCGGCCTTCCCGGCCATCGCCGGATGCCTGACACGCAACCGTGCTGAACATGTCCCGCGTGGCGCTCCAGCCTGGCTGACAGCTGCCTGCGGCCTGTAACACCCCAAAACCCATAAGAGTGAAGCGCTCCCGCGGCCTGCCGTGGTGTCGTAGCGCTGGAAACCCAAGCCGCCCTCCCCGCGCTTGCGCGAATGGGCGGCGAACCGTGTCCAGAGGCGAAACCCCATGGCGTTCCGCGCGGTAGCCGCTTGCGAGGAACGCAACAATGAAGCGAATGCTGATCAACGCCACGCAGGCTGAAGAGCTGCGTGTTGCCATCGTGGATGGCCAGTCGTTGTATGACATCGACATCGAGCAGCCGTCGAAGGAACAGAAGAAGTCCAACATCTACAAGGGCCGGATCTTCCGCATCGAGCCCTCGCTGGAAGCGGCCTTCGTTGAATACGGTGGCGGCCGCCATGGCTTCCTGCCGCTGAAGGAAATCTCCCGCGATTACTTCCAGGCCGGTGTCGACCACAACAAGGCCGGCATCCGCGAACTGCTGAAGGAAGGCCAGGAGATCGTTGTCCAGGTCGACAAGGAAGAGCGTGGCAACAAGGGCGCCGCCCTGACCACGTTCATCTCGCTGGCCGGCCGCTACATGGTGCTGATGCCGAACTCGCCCAGCGCCGGCGGTGTCTCCCGTCGCATCGAGGGCGAAGACCGGGCCGCCCTGAAGGACGCCCTGGACAAGCTGAACATCCCCGACGACATGGGCGTGATCATCCGTACCGCCGGCGTCGGCCGCGATGCGGAAGAGCTGCAGTGGGATCTGGATTACCTGCTCAACGTCTGGCGCGCCATCGCCGAAGCCGCATTGAGCAAGCCGGCCCCGTTCCTGATCTACCAGGAATCGCGCCTGATCGTGCGCGCCCTGCGTGACTACCTGCGCGCCGACATCGGCGAGATCCTGGTGGACACCGAGGAGATGTACGAGCACGCCCGCGAGTTCATGCAGCAGGTGATGCCGCAGACCCTGCGCAAGCTCAAGCATTACAAGGACGACATCCCGCTGTTCAACCGCTTCCAGATCGAATCGCAGATCGAAGGCGCCTACGAGCGCAACGTGCGCCTGCCGTCGGGCGGCTCGATCGTGGTCGACCAGACCGAAGCGCTGACCGCCGTCGACGTGAACTCCTCGCGCGCCACCAAGGGCAGCGACATCGAGGACACCGCCTTCCAGACCAACCTGGAAGCGGCCGAGGAAGTGGCCCGCCAGCTGCGCCTGCGTGACCTGGGCGGCCTGGTGGTGATCGACTTCATCGACATGGCCTCCAACAAGCACCAGCGCGAAGTCGAGAACCGCCTCGCCAACGCGCTGAAGTACGACCGCGCGCGCGTGCAGGTCGGCCGCATCTCGCGCTTCGGCCTGCTGGAAATGAGCCGCCAGCGCCTGCGCCCGAGCCTGGGCGAGTCCAGCCAGATCGTCTGCCCGCGTTGTGACGGCCACGGCCGCATGCGCAGCGTCGAGTCGCTGTCGCTGTCGATCATCCGCGTGGCTGAAGAGCATGCGATGAAGGAGAACACCGGGCAGGTGCTGGTGCAGGCCCCGGTGGAGATCGCCAATTACCTGCTGAACGAAAAGCGCAGCGCCCTGCGTGAGATCGAGCAGCGCCACGAGGCGCCGATCGTGATCGTCGCCGACGAGCAGCTGCACACCCCGCACTACACCGTCACCCGCCTGCGTGAGAACGAGCTGGGTGAAGAGAGCAACAAGCCCAGCTACCAGCGCGGCACCCCGCGCAAGCTGCCGGTGCACGCCCTGACCAAGGGCCAGTTGAACATCCCGCCGCCGGCCGTGACCCAGGTCAAGCACACCTCCCCCGCTCCGGTGCGCGAGGAAGTGGAGCCGGCCGCAGCGGCACCGGCCCCGGTCGTGGCAGCGCCGGTTGCAGCGGCCCCGAGCGGCGGCGTGATCGGTTGGCTCAAGCGCGTGTTCGGTGGCGAACCGGCGCCGACACCGGCACCGGCGGCTCCGGTCGCCCGCCAGCAGCAGGACGGCGGCCGCAAGGACCGCAACAAGGATCGCAACAAGGACCGCAAGGACCGTCGCGACGACAACCGCGGCAACGGCGGCAACGGCAACGCGCAGCAGCAGAAGGACGGCGGCAACCGCAAGGAGCGCGGTGAGCAGCGCAGCAAGGACGGCCGCAACGGTAACAACGGCAATGCCCAGCAGCAGCCGCAGCAGGGCAAGCAGAAGGAGCCGCAGCAGAAGGATGGCCAGCACCAGCCGCAGCAGCAGAACAAGCCGCGCAACGAGCAGCAGGGCCAGAACCCGCAGCAGCCGAAGCTGAAGCAGCCGAAGCAGCCGCGCCCGCAGCAGGACGGTGACAAGCCGGCCGAGAAGCCGCAGCGCAACGCCGCCGAGGCACCGGCCGAAGCCGTGACCGCGGCTGCAGCCGTGGCCGCCACGGCGGTCGCCACCAATACGGTGACCGCGCAGGAAGCGACCGCGCCGGTTGCTCCGGTGGCCGCCGCTCCGGCCGAAGCCGCAGCACCGGTCGACACCACTGCCAACGCCGCCAGCGAGACCGAGGTGGTTGCGGTTGCCGGTGAAGAGGCTGCAACCGACGCCAATGGCGAGCAGACCGGCGAAGGTGCGACCCGCCGTCGTCGCGGCCGTCGCGGTGGCCGTCGCCGTCGTCGCGGTGGCGCCGAGAACGCCGCCGGCAGCGACGCTCTGGGCGATGACCAGGACGATGGTGACGACGGTGACGACGCCGACGGCGCCGAGCCGAGCGTCGACAGCACTGCCGGCACTGCGCCGGTCGCTGCTGCGCAGCCGGCCCGTTCGCAGCCGGAGTTCGACTTCGATGACGAAGCCGAACCGGCCGCTGCCGATGCCGCGAAACCGGTCCGTGCTGCCGCCGCTGTTGCCGCCGCACCGGTTGCCGTGGTGAGCAGCGCTGTGGTCGAAGCCGCCGCCCCGGTCGTGGCTGAAGTGCAGGCCCCGGTCGAAGCTGCTGCGAAGACCGAAGCGGTGTCCTCGCCGGTGCAGACCAGCATGCTCGATGCCATCGACGCGGCGACCCCGGCCCAGCCGGTAGCCGCTGCCGCGCCGGTGACCGAAGCCATTGCGCCGGTGACCGAAGCAAAGCCGGTCGCAGTTGCAGCCGCCCCGGTGGTTGAAGCCGCTCCGGTGATCGAAGCGAAGCCGGCGGCGGTCGAGGATGCGCCGGTGGTTGAAGCCAAGCCGGTGGCGGTCAAGGCTGCGCCGGTCGTTGAAGCCAAGCCAGAGATCGTTGAAGCCGCTGCGGCAGTTGAAGCCAAGCCGGTGGCCGTTGAGGCCGCGCCGGTGGTTGAAGCCACGCCGGTCGTCGAGCCCGTCGTGGCCGCCGAACAGCCGGTCGCTCCGGTGGCGGTGGAAGCCGCGCCGATCGAGGCCGCTGCCCCGGTCGCCGAAGCGGTGGTGACGCCGTCGATCGACCCGGTCGCCGATGGCCATGCCGACGCTGCGGCCCAGGCTGCAGAAGCCAAGACCGATGAAGAAGACGAAGAGGCCGCCAAGCGCACGCCGCCGGCGAACTGATCGCTCCTTGATCGCGTGAAAACGAAACGGCGGGGATCAATGATCCCCGCCGTTTTTGTGTGTGCGTTTGGCGCTGGCTTCGCTTTGGTAGAAGCCAACCTTGGTTGGCGCCGTTGATTGAGTGCACGTGGACACGCACGCGCCAACCAAGGTTGGCACCCACCAGGGCACACCCCGCGCACGGTCACTGCTTTGGTAGAGGCCAACCTTGGTTGGCGCCGTTGATTCAGTGCACGCGGACACGTTCGTGCCAACCAAGGTTGGCACCTGCCGGAGCCTGCTCCGTCAGGGCTTCGGTGCGAACTGCAACCGGGTCCACACGCCGTAGTGGTCCGAGGCCCAGCGTCCGCTGTCATCGGGCTGGTCGAACAGCAGCTTCGCCTCGCGCGCGACCATCTCGTCCTGCTGGAAGAAGATGTGGTCGATCCGCGACGGCGCCTGGTAATAGTGGCGGTTGAGCGTACTGACCCCGGACAGGTCGGTGTTGACGTGCACGCTGCCGTAGCTGTCGCCGTAGTGGCTGCGCAGCTCGCTCAGGTCGCCGGCATCCACCAGCGCATTGAAGTCGCCCGCGATCACCACCGGCGCACCGGCCGACGTCGTAGTGATGAAGCGCAGCAGGTCCTCGACCTGGGTGCGACGGATGCGCTGCCCACTCTCATCGCTGCGCTCGTTCAGATGCGTGGCGTAGACGTTCACCGGCGTGCCGTCGACGTCGATGCGCAGGTGAGCCACGGTGCGGTAGTCGTCCAACGGCAGCAGCAGATGATCACCACGGGCGAGGATCGGCCGCCGGGTCAGCAGCGCATTGCCGTAGCGCTTGGGTGCCCCGACCGGATCGGTGGACACGAACACGTACTTGTAGCCGAGTTGGCTGGCCAGCCATTGCGCCTGGTTTCGCACGTTGCGGCGCTGGATCACCTCCTGCAGGGCAACCGCATCCGGCTGCAGGCGCTTGAGCTCGGCCAGGATGGTGCGGCGCCGGCTCGGCCAGTCTTCGCGGTCATGATGCAGGTTGAAGGTGACCATGCTCATACCCGCTGCGCTGGCAACGTCGGGCGCCGCGTTCGCGGCAGCCGGCTCGGCCGCCATCACCGCGCCCGGCACTGCCAATGCAATTGCCAGCCCCAGGGCACGCACCGACGTGCGCACCCTTGCCCCCTGTTGCTTCATCGTTACTGCCCCTTGCGTTCGGCGCGGCGCACTGCGCTCGGTATGTCGATCTCAACCCGCGCCGGCAGCTGGTGCACGTGCAGTTCCTTGTTGACCCACTCGGCTGCTTCGCCGTTGATACTCGCCTCGCCCGGATCACCGGCGTATGGCCACGGCAACACCACGCCTCCCACCGGTGGCACCAGGCCCGGCTGCACCTCCAGCACCAGCTGCTTGTCGCTGCGCTGCAGGCGGTAGTTGAGCTGGCCCTGCGGCGTGCGCAGGCCTTGCACGGCGATGCCCTCGCCCTGCAACCACGCGGTCGGTACGCCGGCGGCCAGCACCAGTGACTCGTCCATGTCGCGGTTGTAGGCGAACATGTCCAAAGCCGAGCGCACGAAGTCCGAAGCCACCCAGGCGTGTGGCAGGTCGCCAACAAAGAACGGCTTCCGCGGCGTACGCGAAACCACCTCGGCCCACTGGTTCCAGGCCTGCGGTACGCGGTCCTTGAAGAAGAACTCGGTCGCCTGCCAAGCGCGATCGCGCCAGCCCAGGCGCACGAACGCAGCCACGTTGCGCCATTCGTAGGGCGTGTAGTCCTTCCACTCGCGCTTGCCGTCGCGACGGGCAACGAACTCGTTCCAGTAGCGTTCGAAGGTCGCCTCCAGCGCCTGCTGCGGCAACCTGCCCTGTTCGCCGCCCGGGGCCAGCGCGATGGTCGTCGACGTCGCGTCGAAGTCACCCAGCTCGGCCGAGCCCGGCAGGTAGTCGATGTTGTGCTGCTGCATCGCCGACAGCAGCGAGGCCTGCAGATCATCCCGGAACTGGTCGCGCGACTCGGCGATCTGCATCGCCTCGACCTTGCCCAGCTGGGTCGCCAGCAGGGCTGCGTCCTTGTAGCCGCGCAGTGCCCAGAAGTTGTCCCAGTACGAGTGCATCGGCTTGGCCGAATAGCCTTCGTGGCTGATCGAGGCCGGCATCATGCCGTAGAAGGCCGGGTTGCGTGCCCGGTTCTCCTCGGTGCGCTCGCTGGCGCGCAGTTGCTCCATGTAGCCGTAGGCGCCCTGCACATGCGGCCACATCAGCTCGGTGAAAGTGCTGTCGCCGGTGTAGCGCCCGTACTCGGCGATGCTGTAGATCAACTCGCCATGGCTGTCGTTCTCCGGCACCGGGTCGCTGCCGCGGGCATCGACGCAGCACGGCACCTTGCCGTTCTCGAACTGATACGGCGCATACCAGTTGATGTAGTCGCGCACCGCATCACTGCGGCCCATGCGCAGCAGGCCCTCGGAAATCATCGCGCCATCGCGGATCCAGCTGCGCGCATACGAACGCGTGCCCGGCTGCAGGCGTGGGCCGACGCGCGAGATCAGCATGTGCGCGACCGCGGTGCGCAGGGTATCCACCAGCGCCTGGCCCGCAGCCGGCACCTGCAGCGAGACCACGCCCAGCTTCTTGCGCCACTGCTCGGCCACCTGCGCCTGCGCCTTGGCCACGTCCAGCGCCTGCGGTGCCCAGCCACCGGTCTGTGGCAGCACCACCGCCACTTCACGGCTCTGGCCGGGCTCCAGCTTGATCGTGTACATCAGCGCACCCGACGCCATGCCGGTGCTGTCCTTCACCGCTGTGGTCGCCGGGTACGTGCCGCTTTCCAGATGCATCGCATCAAGCTTGCCGTCGAACGTACTGGCAAAGCGCGCGTCCGGCACCTGCAGCGGGTAGATGCGCGGCTCACCGTTGACCCGCACCAGCTGCTCACCCACGTCCAGTGCATCGATGCGGCTGAAACCACCGACGGTGTTGAGGAACTGGGTGGGCGGATTGACCTGCCACGGGCGGATCGCCAGCGCCAGGGTGTACTCGTGCGCGACCTTGTCCGGATTGCTCAGGCGGTAGCGGCCGATCAGCTGCGCGCGCTCCGGCGTTCCCTGCACGAAGCTGGTCACTGCCAGGCCGACCTTCTCATGCACCCAGTCGACGTTGGCGATCGGCAGGTAGTGATCCTGCAGCGACTGGGTCATGGCCACCTTCGACCAGTCCAGCAGCTTGCCATCGAGGCGGATGAACGGCTCGATGCTGAAGCTGCCCTTGGCCGGCTCCAGTGCGCCATCCTCGCTGATCAATGCCTGTTCCTGGCCACCATCGAGGCCGAGCAGGGTCCAGTACGGCTGCTCGCCCACATAGGCACGAGGCAGCGAGCCGCGTGGCAGGTCGGCAGCGACCGAGGACAGGAATGCGTTCGGGGTGGAAGCAAAGGCCAGCGGCTTGAGCGCGATGTCGCGGATGCCGTAGCGCCAGTTCGGGCCGTCCTGCAGATCGAAGCGCACGTAGCGCGCATCGGTGTCCGGCAGCGCCAGCCAGTCGCGGCCACCGGCACCACTGGTGACTTCGCGCACGGTGCGCCAGTCGCGGCCATCCTCGGAGGTGCGCACGGTGTAGCGGCGGGCTTCCAGGTTCGGCAGCCAGTCGATCACCGCACCACCGATCTCGCGGCTCTTGTGCAGGTCCAGGCTGATGGTCTGTTGCTTGACGCCACCGCTGATCCAGAACGTATCGCTCTTGCCGTCGATCATGCGGTCCTGCAGCGCGGTGGCGGTATCGGCGATCACCGACGGCACCAGCGCCGAGTCGTCCTGGGCTGGCAGGCCCTGCAGGGTCAGCTTGTCGAAGCACACTGTGCCGCGGCCGCCGACCTTGCTGTAGATCGTGAACTCGACCGCAGCGCTGCGTGCCATCTCTTTCTCGGGCGACGGCCCCCACGCCTTGTCGATCTGGCGACGGCGATACTCGACCGGCGTCCACGCCTTGGGGAAACTGTAGCCGGGACGATTGACCCACCAGACGTTGTCGCCGCTGGCATCGATCAGCTTGAACTGCAGGTCGTTGCCCGGTGAATCACCGCGCAGCTGGAAACCGAAACGGTAATTGACCGGGTATTCGATGTTCAGCGCGCGGCGGATGCCGACGTAACCGGAGACATCGTGGAAGTCATAGTCCAGGCACAGCGCGCGGCCACCACCGGCACCGCTGACCGGTCGCAGCGATCCGCTGACCTGGTCGGACAGCACCAGCTTCCAGGCTGCGATGTCGTCGAAGTCGTCCAGCACCTTCGGTGCCGGCAGCGCCGGTGGTGCGGCGATCGCCAGGGAGGTCCACAACAGGCCCAGTCCAACGGCGATCGCTCGCTTCATCCTTTGACGCTCCCCAGCAACAGACCTTGGATGTAGTACCGCTGCAGCACCAGGAACAGCGCCAGCACCGGAACCACGGTGACCACCGCGCCGGCCATCATCATTTCCACGTCCATGATGTGCTCGCGCGAGAGGGTGGCCAGCGCCACCGGCAAAGTGTAGTGCTCCTGGTCGGTCAACACGATCAACGGCCACATGAAATCGTTCCATGCGCCCATGAAGGTGAAGATCGCCAGGGTCACCAGCACCGGCTTGAGCATCGGCAGCACGATCTGGAAGAAGATCCGCAGCTCCCCTGCCCCGTCGATGCGGGCCGCTTCCAGCAGTTCGTCCGGAATGGAACGCGCGTACTGGCGCACCAGGAAGATGCCGAACACGCTGGCCAGCGCCGGCACGATCACGCCGCCGAAACTGTTGACCAGACCGAGCTGCTTCATCAGCAGGAACAGCGGCAGCATCGCCACCTGGGCCGGAATCACCAGCGCCGCCATCAGCACCTGGAACAGGCGCTCGCGGCCGACGAAGTTCAGCTTGGCGAAGGCATAGCCGGCCATGGTGTTGAGCAGCAGCGAACCCAGGGTGATGCCGACCGACACCAGCAGGCTGTTGGCGAAGTTGCCGCCCATGCCGGTGCGCGCGAACAACTCATGGTAGTTGCGCGTGGTGATGCTGGACGGCAGCAGCGGCGGCGGGAAATGGGTCGCCTCGCCCTGTGGCATGAACGAAACCGAGAGCATCCACAGCAGCGGTGCCAGGCTGACCAGGGCCAGCACCAGCAACGCACCATTGATCAACCACGGGTACCAGCGCGACTGGCCGATTTCACGACTCATACCAACTGCCTCTTGCGGCCGAAACGCAGCATCACGGTGGTCACCGCCAGGATGATCAGGAACAGCAGGAACGCCACCGCGGAGGCGCGTCCCAGGTTCCACCACTTGAAGCCTTCCTCGAACATGAAATACAGCACGCTGACGGTGCTCTGCAGTGGGTCGCCGCGGGTCATCACATACGGTTCGGCGAACAGCTGGAAGTAGCCGGACACGGTGATCACGCCGACCACCAGCAGCACCGGGCCGAGCATCGGCAGGGTGATGTGCAGGAACTGCTTCCAGCGCGAGGCACCGTCGATGCGGGCGGCCTCGTACAGGTCGTGCGGGATGGCCTGCAGGCCGGCCAGGAAGATCACCATGTTGTAGCCGAAGTTCTTCCACACTGCGAACAGCATGATGGTCGGCATCGCCCAGTTGGGATCACCCAGCCAGTCGATCGGGCTGATGCCCAGGTGGCCCAGACCGTAGTTCACCAGGCCGTAGCTGGTATGGAACAGGTAGCGCCAGATCACCGCCACTGCCACCAGTGTGGTCACCACCGGCGCGAACAGCGCGGTGCGGAACAGCGCCTTGAAACGCGCGGCAGGTGCATTCAGCAGCATGGCTGCGCCCAGCGACACGCCGATCGACAACGGCACGCCGATCAACACGAAGTAGGTGGTGTTCCACAGCGACTTCCAGAACATCGGCGTCTGCAGCAGATCGATGTAGTTGCCGAGGCCGACGAAGCGCAGGTTGCTGCTGTCGGCCAAGGCATACAGGTCGAAATCGGTCACGCTCAGCGCCAGCGCCGAGGCGACCGGCAGGCCGAAGAACATGCCCAGCACGATCAGCGAGGGACCGGCGAAAACCCAGCCGGCAAGCGAGGTACGTTTCATTGCGCGCTCCCGGCGGCCACGGCACTGCTCGATTGCGGCGACGGCACGCGCTGCTGCAGGCGTTCTTGTTCATGCATCCAGCGACGCTTGGCCAGCACCTTGTCCACGCGCTGGTCCAGCTCTTCCACGGCCTTGTCCTGCGCCAGGCCACCACGCACCACCTTCTCGGTGACGATGCGCATTTCCTGCACGATGCGCTCCCACTCAAGCACCTTCGGCGTCGGCTTGACCCGCTCCAGCTGGTCACGGAACGCAGCGGCCAGCGGATCGTTGGCCAGCGACGGCGCGTTCCAGGTACTGCGGCGCGGCGGCAGGTCGCCGATGATCGAATGGAAGCGCGCCTGGATTTCGGGTCGCGACAGGAACTCGATCAGCTTCCACGACGCCTCCTTCTGCTGCGACTTGCGGAAGATCACCAGGCTGGTACCACCGGCAATACCGGCGCCCGGGCCGTCCGGACCCGGCAGCGCGGCCGTACCCCACTGCCCTTCCAGTTCCTTCGGCTGCAGCTTCTTGAACTCGCGGATGTTCCAGGGGCCGGAAATGTAGAACACGTTGAAGCCACGGAAGAACTCATCCCAGACGTTGGAAATCTGCGTCTCGGACATCTTCGGCGCCCAGCCCTGCTCGAACATGTTGGCGTAGAAGCCCAGCGTGCGACGGAAGCCCGGGCTGGCGAAATTGCCACGGGTGTCGTCGTCGCGCAGCAGCGGATCGGGCTGCTGCAGCGCCAGCGACAGCTGCTGCTCGAACTCGTTGATCGGCATCAGCACCGCATAGCGGTTCGGGCCCTGCATGCGCTTGATCGCCGCCATCTGCTCGTCCCACTCCTGCCAGGTGCGCGGCGGGTGGTCGTAGCCGGCCTTGGCCAGCAGGTCCTTGCGGTAGTAGATCAGGCGGGTGTCGACGTACCACGGCACGCCTACCAGTTCGCCGTGGATCACATTGGTATCCCAGATGCCCTGGAAATAGTCCTTCGGGTCGACCACGGACGAACGCTGCACGAACGGCTGCAGCGGCGTCAGCGCGTCCAGTTCGGCGAACTCCGGCACCCAGGTGTTGCCCAGCTGGCACACGTCCGGCAGGCCGTCCGCGGCGAACGCGGTCAGCAGCTTCTCGTGCGCGGCGGTCCACGGAATGTTCTGCACATCCACCTTGATGCCCGGATTCTCGGCCTCGAATTCATGGATCAGCTCGCTGACCACCTCCGCCTCGCGGCCCATTGCCCAGAAGCGCACGGTGGTGGTGCCCGGTTCGGTACGGGCGCAGCCGGCCACGGCCAATACGGCCAGGGCAGGCAGCGCCCAGCGGCGCAGGCGGTCGATCCAGTTCGGCATCGGGTTACTTGCCCTGGCCTGTATTGCGGTTGGCATTGTTCTTCTGTTCCTGCGCGGCAGCCGCGCGTGATTCGGCGATACCCACCGCGCGTGCCGCCGCGGCCTTTTCGTCTTTCTGCAGTTCCAGCGGCTGGAACGAACCTTCCGGTGCCAGCCAGCCACCGCTGAACCCGGCCCGTTCCAGGCCCTTGCGGATGTACGGGTTCTTCTTCATCACTTCCCAGACGAAGTCATCGCGGTAGTTGGCGATCATGGTCAGGATCGGGCCCTGGTCGATGGCGATGTAATCGCTCGCGACCCAGCCGCGATCCGGCACCAGGCGGCCGGTCTTGATCGGGATGTCGTAGTTGAAGCTGGGGTTGAACGAATCGAGGAAACCGTAGCTGGAATAGATGTAGTCGCCGTAGCGCTTGTGCATTTCCAGCGTGGCCGGGATCACCTGCTCGGGCGCGAACACCACCGAGGCGATCGCGGCGGTGGGGGCAATGGTGCCGTCATCGAAGTTCTCGCGCAGGCCGGCGCCGCGCGAGGAGTAGTGGCGGAACTGGCGCTGCTCGCCGCGGTACTCCTGGGTGGTGTTCTGCGGGCCGTCGCTGGCGGTCAGGCCCCATACGTTCTCGCCATAGTCCTTCCACTGCATCGGGTTGGCGATGGCGTACTCGCGCTGGGCCAGGGCAGCCGAGCGGCTGTTGAGGAAGTAGGTGCTGCCGCGCTCGCGCATGTACGCGTCCTGGATGTCGCGGAAGTCGATCCAGACATGGCTGTACTGGTGGCCGAACAGCGGGCCGAACGACAGGTATTCCTGGCCCTGGTAGACGCCCCAGTCGTTGTCGTAGGTGCGCGTCCACACTGTCCACGCATCCGGGCTGACCGGGTGCGTCGGCGAACCCAGGGCAAGGATGTAGACCATCATCGCCTCGTTGTAGCCCATCCAGTCGTGGTCGATGAAGCCGCTCTCCGGGAACCAGCCCATCGAGATCAGCGGCGCACGCTGCTGCAGCCACGGCCAGTCGACCTTCTTGTACAACGTGTCGGCGATCTGGCGGATCTCCTTCTCTCGCGGATCGTCACCGTCGTAGTACGACTGCGCGAACAGCACGCCCATCATCAGCAGCGCGGTATCCACCGAGGACAGTTCAACCCAGCTGTCGTAGCGACGCCCTTCCTGCATGTCCAGGAAGTGGTAGTAGAAACCCTTGTAGCCGGCCTTGCCGGTGCGCTGCGGGCCCATCGGCACGTCGCGGAAGAACTTCAGCGTGGTCAGGGTGCGGTCGATCGCCTGGTTGCGGCTGACCCAGCCGTTCTCGATGCCGATCGGATAGGCGGTCAGCGCGAAGCCGACCGAGGCGATGCTGGCGAACGGTCGCGACGGATAGCGGTCCGGGGTCAGGCCGTTGATCTCGTTGGTGGTATCCCAGAAGAACTGGAAGGTACGCCGCTCGATGTCATCGAACAGCGGCGGCAGCACCGGCTTCATCGGCCGCGGCGGTGCGTCGGCCTCGATCAGGATCACCGGCGGCCGCGGCTTGGCAGGTTCCTGCTGGGCCGGCTGGCAGGCGGCCACGGCCAGGCTCAACGCTGCGGCGGACAACAGATGGCGTGCCTGCATGGCGCGATTTCTCCGGTGGTCTGATCGATGGGAAAGCATACCGTCCAATGATCTGAAATCGTTTACAAGATGCGTTCTGAAAAAACCACGAAAAACGTGGTTTGACACCGCGATCATTGCCCATGCCGCTGCCGCCTGGCCGGCAGCGGCATGGGG
>NZ_JAXAXM020000013.1:72453-87151 GCF_047500745.2 Stenotrophomonas sp. FR024
GGCATGGGCAATGGACCGGCACGGGGCCGGCCATTGCCTTTTTTCTTCCTGCCGATGCCGCCGGCGGAGCGGCGGCATCGGGGTATTGCTTCAGGCGGATCCGCTTAGAAGCGGAAGCCCACTTCGGCCTTCACCTGACGCGGGGTACCGATCACATCGCCGGTCTCGTTGTAGCTCACCAGCAGCTTGCCATCGCTCTTCACGTAGTTCAGGTTCGAGAAGTTGTCGAAGTTGAGCACGTTGATGATGTCGATACGCGCATACAGCTCGGTATCGCCGGCCAGCTTGAAGGTCTTGGTCGCCTGCAGGTCCAGCGAGCGGTAGCCGAAGATCTTGCCACCGAGCAGGAAGCGGCCATTGCCACCCGGAGTACCCGCGGCCGGAGTCGGCAGGCAGTTGGCAGTGCCAGCCTGCGCGATGCAGGACCAGTCATTGCCCGGGGTAGGCGTGGCCAGGGTCAGCTTGCCACCAAAGGTGATGCCCCAGAAGCCGTCATACGAGCCGGTGACCACCAGGCGATGGCGCGGCGCGCCGTTGGACTTGATGGTCGGGTACTCACCGATGGTGCCGCGATCGAACGAGTAATGCTCGTTGATGTTTCGGTTGTGACGCGCGTTGGTCCAGGTATAGGCGATCGAGGTGCCCCAACCGCTTTCCTTGCTGTACGGCTTCTGCGCCGACAGCAGCACCTGGGTGGAACGGGTCTTGATGCCCTGCTGGCCGATGATCAGGCTGCCGAAGCCCGGAATGTTGCAGTTCCACGGCTGGCCGTAGGTCGGCTCCTTGGCACCACACAGCATCTGGTTATCGAAGAAGTTGCCGTTGTTGAAGCGGTTGCCCAGGGTGAAGGCGAACCCATCATAGGTCAGCGTGCGAGAAATCGTCGCGTCGGTCAGCCACTCACCGAACTGGTTGCTCATGCCCAGGCTGAACTGGTCGGCGTACGGCACCTTCATGTTGTTGTTCAGCAGATCGACTTCCATGCCTTCATTGCTGGTGGAACCCAGCAGTGCCTGCACGTTCTCGATGCCGTTCATCAGGTTCGGGTTCCAGTCAAAGCACGGAGTCTGGCCGTACATGCAGTTGCCGGTGGCCGGGTTGCGGAAGTAAACGGTCGGCTGCGGCAGCGCCAGCTTGGTGGTTTCCAGTGCCAGGTTGTCGAACAGGTCGCGGTCATAGGAACGGCCGGCGCCACCATGGAACACGTGCCGTTCGTCGGCATTGACGTCATACGAGAAGCCCAGGCGCGGCTGCCAGGCGTTCTTGAAGTTCTTGCGGTTGTGGCCGGTGCTGATGTAGTCGTTGACGTTCAGCCCGCTGAGCGCCAGCGTCTGCGCATAGGTCTGGGACACGCCCGCCGGCGCGTTCGGATCCTGCGAGAACAGGGCCTTCACGACCTCCGGCGGGGTCACGAAATCGGTGTAGACCGGGTTCTTTTCGTAGTCCCAGCGCAGGCCGATATTCAGCTGCAGGTGGTCATTGACCTGCCAGTCGTCCTGGATGAACAAGCCGATCTGCTTGACCTTGGCGCGCACTTCGGACTGCACGCCGGTGACGCCGGTGCTGGCCTTGGTGAACTGCGCCTTATACGGCGTGCTCGAGGGGAACGCCGGGTTGTCGATGGTGTAGGAGAACTGAGGGTTGATCTGCGCCGCGTCGGAAGCGTACAGGTCGATCTGCTTGTACTTGGCGCCCATCTTGATGGTGTGGTCGCCCGCCCACTGCAGGCCGTCCAGGGTCAGGTTGTCCTCGATCGCCCAGCCCTTCTGGCCCTTCACCTGCGAGGCGAAGGCATCAGCCGCGCCAACCTGGACGAGCGTCTTCTCCTGCGGGCGGTTGGCGTCCGAGTCGCCGAAATCCGGTGCGGTGTAGATGATGCCGTTGCCCATGGTCAACGGCAGCGGATTGTTGAAGGCCTCCTCGTGGGTCACCATCAACTCGTTGTAGAAACGCTCACCGCTGTGGTTCCAGCGCAGCGCATAACGGCGGTCGGTGTTGTCCACGACCTTGCCGTGTACCTTCGCGGTCTGGCCACTGAACTGCTGCTGGGTTTCGTCGCGGTCCTGGAAGGTCAGTTCGATGCGATCGTTGTCAGTCGGCTCGAAGTCGATCTTGGCGAAGATCAGGTCCTGCTGGAACGGCTGGCTGGCCGGGCCGAGACCTGCGAGACCATCGGCGGGCAGATTGGCGGCCGACGGAGTGACGGCACCGTCCGGCGCGATGGTCACCGGCAGATCGAAGCGCTTGGCTTCATAGGTGACGAAGAAATGGGCCTTGTCCTTGATGATCGGGCCACCCAGCGCGAAGCCGTATTCCTTCTCGGCCGAGTCTTCCTTGCTCTTGCCCGGCTGGCGTTCGGCCGGGGTCATCGCACGCATGCTTTCGTTGGTATAACGGTAGAAGGTCTCACCCTTGAACTCGTTGGTACCCGACTTGGTCGCAGCCGTGATCGCGGCGCTGGACACCTGGCCGTACTCGGCCTTGTAGTTGCCGGTGATGACCTTGTACTCACCGATGGCCAGCTGCGGGAACGGGTTGCCCGCGCTGCCGGACTGGCCGGAGATGCCGCCACCCTTCACGTAGCTCTTCTGGCCCACACCATCGATATAGACGTTGGTGCCGTCGGAGTTGGTGGCACCGCCACGCAGCGAGGTGTTGCCCTTGGCATCGCGGGTGAAGATCATGCCCGGCACCGCGTCGGCGAACTCCAGGAAGTTGCGCGAGACCTGCGGCGTGGTCTGGATCTGCTGCAGGCTGACGGTCTTGCCGACTTCGGACGTGCGCACTTCCTGCAGCAGGGTCGGTGCGACAACGTTGACGGTGTCCAGGTTGGTGGCCGCGGTCGAACCCGGGTTGCTGCTGGCGGCACCGGCGAAGTTCAGGGTAGCAGTCGAGGCCACGGTGACGGTGACCTTCTGCGACTGGCCGTTGGCGACCACGTCATAGGTGCCCGGGTCCAGGCCCATCAGCGAGTAGCTGCCATCGGCACGGACGGTGCCGCGACGGACGGTGCCGGTGGCCAGGTTGGTGGCGGTCACTTCGGCGCCGGCCTGGGCGCCGGAAACCTGGCCGCGCAGGCTGGCATTGGCCGACTGCGCCATGACGTTCGGAGCGGCGGCCAGCATCAGGCAGCTGACCAGTGCGGTGCTCAGCAGCCGGCGTGCCGGCGTGCGGAAGGTGGTATGCATCATCAACTCAATCTCCGGGTGGCGGTGACCGCTCGCGCGGTCCCTGCGATCAATCAAAAAAGAAGGAACGCCTCTGGCTTCAATGGCCCGATGGCGGAGTGGTGGAATCGCGAACTATCAAGCGGGGAACCAGGGTCTGCTTGTCCCCTGTCCCGTCCGTGGAGGTGCCGTCCATCAACTGCAGCAGGCGCGTCATGGCCCGGTCGCCGAGCTCGGCGATGCTGACCTGCATGGTGGTCAGCGACGGGTGGACGAAACGCGCCAGTGGAATGTCATCGAAACCCGCCAGGGCGACATCTGTCGGAACACGGACACCGGCCTGCGTGAATGCATACAGGCATCCCAAGGCCATCATGTCGTTGGCGGCGAACACGGCATCAGGCAGCGCTCCGGCTGCCAGCAACTCCTGACCGGCGCGATGGCCGGAAGCTTCGTCGAAATCACCGGGCAGCTCGATGCCCTCGGCGCCACCGCCAAAAGCCGCCAGCGCGTCACGGAAGCCGCGCAGGCGCTCGCGCGCGTCGAAGTTGAGATCCGGGCCAGAAATGAAAGCGATGCGACGGTGGCCGGCGTCAAGCAGATGGCGGGTCATCGCCATCGCACCGGCATGGTCGTCGATGCTCAGCACCGGGTGGTCCTGCCCGGGCAGATAGGTGTTGATCAACACCGTCGGCAACGACTGCGGCAGGTTGTCGGTCAGGAAACCGGGGCTCTCGGCATAGGGCGAGAGCACCAGCAGGCCGTCGACGCGGCCGCGCATGGCGCGCAGGGCCGCGCCCTGCTGCTCCTGGTCACCGTGGTAGCTGGACACCAGCAGGTGCTGGCGACGGCTACGGGCGACATTGTCGATGCCACGCATCAGTTCGGAGAAGAATTCGCCGTACAGGTCAGGCAGTACCACGCCCACCGTATTGGTGCGGCGGCTGCTCAGGCTGCGGGCGGCGGCGTGCGGGGTGTAACGCAGCCGTGCGGCCACCTCCAGCACAAGCTGGCGGACCGGTTCGGCGACATTTTCATGCCCGTTGAGCGCGCGGGAAACCGTGGCCACGGAGACCCGGGCTTCGCGAGCGACGTCTTTGATTGTGATAGCTGCCTTGTTCACGAAGCCGCCCTCCACGGCTTGGACCTACCAGCATTGGCGCGGAATGTAAGCGTTTCCATCTGGGCTTGTAAACAGTCCGTTAGGCGAATGTCCCGAAATGGACATGGAAATCTGTCTGCAGCGAGCCCCCGCAGGGACCCGCCAGGACAGCGTGGGACAAGGGCTCAGCCCTGTTCTGACGGGGTCTGCGCGCGGATGGACAACGCGTGGATATCGGTCTCCATCATCGTCCCCAGCGCGGCGTACACCGCGCGATGCCGGGCCAGCGGGCCCAGTCCGGCGAAGCGTTCACTGACCACATGTACGTTGAAATGGCCGCGGCCATCGCGCGCACCGGCATGGCCGGCGTGGCGATGACTGTCGTCCTCGATCTCGAGCACGCTTGGCGCCAGCGCATGCTGCAGCGCATCACGCATTCGCGAGATCCGTTCCGCGTTCACGGCAACACCTTCCGGAACGGTCGCACCTGCACGCGGGTGTAGACGCCGGCGGCCACGTACGGGTCGGCGTCGGCCCAGGCCTGGGCCTGCAGCAGCGACTCGAACTGCGCGATCACCACCGAGCCGCTGAAACCGGCCGGGCCGGGGTCTTCACTGTCCACCGCCGGGCAGGGGCCGGCCAGCAGCAGGCGTCCCTCGTCGCGCAGCGCGTGCAACCGCGCCAGGTGTTCCGGCCGCGCCTGCAGCCGCTGCGCCAGCACATCCTGGCCGTCATACCCTTCGATCACATACCACACCGGCATTTCCTCGCTTGCGTTGTCGGGTCCGCAGATTCTAGCCAATGCGGCCCCTGCCCCGGCCCGGCTGGACACTGGCGCAACAAAGGCTTACCCTAGACTCCATTGCACGTGGCTGGATGCAGCAGCCCGTCGGTTTTTGCGGCCAACGCAGCCCCCGACGACCGTCCCGCTGCTTCAAACCGGACCACCTGGCCGGGCCACGTAGACGACCTCCCCGTAGTTCCGTCGCTGCCGTTTCCTGCGGCGCGTCCTGCTGTTTGATATGTGTGGAATCGCGCCGATCCCGGCGTGTCTGGTGCCCTGGGGCTCCGTGGCGTTGGCCCGGCGAACCCGGTGCCGCGACTGGTCCGTTGCAATCCTGATGTCCATTAGATGACTTCCGAACTCGCGCTCGACGCGAACCCGCCAACCCGGCCGCCCGCCCCCCAGCAGCAGGAAATGCCGCTGGCCGTGGTGCATGGGCAACCGGTCCTGCAGATTCCGCAGGACCTGTACATTCCGCCGGACGCGCTGGAAGTCATCCTGGATGCCTTCGAAGGCCCGCTGGACCTGCTGCTGTACCTGATCCGCCGCCAGAACCTGGATGTCCTGGACATTCCCGTCGCCGAGATCACCCGGCAGTACGTGGAATACATCACCGTGATGCGCGAGCTGCGCTTCGAGCTGGCCGCCGAGTACCTGGTGATGGCGGCGATCCTGGCCGAGGTGAAGTCGCGCATGCTGCTGCCGCGCCCGGTCAGCGAGGAAGGCGATGAGGCCGACCCGCGCGCCGAGCTGGTGCGCCGGCTGCAGGAGTACGAACGCTTCAAGCAGGCCGCCGAGGACATCGACGCCCTGCCCCGCCAGGACCGCGACACCAGCCTGGCCCATGCCTTCATGCCCGAACGCGCTACGGTGAAACTGCCGCCGCCGGTGGATCTGAAGGAGATGCTGCTGGCGCTGCACGACGTGCTCAAGCGCGCCGAGCTGTTCAGCGGCCACGCCATCAAGCGTGAGGCACTGAGCGTGCGGCAACGCATGGGCGAAGTGCTGGGACGCCTGGAAGATGGCAAGTTCTATCGTTTTGAAGGCTTGTTCACGGCCGAAGAAGGCAAGCTGGGCGTGCTGGTCACGTTCCTGGCGGTGCTGGAACTGGCCAAGGAACAGCTGCTGGACATCGTCCAGGAAGAACCGCTGGCGCCGATCTACGTGAAATCGCTGGCCGCCGGCAACACCAACGCCCCGCTGCAGTTCAGCAGCGAGTTCGACGACAACGACGCCGCCAATGCGGACGAGTGAGCGCTGACTGCCGATGGATCAATCGCTGATCGACCGCATTGTCGAGGGTGCCCTGTTGGCCTCCAGCCAGCCGCTCACCCTGGCCCAGCTGAAGGACCTGTTCCCGGAAGAGGAACCGGCACCGCCGGGCAGCATCGAACGCGCACTGGAACGGCTGCGCGAAGCCTGCGAAGGCCGCGGCGTGGAACTGGTCGAGGTCGCATCCGGCTTCCGCTACCAGGTCACCGGCGAAGTGCATGGCTGGATCAGCCGGCTGTGGACCGAACGCAAGACCCGTTACACCCGCGCCACCCTGGAAACCCTGGCGCTGATCGCCTACCGGCAGCCGATCACCCGCGGCGAGATCGAGCAGGTGCGCGGCGTGGCGGTCAGCAGCAACATCATCCAGGCGCTGGAAGAACGCGAGTGGATCCGCGTGGTCGGCCACCGCGACGTACCTGGCAAGCCGGCGCTGTTCGGCACCACCAAGGGCTTTCTGGATTATTTCGGCCTGAAGCGATTGGATGAGCTGCCGCCACTGTCGGAACTGAAGGACCTGGGCGAGCTGGAACCCCAGCTGTCCCTGGACCGCGATGCACCGGCAGCGGCAAGCGCCGACGGTCCTGACCTCTCGGCCGGCGACGAAGGCGCTGCCGCGAACGATGATGCCGGCCTGGCCGGCAGTGACACCCCCGATTCCGCCGACGCAGCCCCTGCGCCGGCTTCCGATGAGCAAGCACCTTCGCCCCTCGATGATGGGCACCCCGATTCCGCGCCGGGCGAGCGCGCGGTGCCAGTGAACGAACGCGAAGACAACGCCGTCGCGATGACGACCGTGGCTGTTGACCAAGCCGATTCCGAACCAGAGGCCGACCTCGAAACCGTCGGCCGGAGCAAAACTGATGAGTGACACCCCTCGCAAGCTGTCGTTGAACAAGCTCTCGCTCAAGCGCGAAGCCACCTCCGAACAGTTCAAGTTGGAAGAACGCCTGCACAAGGTGCTGGCACAGGCCGGCCTTGGCTCGCGCCGCGCGCTGGAACAGCGCATCGCCGAAGGCCTGGTCAAGGTCAACGGTGAAGTCGCGCAGACCGGCATGTCGGTCAAGAGCGGCGACAAGATCGAACTGGATGGCCGTGGCTTCGTCGCCACCGCCCTGGCCGAGCCGTCGCGCGTGCTGGTCTACAACAAGCCGGAAGGCGAAGTGACCACCCGCGATGATCCGGAAGGCCGCCCGACCGTGTTCGAATCGCTGCCGCCGCTGAAGGGCGCGCGCTGGATCGCGATCGGCCGCCTCGACATCAACACCACCGGCCTGCTGCTGGCCACCACCGACGGTGAACTGGCCAACGCCATGATGCACCCGTCGTTCGAGGTCGAGCGCGAATACGTGGTGCGCGTGCGTGCACCGGAAGGCGAGGAAAAGGTCTCCGACGCCATCGTCGACCGCCTCACCCGTGGCGTGGCACTGGAAGACGGCCCGGCCAAGTTCGACGAGATCGAACGCATCGGCGGCACCGATTCGCACGACTGGTTCCGCGTCGTGGTGAAGGAAGGCCGCAACCGCGAAGTGCGTCGTCTTTGGGAATCGCAGGGCTGCCAGGTCAGCCGCCTGAAGCGCACCCGCTACGGCAAGGTGAGCCTGCCGCGCGAACTGGCCCGTGGCCATTCGGTGGAACTGGGCACCGCGCAGGTTGAAGCCCTGCGCGCGCAGCTGAAGCTGGAAGAAGGCGCACCGTCGGCACTGACCCTGCAGCCGGTGATCGGCCAGCGCCGCGCCGCCAAGACCACCGTGCGCGTGCGCGAAGGTGGCCGCGGCAACGCCTACGTCAACGGCCACAACACCGCTGACGAAGGTCGCGAGCTGCGTCGCTTCGACAACGTGCGCGAAGACCGCGGCCGTGGTCGCGGCGGCAAGGGTGGCGGCTTCAAGGGCGGCCTGACGGTCAGCGGTGAAGCGGCAGCCAAGCAGTCGCAGAAGCCGTTCAAGCAGCGTGCCCAGAAGAACGATCGTTCGCTGCCGGAAGGCAACCCGGCCGCGTTCCGCACCTGGTACGTGCCGGATGGCGTGAGCACCGGCCCGAGCGGCCA
The DNA here is from genome assembly GCF_047500745.2 of Stenotrophomonas sp. FR024. Lineage (NCBI taxonomy): Bacteria > Pseudomonadati > Pseudomonadota > Gammaproteobacteria > Lysobacterales > Lysobacteraceae > Stenotrophomonas > Stenotrophomonas sp. FR024. The sequence continues at coordinate 80,829 of NZ_JAXAXM020000013.1, forward strand.
TCGCAATGCCGGTCCGGGCGCACGTGGCCCGGGTGCCCGTGGTCCGGGCGCAGGCGGCCAGGGCCGTCCGTACGGCAAGCCGAAGGGGCCGGGTGCTGGCGCCGGTGGCGGCCAGGGCCGTGGCGGCTTCGGCGGTGAAGGCCGTGGCGGCGCAGGCGGCCAGGGTCGTCCGGCCGGCGCGGGCAACCGCTCGCAGGGCCAGGGCAACAAGCACCCGTACGGCCATCCGGGCAATGCCCCGAGCTTCCCGTCCGACCACGCCACCCCGGGTTTCAACCCGTATGGCAGCCCGAAGCCGGCGCAGGGCGCCCGTCCGGGCGGTCGCGGTCCGGGCGGTGGCAACAACCGTGGCCCGGGCGGTAACCGTGGTCCCGGTGGTCCGGGTGGCAACCGAGGCCCGGGCGGCCCCGGTGGCAACCGCGGTCCGGGCGGCCCGCGCCGCAGCGGCCCGCGCGGCGGCTGATCAGCGATCCGACTGAAATGAAAAACCCCGGCTCCGGCCGGGGTTTTTCTTTAAAAAGGGGACGGAGGGGATTAAGTCGTTTTTGCCACGGCGTGTGTCGAAGGGGCGAAAGCGACTTAATCCCCTCCGTCCCCTTTTGCGTGGCGCTGGAACGCGGCGGGTGTGGTGCCGGTCATGCTGCGGAAGAAGGCGATGAACGGGCTCTCGGCGGAGAAGCCGGTGTCCTGCGCCACATGCGCGACGCGATGGCCGAGCAGCAGCAGCTCCATGGCCCGCATCAGGCGCCATTGCTGACGCCAGGCCTGGTAGCTCATGCCGGTATCGCGTTGCATCAACCGACCGACAGTACGCGCGCTCAGGCCCGTGCGCGCGGCCAGCTCCCCCAGTTCGGGCGGCAGCTGTTCGGCCAGCGGCAGACAACGTGCGATCCGCGGATCACGCGGCAGAGGCAGGTCCATCGGCGCCACCGGTGCAGCGGCGATTTCCAGCACGCACAACGCCAGTTGATGGTGTGCGCGCGGCGACTGCCAGTCATGGTCGAACGGTGCCTGCGCGATCGGCTCCAGCAAGGCCTGCAGCAGCGGGCCCACGCCGATGATGGCCGGCTGGCGGGGCAGCTGGGCCGACAGGGTGGCATCGAAGTACAACGAACGGTAGTCGACCGCCTGGCGCATCTGCGCGCGATGACGCAGCCCACCCGGAATCCACGCTGCGCGCGCGGGCGGCAGCAGGCTGATGCGATCACCGTAGGTCAGGCGCGTACAGCCCTGCCGGGTGTACAGCAGCTGCGCGCGCGCATGCTGGTGCCAACCCGAGTCGTGATCGGCCAATGAGGCCGCGATACCCAGCACCGGAGCGCCCCAGGCATCGGCGTCGAAGTGCGCATCCGGCTGCAACCAGGCCATGTCTGATTTCATGCATTCGATGACAGGATAGACAGAGTGCGCCATTGCGGACGCAACCACAATGCGCGGCCCTGTTTCTGGAGCGCCCGCATGTCGCGCCGCCTGTTGCTGCTCACCATTGCACTGCTGATGTTTCCGCAGTTGGCACAGACCCTGTACAGCCCGGCCCTGGCCGATCTGGCCGAACGCTTCGCCCTGCCGCCGAGTGCCGCCAGCCAGGCCATGAGCCTATACCTGTTCGGCTTCGCTGCAGGCGTGCTGCTGTGGGGGCGCCTGGCCGATCGTATCGGTCGTCGCCCCGCCCTGCTCTGTGGCCTCGGCGTCTTCGCAGTGGCTGCACTGGGCGGGCTGATGGCTGGCAGCTTCGGCCAGGTGCTGCTGGCCCAGGCGTTGGCCGCAGTCGGCGCCGCCGCCGCTTCGGTGGTCACCCAGACCGTGCTGCGCGACCATCTGCAGGGGCCGGCATTGGCCCAGGCATTCTCCTGGATCGGCATGGCCCTGGCCCTGAGCCCGGCCATCGGTCTTGCACTGGGCACGCTGCTGGTCGCCGCCAATGGCTATCTCGGCGTACAGTCCGGCCTGCTGCTGATAGCTGTTCTGCTGGCAGTCGCATGCCTGGCTGGCCTGCGCGAAAGCCGCCCTGCACATATCCCGCACACGCCCATGCTGCCGCTGCTGCGGGAACTGCTGCACGATCGCTGGATCTGGTCACACGCGTTGCTGGTGATGGCCTTCAACGTGGCGATGTACAGCTGGTATGCACTCGGCCCCTTCCTGTTTGCGCGCCTGCACTGGCCAGCCACCTGGTTCGGCGCCAGCGGCGCGGTGCTGGCATTGGGCTCGGCACTGGGCGCGTGGGGCAATGGCCGCCTGCTGCGTGCAGGCGTTGCCGCAACCACGCGCATCCGCATCGCCGCAGGCCTGGTTCTGACGGGAGGCCTGCTGGCCGCGCTGCTGCATGATCACCCTGCCCTGGTCGCGGCGATGGTGCCGGTGGTGACTGGCTTCGGCCTTGCCATTCCCAATGTGCTCGGCCAGGCCCTGCGCGGCTATCCACACTGTCTCGGCAGCGCAGGCGCGCTGTTCGGCCTGCTTTACTACCTGTTGATCGGCGCGGCAATGGCGTTGGTCGGTGCAGTGCAGCTGCTGGCACCGACCCTCATCGTGTGTGGCCTGCTGGCCTTGTGGCTGCAGCGGGATCGGTCAGTCGACGGCGGAAGGCCTGGCTGCCGATCGTAACGATGAAAGACTCGCCCTGCTGCCACGCGGGCAGCAGTGGCCCCGAGGTCCCTGCCCCGGGGCCTGGATCAGAGAACAGCGGGTTACTGCACGTTGATCACTTCGTCCATCGGCGCGAGGAAGTTGCCAGGACTGTTGCGCGACGCCGAGATCACATAGGTCCCGGGTGTTGCGATGGTCGCGGTGCAATGGCGGATGGGCGTGGTGTTGCCACCGTCGTAATTGTCATTGGTACGGCACAGGAACTGACCATTGGCATAGACCGAGAAATTACTCGTTCCATCCACCTGGCCGCCGCCTGTGATGTAGATTTCCGACGGCGAGCCAGCCACACGCGGCAGGGTGCCGATCTCGAATCTGGCCGTCACCGGATGCGGCAACAGGCTAGGACACGGCACAACGAGTCCGTTGTCAGACAGGCAGACCTCGGCGTGGGCGATGGCGGGCGTGGCGATGAGGGCCACGAGCAGCACGGACGTTCTGAACTCCATTCCAGCGTCTCCAATGATCCCAGCAGAATCGCTGGGACGTCCCTGTTAGGCATTGCGGGGTTACTGCAGGGTCAAGGAAACGTAAATGCATGAGCGCCCACAGCATCGGATGGCCGCAGGATCCCTTGTGGGCGACGCGTTTCACGCCCCCACTGCCGTTGGAACCCATCCCTGACCGATGACTTCATGTCGATGCAGGATGCTCACCGCCGCGCGGCACTTTTCCGGCGCGGATCGACGCTCACACCGCATGTTAGGAATTGCTGCAAACACAAGGCATTGTGCGCCACGCCCGGAATTCACATCAGGGCGCTGGCTATCGTGCGCGCTCTCCCACACCAGGCAGATGCCCATGATCACCATTACCGCCGAACAGGCACGCGCCAACGCCGATGCCGCCAAGCGCCCGATCGAACAGTTCTACCGCGACCTCGACAACTCGATCCAGGTCGGCTCGGAGAATGGCCGCCGCTATCTCGTGTTCGGCTTCAGCCAGGTGATGGCCAGCGAGCAGCTCGTCGAAGACGTGACCGCACAACTGCTCAAGAATGGTTTCGGTGTCGAACGGTTGTTGAGCGATTCCGAACAGCACTACATCCGCATCAGCTGGGGATCTGCCGAGCCGTCGCGCCTCAGCGCCGGCTGAGGGTGAACGCGGTGCCGTCCACGCCCAGGTCCCAGCCCTTGCCGGTACCGGACAGGGCCAGCGAGATATCACCCTTGGTCATCACCTGCGCGTTGCTGGACTTCACCGCACCGGCATGCGCGCCGACCGAGGCGTAAGTACCCAGCAGTTCGTTGACGCTGACCGCGCCGGTGAAGCTGCCACGCCCGTTGGTGATCTTCGACTTGCCCACGGTCAGGCCGCCGCCCTTCATCTGGATGCGCACCGGCATGCTGGCGCCATTGCTGCAGGTGACCGTGCCATTGCCGGAGGCGGTCTTGTAGATCAGCGACCAGCCGGACAGGTTGTAGCGCAGCTGGCAATCGAGGTTGCCGGCGGCGTGCGCGGCCGGGGCCAGCGATGCGGCGGACAGGGCCAGCAGCAGGGCGAAGGACGTGTTCATGGCAGGAGTTCCAGTTCGGTCGGACTGGCGGCGAATCTAGCAGCGCGCGCGTGCACGTTGAATGCAGGCGCGCGTGCTGGTGCGGCGGCGTTCAGGCCATCGCTCAGGCCTGCTCGTCCAGGTGGAAGGCATCGGCATCAAGCATCGCCGGAAAGCGCGCACGGTGTGCGGCCAGCGCCTCGGCCGAGATGGTGGTGGTGACCACCTGTTCGCGCTCGCGGATTTCCACCTGCGGCTGGCCGAGGAAGTCGATCACCGCGCTGTCGCCGGCATAGTGCAGCTGGTTGCCATCGACGCCGACACGGTTCACCGCGGCAACGAAGCACAGGTTCTCGATCGCACGTGCACGCAGCAGTGTCTTCCACGCATAGGCACGTGCCGACGGCCAGTTGGCGACGAAGATCTGCAGATCGAAATCCAGCTGCTGTGGACGTTCAACGTTGTAGCGGTTGCGGCAGAACACCGGGAAACGCAGGTCGTAGCAGACCTGCGGATTGATCCGCCAGCCCTTCCATTCCACGCTCAGGCGCTCGCGGCCGGCCGCATAGCGCTCGTGCTCGCCGCCATAGCGGAACAGGTGGCGCTTGTCGTAGTACTGCAGCTCGCCGTCGGGGTTGGCGAACAGCAGCCGGTTGTAGACGCCTTCGCCATCACGCAGCTGCACGCTGCCGATCACCGCCGCGTCCAGCGCCTTGGCCTGTTCACGCACCCAGGCCACGGTCGGACCATCCATGCCTTCGGCCTGGGCGATGGCTTCATTGGAGAAGCCACTGGTGAAGGTCTCCGGCAGGATCACCAGATCGGTGGTGCCGGCCAGCGGTGCCAGCAGCGCGCCGTAGTACTCACGGTTGCCCGCCGGGTCATGCCAGCGGGTGTCGCCCTGGACGAGTGAAATGCGCAGGTCCTGCATGTTCAACCCTCCGCTCAGAGCAGGCGCAGGCGTTCGATCGCCGCGTCCATGGTCGCTTCGTTCTTGGCGAAGCACAGGCGCACCAGGCGCTGGCCGGCCGGCGGATTTTCGTAGAACGGCGACAGCGGAATGGCAGTGACGCCCTTCTCGATGGTCAGCCACTTCACGAACTCATGGTCCGGCAGGTCGCTGATGGCCGAGTAGTCGACCAGCTGGAAGTAACCGCCCGGCACCGGCAGCGCCTTCAGCCGGGTGCTGGCCAGCTGTTCGCGGAAACGATCGCGCTTGGCCTGGTAGAACGCACCCAGCTCCAGGTGGTGTTCGGGCTCGTCGCGGATCATCGCGGCGAAGCCGTACTGCGCAGGGCCGAAGCTGGTGAAGGTGTTGTACTGGTGCACCTTGCGGAACTCGGCGGTCAGCGCCGGCGGGGCGATCGCATAGCCGATCTTCCAGCCAGTGCAGTGGTAGGTCTTGCCGAAACTGGAGATGACGAACGCGCGCTCGCGCAGTTCCGGGTAGCGCAGCGCCGACTCGTGGCGGCGACCGTCATAGATGATGTGTTCGTACACCTCATCGGAGATCAGGTAGATCTGCGTGCCGCGCAGCAGCTCGGCCAGCGCCTGCATGTCCTGCGCCGACAGCATCGCACCGGACGGATTGTGCGGGGTGTTGACGATCAGCATGCGGGTACGCGGGGTGATCGCCGCACGCACGCGGTCCCAGTCGACGGCGAAGGTCTGCGGATCCAGCGACACATGCACGGCCTTGGCGCCGGCCAGATCGATCGCCGGTTCATAGCAGTCATACGCCGGGTCGAGCACGATCACTTCCTCGCCCGCACGCACCACGGCATGGATGGCGTTGAAGATGGCCTCGGTGCCGCCGCTGGTGACGGTGATTTCGCTGTCCGCGTCGACCTGCGCGCCGTAGCAGTCCAACGCCTTCTGCGCGATGGCCTGGCGCAGCGGCGCCACACCCGTCATCGGCGGGTACTGGTTCAGCCCGGCGGCCATCGCCCTGGCGGTTTCATCGATCAGGCGCTGCGGTGCGGAAAAGTCCGGGAACCCCTGACCGAGGTTGACCGCGCCGTGTTCGGCGGCGAGCTGGGACATCACGGTGAAGATCGTGGTACCGACCTTGGGCAGCTTGGTGTTCGGTTGCATCGGCCTGGGCTGTGGGGGAACAGGCCTGCGAGTTTACGCAATCCGCGCGTCGGTAGTGCCGGCCCCGGGGCGGCCCCCCCCCGCC
>NZ_JAXAXM020000013.1:87161-156234 GCF_047500745.2 Stenotrophomonas sp. FR024
GTTGGGGCGGGCCGGGGGCCGCCACCCCTGGGACGATCTGCGACGCCGGGTCGCACCTGCCGGCCAGCGGCCGGTACTACCCTGTGAATTCACCGCTACAATTGCCGCCGCACTCCGGCATGAAGACCTTTGCCCCTTGAACACCCCTGCATTGCTGGCCGCCAGCGGCCTGAGCTTTTCCCGCAATGACGAGCCGGTGTTCGGCCCGCTGGACTTCCATGTGGACGCCGGCGAAGCCCTGCTGGTTCAAGGCGGCAATGGCGCCGGCAAGACCACCCTGCTGCGCGTGCTGGCGGGCCTGGCCCGGCCTGGTGCCGGGCAGGTGCAGATCGATGGCAGGCCGGCCGGCAATGCCGAGCGCGCGCGTTACGTCGCCTACCTCAGCCACCTGCCCGCATTGAAGCCCGATCTGGACACGCTGGAGAACCTGCATTTCCTGTGTGGCCTGCACGGCCGTCGCGCACGGCAGATGCCGGGCAACGCGCTGGCCATCGTCGGCCTGGCCGGTTATGAGGACACTCTCGTTCGGCATCTGTCCGCCGGACAGAAGCGGCGGCTGGCACTGGCACGCATCTGGCTGTCACCGGCGCCGTTGTGGCTGCTCGACGAACCCTATGCCAACCTCGACCTGGAGGGCATCACCCTGGTCAACCGGATGATTTCCGCGCATCTGCGTGCCGGCGGCGCTGCACTGGTCACCACCCACGGCGCCTATGCCGCACCGCCGGTGCGTACCCGCCAGCTCGACCTCGGCGGTACCGCATGATCGCGCCAGGCACCGAACCGGGCCTGTGGCAGACCGCAGCGGCCCTGCTCAAGCGCGACCTGCGCCTGCTCTGGCGCCGCCGCGGCGATGCGCTGCAGCCGCTGCTGTTCGCGGTGCTGGTGGTGGTGCTGTTCGCGCTCGCCCAGGGCCGCGAACCGCAACTACTGGCCGCCACCGCCGGCGCGGTGCTGTGGCTGGCCGTGCTGCTGGCCGGCCAGCTGTCACTGGATTCACTGTTCCGCTCCGATGCCGAAGACGGCTCGCTGGAGCAATGGCTGCTGGCGCCGGTGCCGCTGGCCTGGCTGGTGCTGGTGCGCGTGCTGCTGCACTGGGCCACCACTGCGCTGCCGCTGATCGTGGTCAGCCCGTTGCTGGCCGAAATGCTGCATCTGCCGCATGACCAGCTGCCGATGTTGCTGGCATCGTTGCTGCTGGGAACACCGTTGCTGAGCCTGATCGGTGGCGTGGTCGCTGCACTGACCGTAGGCATCCGGCGCTCTGGTATTCTCGTGGCGTTGCTGTCGTTGCCGCTGTACGTGCCGGTGCTGGTGTTCGGTGCAGGCAGCCTGGCAGCGGCGGGACGCGGACAGGATCCGGTCGGTGCGCTGCTGATGCTGGGCGCCGGCCTGCTGGTCGCGCTGGTGCTGGCTCCGTTGGCCACCGCCGCTGCAATACGTATTTCTCTGAGTTGACCGAGCTGAGAGCCAATCCACCCCTGCTGGATAGCCGCCACGCATGAATCCGATTGTCCGCTGGTTCCACCAACTCGGTTCGCCCCCCACGTTCGACCGATTCGCTGCCCGCTGGTCGCGGGTGTTCTACCTCGCGGCGGTGCCGGTGCTGCTGGTCGGCATGTGGCAGGCGCTGCTGGTGGTGCCGCCGGAAGCCAAGCAGCTGGACAGCTTCCGCATCCTCTACATCCACGTGCCCAGCGCCTGGATGAGCCTGTTCGTGTTCGCGCTGATGGCGCTGTATGCCGCCATCGCCCTGATCTGGCGGATCAAGGTCTGCGAGATCCTGGCCATGGCCTGCGCGCCGATGGGCGCAGGCTTCACCCTGATCACCCTGTTGACCGGCAGCATCTGGGGCAAGGGCACCTGGGGCACCTGGTGGGACTGGGACCCGCGCATGACCAGCGAGCTGGTGCTGCTGTTCCTGTACCTGGGCGTGATCGGCCTGTATCACGCCATCGAGGACCGCCGCAGCGCCGCACGCGCAGCCGGCCTGCTGGCCATCGTCGGCGTCAGCCTGCTGCCGGTGATCCGCTATTCGGTGGACTGGTGGGGCGGCCTGCACCAACGCCAGTCGATCAACGTGTTCGGTGAATCGGCGATCAGCAGCGCGATGATCGCGCCACTGTGGTGGATGGTGATCGGCACCAAGTTCTGGTTCGCTGGTTCGGTGCTGGCCAAGGCCCGCGCCGACAATCTCGACCGCGAGGCCGGCAAGGCCTGGGTCGCTGGTCGCGTCGATGCCGCACGTGCGGCCGGGGAGGCCCAATCATGACCCACCTGCCCTATGTGATCGGCGCCTACGCCGTGTTCGTGCTGGTGCTCGGCGCCGATGCCATCGGTTCGTGGCTGCGCCTGCGCGTGGCACGCCGGTTGGCGCTGGCACGCCAGCAGCGGCAGCAGACCCGCGCCGTCAAACAGGACGCTGCGGCGCCGCTGTCGACGGAGCTGGAACGATGACGCCGGTACAACGTCGCCGCCTGGTCTGGGTACTACTGGCCCTGCTCGCCTCCGGGCTGGCCACCGCGCTGGTGGCGATGGCGCTGGAACGCAACATCGCCTACCTGTACACGCCTTCGGAAGTGCTGCGCGGCGATGTCGATACGCAGTCGCGGTTCCGCCTGGGCGGCATGGTGGTGAAGGGCTCCTTCAACCGCCCGGTGGGTTCGCTGGAAGCACGTTTTGAAGTGACCGACGGCGATGCCCAGCTGGCGGTGACCACGTCGCGGATCCTGCCGGACATGTTCGCCGAAGGCACCGCAGTGGTCGCAAGTGGCCGCCTGCAGGACGATGTGTTCGTCGCCGACGAGGTGCTGGCCAAGCACGATGAGAAGTACGTGCCCAAGGAAGTGGCCGACAAGATGGGCGACGCCCATCGCAAGCATGACGTGCCGGTGACGGCACCCGAGGTGCGCTGAGTGCTGCCCGAACTGGGTCAGATCCTGTTGTTGTGCGCGTTGCTCGCCTCGCTGCTGCAGGCCGGCCTGCCGCTGGTCGGCGCGCAGCGCAACAACGCCGCATGGATGGCGGTGGCACGGCCAGCCGCCTTCGCACAGCTGCTGCTGCTCGCCGGCGCCTTCGCGGTGCTCACCGCTGCGTTCGTACAGCAGGACTTCTCGGTGCGCTACGTGGCCGAGAACTCCAATTCGCTGCTGCCGATGATCTACCGCTACTCGGCGGTGTGGGGCGCGCACGAGGGCTCACTGCTGATGTGGGCACTGGTGCTGGCGCTGTGGACCGGCGCGGTGGCGCTGTTCTCGCGGCACCTGCCGGCACCGGTGCAGGCGCGTGTACTGGCGGTGATGGGCATCGTCAGCGTCGGATTCCTCGCCTTCCTGATCTTCACCTCCAACCCGTTCCTGCGCCTGAATCCGGCCCCGCTGGAAGGCCGTGATCTCAACCCGCTGCTGCAGGACCCGGGCCTGATCATCCATCCGCCGATGCTGTACATCGGTTACGTGGGCTTTGCTGTGCCGTTCGCATTCGCGGTGGCGGCACTGCTGGAAGGCCGCGTCGACGCGCGCTGGCTGCGCTGGACGCGGCCGTGGACCAACGTCGCCTGGGGCTTCCTGACCCTGGGCATCGCGCTGGGCAGCTGGTGGGCCTATTACGAGCTGGGCTGGGGCGGCTGGTGGTTCTGGGACCCGGTGGAAAATGCCAGCTTCATGCCGTGGCTGGTCGGTGCGGCACTGATCCATTCGCAGGCGGTCACTGAGAAGCGCGGCACCTTCGGCAGCTGGACCCTGCTGCTGGCGATCGCCGCCTTCGCGCTGTCGCTGCTCGGCACCTTCCTGGTGCGCTCCGGTGTGCTGACCAGCGTGCATTCGTTCGCTGCAGATCCGTCGCGCGGCCTGTTCATCCTGGTGTTCCTGTCGGTGCTGGTCGGCGGCAGCCTGCTGTTGTACGCGCTGCGTGCCAGCCAGCTCAGCGTGGACGCCGACGATCCGCGCCGTGGCTTCACCGCCACCTCGCGCGAGACCCTGCTGCTGGCCAACAACCTGCTGCTGGCCACCGCCTGCGCGATGGTGCTGCTCGGCACACTGTATCCGTTGCTGGCCGATGCACTGTCGCTGGGCAAGATCTCGGTCGGCCCGCCCTACTTCGGCAGCCTGTTCCTGCTGCTGATGGCACCGATGATCCTGCTGCTGCCGTTCGGCCCGCTGGTGAAGTGGCAACGCGACCAGCCCTCGCGCGCGTTCGCGCTGCTGGCACCCTGGCTGGGGCTGGCGGTGCTGCTGGGTGCGCTGGCCTGGTGGCAGGCGCCGCAGAACGGCTGGAAGGCCGGTCTTGGTGTCGCCGCTGCGGTCTGGGTCGGGTTCGGTACCGCACGCTTCGTCTGGCAGCGACTGCGCGGCAATGGCCGCTTCACCGCCGAAATGCTCGGCATGATCGTCGCCCATGCCGGCATCGCCGTGTTCCTGGCCGGTGCGCTGCTGGTGGAAGCCCTGAACGTACAGCGTGAAGTGGCGCTGGCACCGGGCCAACAGGTGGTGGTCGGCCGCCACGAGGTGCGCTTCGAGGGCGTGGACCATCGTGAAGGACCGAACTTCATCGCCGACCGTGGCCACCTGCGCGTGTTCCGCGACGGCCGCGAGCTGGCCCTGCTGCATCCGGAAAAGCGCCAGTACGCCAGCGGCGGCCAGGTGATGACCGAGGCCGGCATCGATGCACGCCTCGATGGTGATGTCTACGTGGCATTGGGCGAGCCGCTGGGCAACAATGCATGGGCGGTCCGGGTGCACATCAAGCCGTTCGTGCGCTGGATCTGGCTGGGCGCGCTGTTGATGGCCCTGGGCGGATTCATCACCGCCGCCGACCGCCGCTTCCGTCGTCCGTAGGAGTTTCCATGTCCGAGTCCCCCGCCCCGCGCCCCTCCCGCCCGCTGCCGCCGGTAGCCATCGTGATCGGCGTGCTGTTCTTCTTCGGCCTGCTCGGGCTGATGATCTACGGGGTGATGAAATCGGGCGATCCGCAGCGCGACGTGCTGCCATCGGCGCTGATCGACAAGCCGGCGCCGGCGTTCGCGCTGCCGGTGCTGCACGACCCGGAAATGATCGTGCACAGCGACGAACTGCGCGGCGCGCCTTACCTGTTGAACGTGTGGGGCAGCTGGTGCGCGGCCTGCCGCGAGGAACACCCGGTGCTGACCCGTTTCGCCGAGAGCAAGCGCGTGCGCGTGATCGGCTACAACTGGAAGGATGAACCGACCGATGCCCTGCATTGGCTGGAACAGCTGGGCAACCCGTTCATGGTCGTGCTCAGCGACGTGGAAGGCCGCACCGCGATCGACTGGGGCGTGACCGCCGCACCGGAGACCTTCCTGGTCGATGGCAGCGGCGTCGTGCGCTGGAAGTACAGCGGTGCGATGACCCAGCGCGTGGTCGACGAGAAGCTGATCCCGGCACTGGAGAAGATCGAGAAGGCCCAGGGCAATGCCGGCAGCACGCTGCGCACGGCGCCCTGAGCCCATGCGCTGGCTGCTGGCATTGCTGCTTCTGATGCTGCCCCTGGCCGTGCTGGCACAGCAGCCGTTGCATGATCCGCAGCCACTGCAGTTCCGCGATGGCGCCGAAGAACGCCGCTTCCACGACCTGGCCGCGCAGCTGCGCTGCGTGCAGTGCCAGAACCAGTCGTTGGCCGACTCGAACGCGCAGATCGCGCAGGACCTGCGCCGCGAGGTGCTGCAGCTGATGCAGCAGGGCCGCGACGACGCACAGATCAAGCAGTTCCTGGTCGCCCGCTACGGTGAGTTCGTGCTCTATCAACCGCCTCTGCAGCCGGGCACCTGGCTGCTGTGGGGCGGTCCGCTGCTGGTGCTGGGCGCCGGCGCGCTGGTGGTACTGGGCATCGTCCGCCGCCGTGGCCGCACGGTTGCTGCCGCCCCCGCCAGCAAGACCGATGAAGGAGACGGATGGTGAGCCATTGGCTGCCGATGCTGGCTGGACTGGTGGCCGCACTGATGGCGGCGCTGGTGCTGTGGCCGCTGCGCCACCACGGTCGCCGCGGTTTCGTGGTGGGCGTGCTCGCGCTGGGCGTGGCCGGTGCCTGCCTGTATCTGCTGGTTGGTGATCCGCGTGCAGCACAGGTACGACCGACCCCGTCGGTAGCCACCCTGCGCGATGGTGTGCAGGCCCTGCAGGATGCACTGAAGCGAGACCCGCAGCGAGCCGATGGCTGGGCGCTGCTGGGCCGGTCGCAGGCCGAGCTGGGCAACGCCGCCGCCGCAGCGGATGCCTTCGCACGTGCTGCCGCTCTCGCCCCGGAAGACCCCGGCGTGCTGGTGGAAGCGGCGCAGGCACGTGCGCAGGCCGATGCCGGCAAGCAGTTCGATGGCACCGCGATGGCCTGGCTGCAGCAGGCGCGTGCGCTGGCGCCCGATGCCGAGCGTGCCAGCTGGCTGCTGGGGATCGCCCTGCGCCAGCGCGGAAAGAATGCCGAGGCCGCAGATGTGTGGAGCGGCCTGCTGCCACGGCTTGAGCCCGGCGCCGCGCAGGCGCTGCAGGCGCAGATCGCCATCGCCCGTGAAGCCGCCGGTCAACCGTCAGATGCAACCGTTGCGGCGCCACCGGCGCTGTTGCAGGTGCGCGTGCAGTTGCCTGCGTTGAAGGGCACCGAGTGGCCGGCCAGCACCCAGGTATTCGTGCTGGCCCGCGCCGTGGGTGGACCGCCGATGCCGGTGGCCGCACGCAAGCTGCCCTTGGCCGGATTCCCGGCCACGGTCGGGCTGGGCGACGGAGACAGTCCGATGCCAACCGCACCGCTGTCGGCCCATCGCGAAGTGGAAGTGCAGGCACGCATCTCGCGCACCGGCAGCGCCAACCGCAGCGAGGATGACCTGCAGAGCGTACCGGTGAAGGTGAGCCTGCCCCACGACGGTGTTGTGGAGCTGCGCTTCCCGTAACGCGCCGCGGTAGTGCCGGCCGCTGGCCGGCAACCTCATGAATCGTGATGCGCCTGCGAGGTTGCCGGCCAGCGGCCGGCACTACCTGCATCACCGATGGAAACCAGCGTGTCGCCAGCTCCACATGCGGCCCCGCTAGAATGCCTGCATGACCGAATTCATCCCGCCCGGCACCCGCTTCCACGCCCTGCCCTCGCCCTTCCCGTTCAAGCGCGGCGGCGCCCTGCACGGCGCGCGCGTGGCCTATGAGACCTGGGGAACACTGGCGGCCGACGCCAGCAACGCGATCCTGATCGTGACCGGCCTCTCGCCGGATGCACACGCGGCAGCCAACGAGGCCAACCCGGCACCGGGCTGGTGGGAAGGCATGGTCGGCCCCGGCAAGCCGATCGATACCGACCGCTGGTTCGTGGTGTGCGTGAACTCGCTGGGCAGCTGCAAGGGCTCGACCGGTCCCGCCTCGCTCAACCCGGCCACGGGCCAACCGTATCGCCTCGACTTCCCCGAGCTGTCGATCGAAGACGGCGCACGCGCCGCCATCGAAGTCGTGCGTGCCCTGGGCATCGAACAGCTGGCCTGCGTGGTCGGCAATTCAATGGGCGGCATGACCGCACTCGCGGTACTGATGCTGCACCCGGGCATTGCGCGCAGCCACGTCAACATTTCCGGCAGTGCGCAGGCACTGCCGTTCTCGATCGCGATCCGCTCGCTGCAGCGCGAGGCGATCCGTCTCGATCCGCGCTGGAATGGTGGTCGCTACGACGATGCCGAGTATCCCGAGTCCGGCATGCGCATGGCGCGCAAGCTGGGCGTGATCACCTACCGTTCGGCACTGGAATGGGATGGCCGCTTCGGCCGCGTGCGGCTGGATTCGGACCAGGCCGACGACGATCCGTTCGGCCTGGAATTCCAGGTGGAAAGCTACCTGGAAGGCCATGCCCGGCGCTTCGTGCGCTTCTTCGATCCGAACTGCTACCTCTACCTGAGCCGCTCGATGGACTGGTTCGACCTGGCCGAATACGCCGACGGTGATGTGCTGGCCGGGCTGGCGAAGATCCGGGTGGAGAAGGCGCTGGCGATCGGCGCCAACACCGACATCCTGTTCCCGGTGCAGCAGCAGCAACAGGTCGCCGACGGCCTGCGCGCCGGCGGTGCCGATGCGCGCTTCATCGGCCTGGAGTCGCCGCAGGGCCATGACGCCTTCCTCGTCGATTTCGAGCGTTTCGGCCCGGCCGTGCGCGGCTTCCTCGACGCGCTGTAAGTGGCATGGCGGCGTAACCTCGCGCTGGCCGCATTCGGTGCGTTGATCGCACTGACGGTCAGCGGCGTGCTGCCGCTGTGGCTGGGCGGTTGGTGCCTGCTCGCCAGCGCGGTGTCTTTCGGCCTGTACGGCCACGACAAGCGCGCGGCGCAGCGAAAGCAGTGGCGGATTCCCGAGCGCACACTGCAGTTGCTGGCTTTTGCCGGCGGTTGGCCGGGCGCGCTGCTGGGCCAGGCGCTGTTCCGCCACAAGCATCGCAAAGCCGGATTCCAGTGGGTGTTCTGGCTGTGCGTGCTGGCCAACGTGGCCTCGATCGCGGTGATGCTGCGCGAGTTCTCGCGGTAACCCTTCGAATGGGTAGTGCCGGCCGCTGGCCGGCAATTGCGTATCCATATCAAGCGCCATGAGGTTGCCGGCCAGCGGCCGGCACTACCATTCACGCTTCGCGCACCACTCCCCCATCACGCAACCGGTACTGCGCATCCACCACGCCGTCGGGCAGGTCGTCGTGGGTGATCATCAGCAGGCTGCGCCCGTCCAGCAATCCGGAAAGATCCTGCAGCAGCGCGCGCGCGGTATCCACGTCCAGGCCTTCGGTCGGTTCGTCCAGCAGCAGGATCGGCGCATTGCGCAGCAGCGCGCGCGCCAGCGCCAGGCGTCGTGCCTGGCCGGCCGACATCGTCGCGCCGTTCTCGCCCACCCAGGTCTGCAGGCCACCGTTGCGCTCGGCCCACTCACCCAGGCGCACGCGACGCAGCACCACCCACAACGCGGCGTCACTGGCATCGGGATCACCCAATCGCAGGTTCTCGGCCACGCTGCCGGCAAACACCGGCGCGTTCTGCGGCAGCCACGCCAGTTGCCGGTGCCAGTCGCCCTGGGCGAAATCACGCAGGTCGCGGCCCCCGTAGGTCAACCGTCCTTGTTGCGGATCCCATAACCGCAGCAGCAGGCTCGACAGGGTGGTCTTGCCACTGCCGCTGTCGCCGCGAATCGCGATCCGCTCGCCCGGCGCCAGGGTCAGCTGCAGGCCGGACAACACCGGCCGCGCCGCACCGGGCCACTGGAAGTGCACGTCATCCCAATGCACGCGCGCGGCCTGCGGCACCGCCTGCGGCGCCTGCGGGTCCTCCACCGTCGGCGGTTGCTCGACGATGGCCTGCAGGCGATCGGCGGCGATGCGCCCGGACTGCAGCGACTGCCAGGCCAGGCCCATGCCGGCCCACAGTTCGATCAGTGCCACGGTGAGGAACACCAGACCCGCCGCCATTTCCGGCGCGATGCGCTGCTGTTCGGCCGCATGCAGGGCCAACGCCAGCATCGCCACCAGGCCCAGCCCGGCGACCAGGCCATGCAGGGTCGAGGCCGCGATCAGGCGCCAGCGCCGACGACGATCCCGCGAAGCCAGCTGCTTGGCCGCCACGCGCACCTTCAACTGCCACGCTGCATCGGCATGCAACGCGGCCAGATCACCCGCGCCCTCCAGTCCTTCGAAGGCTGCGGTACGCAGGGCAGCACGATGCGCGGCACGGTCGGCTTCCTCATCGTCGCGACCGCGCACGCCCAGCCACGGCACACCGAAGGCGATCAGCAGCGCCAGCACCGCCAGCAGTACCGCCGCAGACGGCAGGATCACAGCGGCCGAGGCGATCGCCACCAGTGACAGCGCACCCAGCGCCACCAGCGGCCCGATCGCACGCACCAGCAGGCCATCCACCTCATTGATGTCACCCAGCAGGCGTGCCAGCAGTTCGCCGGTACGCGTGGCCCCCAGCCGCGCCGGTGCCAGTGGCAGCGCGCGGCGGAAGAACCACACGCGCAGGTCGCGGGCGATGCGCAGCGTGGCATCGTGGCCGACCAGCTTCTCGAAGTAGCGCGACACGATGCGCGCCATGGTCAGGCCGCGGATGCCGGCCGACGGCGAAAAGAAGTTGAAGCCCTGCGCCAGCCCGGCCGCACCGGCCAGCGCAGCGGCGGTCAGGAAGCCACCGGACAGGCCCAGCAGGGCGGTGCCAGCCAGCATCGTGATCCACAGCAGCAGCACGGTCAGCAGCAGGCGCGGGCGATGGCGCAGGAACACCGCGCGCAGCGAATCAGGCGAACGGCTCATGCGCGCACCGCCTGTGCCGGCTCGACCAGGCGGCCTTCCGGCAACAGCAGGCAACGGTCAGCCCACGCGATCACCGCAGGGCTGTGGGTGGCGACCACCACGCTGCGTCCACGTGCATAGGCGGCCAGGCTGCGCAGCAGCGCGGCTTCGGTATCGGCATCGAGGAACGCAGTGGGTTCGTCCAGCAGCAGCACCTGCGGGTCGCGCAGCAGCAGGCGGGCCAGGCCGATGCGGCGTGCTTCACCACCGGACAGGCCGAAGCCGCGCTCGCCGATCACGGTATCCAGCCCCTGCGGCAGGCGCTGCGCGAACTGCAGCACCTGCGAGGCCTCGGCCACTGCGCGCAACCGCGCATCGCTGGCACCGGGATCGGCCAGGCGCAGGTTGTCGGCGATGCTGCCGTGGAACAGGTACGGCCGCTGGCTGGCATAGGCCACCTGCACGCCGGGACGCAGCTGCAGCTTGCCGGCACGCGGCGGCAACCATCCGGCCAGTGCCTCCAGCAGCGTGCTCTTGCCGGATCCGCTGGGGCCGACCAGGGCCAGGCGCTGGCCCGGTTCCAGCAGCACATCCAGATGCTGCAGCACGTCGTGCGGCGCGCCCAACGGGCGCAGCACCAGGCCCTGCGCCTGCAGCGGCGGCAATGCGGCCTCGGCCGGCTCCACCGCCAGCGGCGCGATCTCGTTCTCGATCAGGCCCTGCTCATCGGGCAGCGACTGCAGCAGGCGCTCCACCTCGGCGGCAGCGGCCAGCGCGTTGGCGCGGTCGTGGTAGTGCGCGGCCAGCCGCCGCAGCGGCGCGTAGAACTCCGGCGCCAGCAGCAGGCAGAACAGCCCAGCGCCCAGCGTCGGCACTGCTGCATGCAGCGTCATCAGGCCCAGATAGCTCAGGCCCAGGTACAGCGCAACCATCGCCACGCTCACCGAGGCGAAGAATTCCAGCACCGTGGACGACAGGAAGGCGATGCGCAGCACCTTCATCGTACGCACGCGCACGCCTTCAGCGGCGGCCGCGATGCCGTCCAGTTCGGCCTCGCCGCGGCCATACAGGCGCAGCAGGCCCAGACCCTTGATGCGGTCGGCGAAGTGGCCGCTCATCCGCGCCAGCTCGCCCAGCTGCGCACGGCCGGCGGCTTCAGCGCCCCAGCCCACCAGCATCATGAAGAACGGCACCAGCGGTGCGGTGAACAGCAGGATCAGCGCCACCACCCAATCCACCCAGGCCACTGCGGCCAGGATCAGCAGCGGCACCACCACCACTTCGGTGCGCACCGGCAGGAAGCCGCTGTAATAGCTCTCGATCGCATCACCGTGATGCAGCATCAGTTCGCCCAGCTCGCCGGTGCGGCGCTGGCGCAGCCACAGCGGCCCATGCCCAAGCAGGCGCGCGAACACACGCTCGCGCAGCGCCAACCGCGCAGCATCGGCCACATCACCGGCAGCCGCCTGGGTGGCGCTGCCCAGCAGCGTGCGCAGCACCAGGATCACCGCCAGCCCAGCGAGCACCGGCAGGCCCGACGCCAGCGGTGCGCGTTCCACCAGCACCTGCTGCACCAGCCAGGCGATGGCAGCGGCCTGGCCGATCAGCAGCGCGCCAGACAGGCTGATGCACAGCGCCGCCAGACGCTGGCGACCTCGAGCGGAGCGCGCAAGATCGGCCAGCCAGGCGGTGCGGGCACGCCGCTGGCGGGTCGTTTCGGCTTCCGGGGAAAGGCCGTCAGGGGTCGTTTCGGCAGCGCTCAAGGGGTCTTCACGGGTAACAGGGGAGACACGGCATTGTAGGCGCAGGCAACAGCCTCCCCCTGCGGCCGGCGGTCGCAGTCTTCATCGGGTTGGCATACGATCCTCCTGAATACCCATTCATACATTGATCTGGATCAAGGCTGTTTGAAGTAGTCGGTCACATCATTCACCCCGTAGACCACCCTTCCCGCCACCTGCAACGGCACTATCCAACGAGGTAGCCAGGCCATGATTGATCAGACAGTCGTAGAACTGTCGCGGCTGCAATTCGCGCTGACCGCGATGTACCACTTCCTATTCGTACCGCTCACCCTCGGCCTGTCCTTCATGGTGGCCATCATGGAGAGCGTGTATGTGATGACCGGCAAGGAGATCTGGCGCAGGATGACCCTGTTCTGGGGCGTCCTGTTCGGCATCAACTTCGCCATGGGCGTTGCCACCGGCATCGTCATGGAATTCCAGTTCGGCATGAACTGGTCCTACTACAGCCACTACGTGGGTGACATCTTCGGTGCGCCACTGGCGATCGAAGGCCTGATGGCGTTCTTCCTGGAAGCCACCTTCGTCGGCCTGTTCTTCTTCGGCTGGAACCGCCTGAGCAAGGTCAAGCACCTGATGGTGACCTGGCTGATGGCGCTGGGGACCAACCTGTCGGCGATCTGGATCCTGGTGGCCAATGGCTGGATGCAGAACCCGACCGGTGCGGTGTTCAACCCGGAAACCATGCGCATGGAAGTGGTCGACTTCATGGCGGTGGTGTTCAACCCGGTGGCGCAGGCCAAGTTCGTGCACACCGTCAGCGCTGGCTACGTGACCGGTGCGGTGTTCGTGATGGCGATCAGCGCGCTGTTCCTGCTGCGCAACAAGCACAAGGACCTGGCCCGTCGTTCGTTTGCGGTGGCCGCGGCGTTCGGCCTGCTGTCATCGCTGTCGGTGGTCGTGCTGGGTGACGAGAGCGGTTACGCCGCCAGCGAACACCAGAAGATGAAGCTGGCCGCGATCGAAGCGATGTGGGAGACCGAGCGTGCGCCGGCCGACTTCACCGCCTTCGGCATCCCGAATCAGGAGACCCACCAGAACGACTACGCGGTGAAGATCCCCTACCTGATGGGCCTGATCGCCACCCGCTCGTTGAACCAGCCGATTCCCGGCATCCTGGAACTGGTCGAGCGCGCCGAACACCGCGTGCGTGGCGGCCAGCTGGCCTACGGTGCATTGGAACGCCTGCGCGCCAACAAGAACGACGTTGAAGCGCGCGAGATGTTCGACCGTCACTGGCAGGACCTGGGCCACGGCCTGCTGCTCAAGCGCTATCGCGATGACATCCTCAACGCCACCCCGCAGGAAATCTCGCAGGCGGCGATGGACACGGTGCCGCGCGTGATGCCGTTGTTCTGGACCTTCCGCGTGATGGCCGGCCTGGGCTTCTACCTCATCGCCTTCTTCGCCCTGGCCTTCTACTACTCCTGCCGCAACAATTTCCAGGACAAGCGCTGGTTCCTCAAGCTGGCCCTGTGGACGCTGCCGGCGCCGTGGATCGCGATCGAGTGCGGCTGGTTCGTGGCCGAATATGGTCGCCAGCCGTGGGCGGTCGATGGCGTGCTGCCGACCTTCTATGCAGCATCGGGGCTGGCCCTGCATGAAATCGTGCTGACCCTGGCCGGCTTCACTGCCATCTACACCGCGCTGATCGTGGTCGAGATCAAGCTGATGCTCAAGGCGATCCGCAAGGGTCCGGACGAGGTGCTGCCGTCACTGCAGTCGCCCCAGCCGCATGCTTCCCACAATGCCTCGGCGCCGGCCGCCGGCCAGGCCTGAGGCAGGAGAACCAAGATGGATTTCATTCTTCTGGACTACACCACGCTGCGCGTGATCTGGTGGCTGCTGCTCGGCATCCTGCTGATCGGTTTCGCCGTGATGGATGGTTTCGACCTGGGCGTGGGCACCCTGCTGCCCTTCGTCGCCCGCAACGACGCTGAGCGCCGGCTGGTGATTAATACCATCGGTCCGGTATGGGAAGGCAACCAGGTGTGGCTGATCCTGGGCGGCGGCGCGATCTTCGCCGCATGGCCGCCGCTCTACGCGGTCAGCTTCTCCGGGTTCTACCTGGCGATGTTCGTGATCCTGTTCGCGCTGATCCTGCGACCGGTCGGCTTCAAGTTCCGCAGCAAGATGCCCAGCGAGCGCTGGCGCAACACCTGGGACTGGGCGCTGTTCATCGGTGGCTTCATCCCGGCGCTGATCATGGGCGTGGCGGTGGGCAACGTGGTGCTGGGCGTGCCGTTCCACTTCGATGACAGCATGCGCATCTTCTACACCGGCTCGTTCTTCGGCCTGCTGATGCCCTTCGCGCTGCTGGCCGGCCTGCTCAGCGTGTCGATGCTGGTCGCCCACGGTGCCGCCATGCTGGTGCTGAAGACCGACGGCCCGGTGGCCGAACGTGCGGCCCGTTTCGGCAGCATCGCCGCGATCATCGCCTTTGTGCTGTTCGCCGTCGGTGGCGCCTGGGTGGCCTTCGGCCTGCCGGGTTACCAGATCACCTCGCAGGTGGTCACCGATGGCGCCACCAATCCGCTGCTGAAGACTGCTGAACTGGGCGCCGCCGGCGGCTGGATGCGCAACTACAGCACGATGCCGGCCACGATCCTGGCCCCGCTGCTCGGCCTGGCCGGCCTGCTGGCCAGTGCGGTACTGCTGCGGGCCCGTCGCGGCGGCCTGGCCTTCATCGCCTCGGGGGCCGCCATCGCCGGCATCATCCTGACCGTCGGCTTTGCGATCTTCCCGTTCCTGCTGCCGTCCTCGAGCCAGCCCACCTCCAGCCTGACCGTGTGGGACGCCTCGTCCAGCCACCTGACCCTGTGGATCATGCTGCTGGCCACGGCGGTGTTCCTGCCGATCATCCTCGCCTACACCACCTGGGTGTACCGCGTGCTGAAGGGCAAGACCACCACCGAAGAGATGGGCAACAACCCGAACGCGTATTGATTGCTTGCACGTGTGCCGACCAACGGTCGGCACCTACCCGGAATGAAGGAGACTGATCATGTGGTATTTCGCCTGGATTCTCGGTGCCGGCCTCGCCTCGACGGTGGCCATCCTCAACGGCATGTGGTTCGAAGCCCGCGAGCAGAACCGCATCGAGAAGGAAAATCGTCGCTGAGCTGTAAAAAAGCCTTGCCGCCTTGGCCTTCACACGGTATCTTAGGCGGCTCCTTCGGGGTGTAGCTCAGTCTGGTAGAGCGCTACGTTCGGGACGTAGAGGTCGCAGGTTCGAATCCTGTCTCCCCGACCACTTAAGTGGTCGCATTGAAGCCTGGTGAAATCGTCCAGGCTTTTTTGTTCCCTGAAGTGGCACTGCTTCGGCAGTGTGCAGAAAACAGCATTCCCCCCTTGCCGCCATCGGGGTGAATCGCTAGAATAGGCGGCTCCCTTCGGGGTGTAGCTCAGTCTGGTAGAGCGCTACGTTCGGGACGTAGAGGTCGCAGGTTCGAATCCTGTCTCCCCGACCACTTCGGTGGTCACCAAGAAGCCTGGAAGACATCACTGTCCTCCGGGTTTTTTTGTATCAAGCGCCAGGCCGCCCGCGTGACGGGACCTTGCCGCGCAGCGCACGTACAATGGCCGCGCTGCCGGCCCTCCTGCAGCCCCCCCCCCCACCTGCCGCTTCGGCGTAGACCGATGCCGGCGCTGCATGCCGTTGCTGCGGCGTGCGACACCTGCAAGGACCACCGATGAGTTCCTCCCCTTCCGATTCGCCGTCGCTGCTGCACGGTCGTGTCCTCGCGTTTGCCGCGATCCTGCTGGCAGCGGTCAACCTGCGCACTGCGGTCACCTCGATCACCCCGCTGCTGGACGTGCTCGGCCAGCAGTTCGGCTTCGGCACCACCATGACCGGCGTGCTGGGCATGCTGCCGACCGCCTCGTTCGCGCTGTTCGGCGTGGCCACGCCGGCATTGGCGCGGCGCCTGGGCCTGGAACGCACCACGCTGCTGGCGATGGTGATGGCGATGGCCGGCCTGCTGCTGCGTTCCAGCGCCGGCAACGTCGGCACGCTGCTGCTCGGTTCGGTGGTTGCACTGGCCGGCATGGGCATCGGCAACGTGGTGGTGCCGCCGCTGGTGAAGCGCTATTTCGCCAACAAGGTTGGCACCATGAGCACGCTGTACATCAGCGTGCTGCAGCTGGGCACGATGCTGCCGGCGCTGCTGGCAGTGCCGGTGGCGAATGCTGCGGGCTGGCGCGTGTCGCTGGGCATGTGGGCGCTGCTGGCGCTGGCCGCCGCCCTGCCGTGGCTGCTGCTGGCCAGGCACGCACCGAAGCCGCAGGCCGACGCCACCGACCCCACCGCACAGCCGCACGGCAAGGTCTGGCGCACGTCGCTGGGCTGGAGCATGACGCTCATGTTCGGCATGACCTCGCTGATGACCTATTCGATGTTCACTTGGCTGCCGCGCATCGTGGTCGAGGCCGGTGGCACGCCCGCGTTCGGCGGCGTGATGGTCGCCGTGTTCTCGGCACTGGGCCTGCTGCCGTCGCTGGTCATTCCGTCGATGGCGGTGCGCCTGCAGAACCCGTTCCCGCTGGTGCTGATCGGTTTCTTCTCGTTCGTGATCGCCTTCACCGGCCTGCTTGTGGCCCCGATGAAGGCGCCGCTGCTGTGGGCCTGCCTGCTCGGCGTCGGTCCGTCCACCTTCCCGCTGGCGCTGACCCTGATCAACCTGCGCACCCGCACCCCCACCGGCTCGGCCGCGCTGTCCGGGTTCATGCAGGGCGTGGGCTACAGCTTCAGCTGCCTGGGGCCGTTCCTGGTCGGCTGGCTGCACACCGTCAGCGACGGCTGGACGATCCCATTCAGCTTCCTGTTCGGCTGCGCCACCCTGATGCTGTGCGCCTCCTGGGTGGCCTGCAAGCCGCGCAAGCTGGAAGACCTCTGGTAAGCCACGTGGGGCCTCGCAACCGGCCCCACCTACCGCTCGTCAGCCCGTCTGCGCATTTTGACGCCGGGCTGACAATTCCGGGCGGATAGTGCCCACGAATGCCCATCCTTGCCGCGTGCCGGCATCGGGCATGGGGGCGGCAGCGCCGCCCAGGCCACCACTCGGTGTGCGGGGGACTCTCGTTTCAGACAAGACATTGCAGGTCGCTGTCCTGGTTTCGCCCATCCCTGCTGGATGGGAGTTCGCGAGGGGAGTGACGCAGGCCACGGCCATCCCAAAATCTGGCATGTGATGTGCGTCACATTTTTCAGGTTGTCTGGTTCGGAAGCCAAGGGGGTCCCCAATGGTTGTCCACCGCCGGCTGGCGCTCTGCGTCGGCCTTGCCTGTACCGCCCTGGCCTGGGCCAGCAGCGCTGCCCCGCCTGACCGCGAGGCGGCCCTGGCCGAGATCGGCCGCTACCGCGACCAGGCCCGTTGGCTGGATGCGCTCGGCGCGATCGAGCGTGCCAGCCAGCAGCAGCCCAACGACGACCTGCTGTTCAAGCTGCGCGTCCTGACCCTGGGCGACATCGGCAATGCCTGGCGCGCCTGGGAGCTGTACCAGCAGCGCCCGCAACTGTTCGACGCTGCTCAGAAGCAACGCATCGAAGGCGACTACCTGGCCAAGCTGGTGGTCTGGAGCCTGGCCTACAGCAGCAGCGAAGACAGCCGGCTGGAAGAAGCCGAATCGACCCTGGCGCGCATGCAGCGCTATCTGGGCAGCGAAGGCACCCCACCTGTGCAGGCGCCATTGCGCATCCGCATGGACCGGCTGATCCTGCTCAACCGGCTGGGCCGCCATGCGCAGGTGCGAGAGGAAGCCCGCGCACTGCAGGCTGAAGGCCATGCCCTGCCCGACTATGTTCTGCCTGCGGTCGGCGATTCGCTGATGGGCACGCTGCATCCGGAAGAAGCCATTCCGGTGCTGCAGGCGGCCGTCGCAGGCGATCCGACGCGCGACGCCTCGCATTCGGAACTGGCTTACGCCTACCTGGAAAGCGAGCAGCAGGAAAAGGCCGTCGACCTGCTGCAGGCGTGGCGCGACAAGGAACCTGCCTGGCGCTGGAGCAACGGCAAGTCGCCGTATCCAAACTGGTCGCGCTACGAAGCCGACCTCAACCTGGCGATGGTGCGCGCCTACAGCGGTGACCTGCCCACCGCGCAGCGCGATCTGGAATCGATGGTCGACATCGCACCGGGCAACGGCGGCCTGCAGAGCGCGCTGGGCAGCGTGTACATGATGCGCGGCTGGCCACGCAGGGCGCTGCAACGGCAACAGATGGCGCATGCGCTGGACCCGCGCGACATCGAGCCACGGCTGGGCATGCAGGAAGCCTACGTCGCCCTGCAGCGCGATGACCTGGCGCGACCGCTGCACGACGATCTGGTCGCGCGCTACCCCACCCAGCCCGCCGTCGAACGCATTGACCAGGCCTGGCGCGCGCACCGCGGTTGGCAGCTGAAGGCATGGACCGACATCGGACGCAGTTCCGGCGGTGGTGGCACCTCGCCACTGGGCAACGACGACCGCCGCTATGGCATGGAAGTCCAGACACCCGTACTCGACGATCGCTGGCGGCTGTTCGCCTTCGCTGACCGGCGCTCGGTCGATTTCCAGGACCAGCGCATCGACCCGCTGTGGCTGGGCGCGGGCGTACGCTACCGATTCGGCCGTCTGGATGCGGAAGCTGCAGTGCAGCGCGCCAACGACCACATCGGTGATACCGGCCTGCGCGTCGGCGTGGGCTGGCAGTTCAACGACCACTGGCATGCCGGACTGACCGCCGCACGCAATGATCCGGATGCATCAATGCAGGCGCGCGTGGCCGGCATCACTGCCGACAGCGTCAGCGCGCAGGTCGACTACCGGCGCAGCGAACGCACGCACTGGATGTTCGGCGCCAGCCGCTTCCGCTACGACGATGGCAACCATCGCGAACTGTTCAGCACCAGCGTCGAGCAGCGGCTGCTGACACGTCCACGGTGGTTGATCGATGGCCTGGGCAGTGCCTACACCAGTCGCGGCAGCCGCGATGATGCTCCCTACTTCAACCCGAAGCGTGATCGCATGGTCGAGATCGGCCTGCGCATCGACCAGCAGTTGTGGCGCCACTACGAACGCCACTTCCGCCACCGGCTGACCGTCTCGCTGGGCGATTACTGGCAGGACGGCTTCGGCAGTGCACTGGTGCCGTCGGTGTCATACATGCATGAGTGGCAGCTGGGCCAGGGCCGCGTGTTCGAGTATGGCGTGCGCTGGTCGCGGCCGGTCTACGACGGCCATCGCGAACGCCATATCGGCTTCGAAGCCGCACTGCGCTGGGGAGACTGACATGACCCGCATCCTGCGCCTGATCGTGCTCCTGCTGCTGTCGGCTGCGCCGCCGGCCTTCGCGCAGCAGGCCCTGCATCTCGATGCGATCGACAACGGCCTGCTGATCCTCAGCTACCACGACATCCGCGACCAGGTCGCAGCCAAGGGGGATGCCGATACCTATGCGGTGAGCACGCAGAACTTCGCCGCCCATCTGGACTGGCTGGGGGCACACGGTTACCACCCGGTGTCGCTGTCGCAGGTGATCGACGCCTCCCGGGGACGCGCCACGCTGCCACCGAAACCGGTGCTGCTGACCTTCGATGACGGCCTGCGCAGCGTCTACGACAAAGCCTTCCCGTTGCTGCAGGCTTACCGCTATCCGGCGCTGGTGGCGGTGATCACCGACTACGTGGACATGGCACCTGGCCGCACCATCGACTATGGCTACCGGCCGTTCGGCCGCGACGACTTCATCACCTGGGCACAGCTGAAGCAGATGCACGACAGCGGCCTGATCGAAGTGGCCAGCCATACCGACGACCTGCACCACGGGGTGCTCGCCAACCCACAGGGGAACTCCACCCCGGCTGTCGTGACCCGCGTTTACAACCCCGCCACGCGCAGCTATGAGAGCGAGGCGCAGTACGCGCAACGCCTGCGCGCCGATCTCTCGCGCAGCGTGCAGCGCATCGAGCAGCACCTGGGCGTGCGCCCGCGCGCCATCATCTGGCCATACGCGGCCTACAACCAGTTGAGCAACGACATCGCCGAGCAGCTGGGCATGCCGGTGTCCTTCGATCTGGAGGGCCGCAGCACGCCGGTGGCCAGCGACCTGCATGGCCTGGCGCGCTTCCTGGTCAGCGACAACCCGACCGTGGAGGGGCTGGCCTACGAGCTGCGCCGCGACGTCGCGCTCGATGGCATCCGTGCCCTGCAGATCGACCTGGATGATGTCTACGATCCGGAGCCCGCACAGCAGGCGCGCAATCTGGATGCACTGATCGAGCGGGTCAAGCGCATCGCACCGACGCACGTCTACCTGCAGGCGTTCGCCGATCCGGACGGCAACAACACCGCCGATGCACTGTACTTCCCCAACCGCCACATGCCGATGCGCGCGGACCTGTTCAGTCGCGTCGCCTGGCAACTGAAATCGCGTGCGGGGGTGAAGGTCTACGCATGGCTGCCGGTACTCGGCTTCGAGCTGCCCGACCCGGTGCAGCGCAAGGCGCTGGCGATCCGCAACGGCGATGCCGATGGCATGTACCGGCTGGACTTCACCAATCCCCAGGCGCGCCAGGTCATGCTCGACATCTACGAGGATCTGGCGGTCAACTCCTACTTCGAGGGCCTGCTGTTCCATGACGATGGCTACCTGCGCGATACCGAGCTGCCCACGCTGGCACCCGGCGATGGGGGCAGCGCACGCACGCAGGCGTTGATCGACTTCACCCTGGCGCTGCGCAACAGCGCGCAGCGCTGGCGGCCGAAGCTGGCCACGGTGCGCAACCTGTACGCGGAGCCGGTGCTGCGCCCGCAGAGCGAAGCCTGGTTCGCGCAGCGCCTGGACCTGTTCAACAAGGCCTACGACCAGACCGCACTGATGGCGATGCCGTGGATGGAAGGCAGCAAGCATCCGGAACGCTGGCTCGACCAGCTGCTGGCCGCGGTGCGTGCACATGACCCACAGCTGCAGCACACCCTGTTCGAACTGCAGACCGTCGATTGGCGCAGCGGGCAACCGATTCCTGCCGAGCGCCTGCGCGCGCAGATCCGCCAGCTGCAGGCGCAGGGCGTGCACCACTTCGCCTGGTACCCGGACGACTTCATCGCCGACCAGCCCTCCACCCGCGATGCCCGCGCGGCAATGTCCGCCGGCAACTTCCCGTACCCGGAGAAGTGACATGGACATGCATCCGTTGCTGCAGGTCCTGTTCCAGTTCGCCTTCTACTACCCGATGGTGATGGCATTCTTCTGGATGTCGGGCGGCCTGTATTACTACTTCCGGCGCGAACGCCATTCGCGCCCACGCAACGACCCGCCGCTGATGGTCGATCCACCGTTCGCGAGCCTGCTGATTCCCTGCCACAACGAGTCGGCAAACCTCGACGACACACTCGGCGCGGCGCTGGCCCAGCGCTACCCGGCCGACTATGAGGTGATCGCCATCGACGACGGCAGCAGCGACGACACGGGTGCGAGGCTGGACGCCCTGGCGGCAAAGCACCCACGGCTGCGCGTGCTGCACCTGGACCGCAACCTCGGCAAGGCCAATGCGCTGCGCATGGGGGCGCTCGCCGCACGCTCGGAATACCTGGTGTGCATCGACGGCGACGCGATGCTGGAAGAACACGCGCTGCACTGGATGATCTGGCACCTGGTCAGCGGCAACCGGGTCGGCGCGGTCACCGGCAACCCGCGCATCCGCAACCGCTCCACCCTGCTCGGACGCCTGCAGGTGGCCGAGTTCTCCTCGATCATCGGCATGATCAAGCGCGCGCAGCGGGTGTACGGGCGCATCTTCACCATCTCCGGCGTGATCGCCGGCTTCCGCCGCACCGCCCTGCACCAGGTCGGCTGGTGGTCCGATGACATGGTGACCGAAGACATCGACATCAGCTGGCGGCTGCAGCGCGCGCACTGGGACATCCGCTACGAACCCAACGCACTATGCTTCATCCTGATGCCGGAAACCCTGAAGGGACTGTGGCGGCAGCGGCTGCGCTGGGCCCAGGGCGGCGTGGAGGTGATGCTGCGCCACGCCCGCTCGCTGCTGCACTGGAAGGAGCGGCGCATGTGGGGCGTACTGCTGGAGTACGTGCTCAGCGTGATCTGGGCTTACACCATGTTGTTCATCGTGGTGCTGTGGGCGCTGGGCAAGTTCATCGAACTGCCCCCGCAACTGCATATCGCCAGCCTGCTGCCGGAGTGGCATGGCGTGATCCTGGCCCTGGTCTGCCTGCTGCAGTTCGCCAGCAGCCTGATCATCGACCGTCGTTACGAAACACAGATTGGACGCAACTACTTCTGGGTCATCTGGTACCCGATGGCGTACTGGTTGATCAGCCTTTCCACCACCCTGGTGGCGTTGCCGAAAACCCTGCTGCGCCGTCGCAGCAAGCGCGCCACCTGGACCAGTCCCGATCGGGGGATCCGATGAACGCACAACGCCCGTCCAACCGCTTCGACTCGCGGATGATCCGCAAGCCGCATCGCCAACCACGCTTCCAACGCACCGCCTGGGGCTTCGTCACCCTCGCGTTCTGGGGGTTCTACTTCTACCTGTGGGCCCCACTGGTCACCCTGGTGTCGTGGCTGGTCGGCGGCCAGCTGGCCTGGCAGCAGCTGTACGAACGGCAAAGCCAGTTCGACCCCTATGTGCTGGTGGCGTTGCCGCTGATGCTGCTGTGCGCCAGCGTACTGCTGATCGGCTGGGCCGAGTACAACCGCGCGCGCTTCCGCGGCCACGACCGGCGCCTGCCGCGGCCGCTGGCCAGCCTCAACGAAGTGGCCGCCGACCTGGGGGCCAGCACCGGGCTGGCCGAGCGCCTGCTGGGCTGCAAGGCCGCCACGCTGCACATGGACGATCACGCGCGGCCGATCGGCATCCGCCGCGAGGTTGTGTAGCCCTGCTGCACGGTAGATGCCGACCTTGGTCGGCGTTCTCTCTGGTGGGTGCCGACCTTGGTCGGCACCGGGGTCTACCGCGAAGAGCATCCACGCATGGCGTGGATCTACGTGCGGGTCTGCCCTTCACCGCGCACGACAAATCGTTCGACGGTGAGTGCCTCCAGCCCCATCGGGCCATACGCGTGCAGGCGCGTGGTGGAAATGCCGATCTCGCTGCCCAGGCCCAGCTGGCCGCCGTCGGAGAAACGCGAGGACGCATTGACCATCACCACCGCCGAGCGCAGTGCGTTGACGAAGCGCTCGGCATGGCCGGCGTCTTCGGTGGCGATCACTTCGGTGTGGTCGGAGGTATAAGTGCGGATGTGCGCGATAGCCGCATCGAGGTCGTCGACCACGCGCACCGCCAGCACCAGATCGAGGAACTCGGCGGCATAGTCGTCTTCGGTGGCGGCGGTGCTGCCCGGCAGCAGCGGTTGCGCCAGTGCATCGGCGCGCAGCTGCACGCCGCGCTCGCCCAGCGCCTGCGCCACGCGCGGCAGGAACGTTTCGGCCACGTCGCGGTGCACCAGCAGCGTTTCCAGCGAGTTGCAGGCTGCAGGGCGGCTGCACTTGCCATCCACCAGCAGATCAATGGCCTTGCCGAGGTCGGCACTGGCATCCACGAACAGGTGGCAGACGCCCTTGTAGTGCTTGATCACCGGCACCCGCGCATGCTCGGCAACGAAGCGGATCAGGCCCTCGCCGCCTCGCGGAATGGCCAGGTCGATCAGCTCATGCAGCTGCAGCAGTTCCAGCATCGCTTCGCGGCGCAGGTCGGTCAGCACGGTCACCGCCGCCGGCGGTACGCCGTTGGCCTTCAATGCGCCGGACAACGCTTGGGCGATGGCGGTGTTGGAGTGGATCGCCTCGGAGCCTCCGCGCAGGATCACGCCATTGCCGGCCTTCAGGCACAGGGCGGCCGCTTCGGCGGTCACATTCGGGCGGGCTTCGTAGATCATCGCGATCACCCCCAGCGGAACGCGCACCTTCTGCACACGGATGCCGTTTGGACGCACATCGTCGCGGGTGACCTGGCCGACCGGATCGGGCAGCGCAGCGACCTCACGCACCGCTTCGGCCATCGCGAACAGGCGCGCCGGGTCCAACGCAAGGCGGTCGAGCATGGCACTGCCAACGCCCTTGTCGCGCGCGGCAGCAAGGTCACGCGCATTACCGGCCAGGATCAGCCCGGCATTCACTTCCAGTGCCTGCGCCATTGCCAGCAGCAGCGTGCGGCGCGCCGCACTGTCGAGGCCGGAAACGATCTGGGCCGCGTCACGGCAGGCACGCGCCTGCACTTCGATTTCGCTCATCGGGGAGTCCTTCAAACCGGTCATGGCAACACCAGATCGTCGCGATGGACGACACTGCCACCGTAGTTGTAGCCCAGCACGGCCTCGATGTCGCGCGAATGGCGCCCGGCGATCCGGCGCACATCATCTGAAGCGTACTGGCTGACGCCGCGCGCCACGCAGACACGGCCCTGTGGCGCGTTCCAGCACACCTGCACCATGTCGCCACGGCGGAACACGCCCTCCGCACCTGTGATGCCACCGGGCAGCAGCGAGGCGCCCTTCTCACGCATGGCCTGCGCCGCGCCGGCATCGATCACGATCGCACCCTCGACCAGCGGCGCGTGCCGCAGCCAGTGCTTGCGGGCCGCCTCACGACTGCGCGCGGCGTGGATACGGGTACCGAACAGGCGGTCCTGGGCCAGCGCGCGCACCACGTCACCGCTGCGGCCATTGAACAGATAGGTTTCGATGCCGAGGCGACCGGCCTTCGCCGCCGCTTCCAGCTTGGTGCGCATGCCGCCGGTACCGGCGCGCGAGCCGGTGCCACCGGCCATCGCCAGCACCTCGTCACTCAGTTCCGGCACGTCGTGCAACGGCCGCGCATCGGCCACGGTGCGCGGATCCGCGCTGTACAGGCCGTCGATGTCGGTGGCAATGAACAGTGCATCGGCATCGACCAGCGCGGCCACGGTGGCGGCCAGGTTGTCGTTGTCGCCGAGCTTGAGTTCGTCCACCGACACGGTGTCGTTCTCGTTGACCACCGGCAACGCGCCCAGCCGCAGCAACTCATTGAGCGTGGCGCGTGCGTTGAGGTAGCGGCGGCGGTTGCGCAGGTCGTCGTGGGTCAGCAGCACCTGCGCCACGGGGCGCTCGAAGAAGCGCTGCCAGAGCCCGATCAGCTGCGCCTGGCCGAGCGCGGCCAGGGCCTGCCGCGCCGCCATCGCCGCACCGGGTTCATCGGCCCGCGGCAGGATCGCGCGCCCCGCCGCAACCGCACCGGAGGAGACGATCACCACCTCACGCCCGGCCAGTACATTGGCCGACACGAACTGTGCCAGGCCCAGCGCGTGGCGAGGTGACAGGCCGCCGCCATCGGCGGCCAGCAGGCTGCTGCCGACTTTCAGCACCGCACGCCGCCACGGCGGCAGCGCTTGTTCGGGGAACGGCGAGGCGACGTGGGCAGCGTGCTGGATCATCGGTCAGGCTCTCAGCGGGTGTTCCATTCGTGCACGGTCAGCGCGGAGGCCTGCATCGTCACCAGCGGATCGGTGGCGACGATGGCCTGCGCCTGCGCCAGGCTGTCCACGTTGCACAGCACATAGGCGCCACCGCTGCCATCGGCAAAACCGCCGGTCAGCTGCAGCTTGCCCTGTGCCTGCAACGCATCGAGAAAGTCACGGTGCGGCTGCACGGCGGCGGCGTTGAAATCGGGCCGGCGCATGGCCAGCACCAGGTAGACGGTGCCGGCCATCAGGACAGCGCCTGCCAGCGCGCGTGCAGTTCGTCCAGGCGCAGGTCGGCGGCCGAACCCGGCGATACGCGTGCGGCCAGGCTGCCTTCCGGGGTACGCCCCTGCCCTGCGCTGTCGGCACCGGCGGCAGCAGCCTTGTAGGCCTCGCGGAACGGCACGCCGGCCACGGCCGCTTCGACCGCCACATCGGTGGCGTACATGCCCGAGTCGATTGCCGCGCGAACCTTGTCGTCGCGCCATTCCAGGTTGGCCAGCAGCGCCGGCAGCAGTTCCAGCGCCGACAGGCCGCGACCGAAGCCGTGGAAGATGGCGCCCTTGGACGACTGCAGGTCGCGGTGATAGCCCGACGGCAGCGACAGCAGCTGCTCGATCTCGGTACGCGCGGCGGCGACGCTGGCGTGGGTCGCGCGCATCAGCTCGATCACGTCCGGATTGCGCTTGTTGGGCATGATCGAACTGCCGGTGGTGTACTGCGCCGGCAGCGCGACGAAGCCGAACTCGGCGCTGGTGAACAGCGACAGGTCCCAGGCAATGCGGCGCAGGTCCAGCGTGGCGCCGCCCAGCGCTTCCAGCGCGGCCAGTTCGAACTTGCCGCGCGACAGCTGCGCGTAGATCGGCGAGATCTGCATGCGGGCGAAACCGAGCGCGGCCGTGGTGTGCTCACGGTCCAGCGGCAGGTTCACACCGTAGCCGGCAGCCGTGCCAAGCGGATTGGCGTCGACCAGCGCATGGGTGTCGCGCGCGCGGATGGCGTTGTCGATGAAGGCCTCGGCCCAGCCGGCCCACCACATGCCGGCCGAGGACACCACGGCACGCTGGATATGGGTATAGCCGGGAACCGGAAGGTCCTTCTCGGCCCGCGCGCGGTCCAGCGCGACCTTGGCAACCTCGGCGCTGAGCTGGGCCACACGCAGCAGCTTCTCCTTCAGCCACAGGCGGGTGGCAACCAGGATCTGGTCATTGCGGCTGCGGCCGGTGTGGATCTTGCGGCCGGCATCGCCAAGGCGTTCGGTCAGGCGCGCTTCGATCGCCGAGTGACCATCTTCGTACTGCGTGTCCAGCACGAAGCGGCCTTCACGGAAGTCCTGCGCCAGCACGTCGAGCTCGCGCAGCAGGCCGGCCAGTTCATCGGCGCTGAGGATGCCGATGTGCTGCAGGCCCTGTGCATGCGCGGCGCTGGCGGCGATGTCGTGCAGGAAGAATTCGCGATCGAGGATCACGTCATCGCCGGCGAGGAAGGTCTGGATCTGGGCGTCGACGGCGACGCCGGGCTTCTGCCAAAGAAGGTCTGCCATGGGGGCTCCGGAATACGTGTTCAGTGCGGGATCGACGTCAGTTCGTCGATGCCCAGCGCGAGGTTGAGGTTCTGCATGGCCTGGGTGGCCGCGCCCTTGAGCAGGTTGTCCAGGGTCGCCACCACCACCACCCGCTTGCCGCACGGGGCCAGGGTGAAGCCACCGACCTGCGCACCGTGGCGGCCGGCGATGCGGCTGACCCACGGCGCTTCATCCACTACCTCGATCAGCGGTTCGCCCGCATAGGCCTGCTGGAAGCGCTCGACGATCTGTTCGCGGGTCTGCACGCGGTTCAGCCACAGGTTGGCGGTGAGCGTGATGCCGCGGAAATGCGGCGCGACATGCGGCATGAATTCAACCGCCACGCCCAGCTGGACCGACACTTCACGCTCGTGCACGTGGTTGGTCAGCGCATACGGCATCAGGTTGTCGGCGAGCAGTTCGACGTTGTTCTTGTCCGACGGCGTGGTGCCGGCGCCGGAATAGCCGGACACACCGAAGCACTGCGGCGGGCCGGCCAGCAGGTCCAGCAGCGGATGCACCGCCAGCTGCATCGCCGTGGCATAGCAGCCCGGGTTGCTGATGTGCTTCTGGCCGTTGTAGCGGCCTCGGGTCAGCTCCGGCAGGCCGTAGTACCAGCTGTTGTCGAAGCGGTAGTCGGCCGACAGGTCGACGATGACGGTGTCCGGCTTCGCCGCTTCCAGTGCGGCCACGAACGGTGCGGCCAGGCCGTTGGGCAGGGCCAGGATCACCGCGTCCACGCCCTTGGCGGCCACCGCGTCGGCGTCCAGGTTCTCGTACTGCAGCTCGCCCTGGAATTCCGGATGGTGGTCGGACAGGCGCTGCCCCGCGCGTTCGCGCGAGGACACGAAAGCCAGCTTCAGCCGCGGGTGTGCGGCCACCAGCTTGATCAGCTCGGCACCGGTATGGCCACGGGCGCCGACGATGCCCAGGGTGAAAGTCGAATCGTTCATGCGTGGCTGTCCAGGCGGTACTGCAGGTGGCGCTTCACGCCCTGCCATTCCGTATCGATGATGGAGAAGATGACGGTGTCGCGCGGCGTGCCGTCGGCGTGCCGCTTGTGGTTGCGCAGCACGCCGTCCTGCTTGGCGCCGAGGCGGGCGATGGCGGTGCGCGAGGTGAAGTTGAACCAGCTGGTTTCCAGCACCAGGCTGATGCAGCCCATGGTTTCGAAGGCGTGCTGCAGCAGCAACAGCTTGGTTTCGGTGTTGACGCCAGTACGCTGCACGCGCGGTGCATACCAGGTGTAACCCAGGCTGAGCTTGGGCACGCCGGCATCCAGGTCGTAGAAGCGGGTGGTACCCACGATGTCACCCGCCGCATCGAGGATCACGAACGGCAGCACCTTGCCTTCTGCCTGTGCCTGCAGCGCGGCCTGCACATAGTGCTCGACCCGCTCCGGCGAAGGCACCTGGGTGTACCAGAGCTGGTCCAGGCCGCTGCCCTCCACGGCGGCGCGCAGGCCAGGCACATGCTCGGGCTGCAGCGGCTGCAGTGTCACGTGCTGGCCGCGCAGGGTGGGAATCGTAGTCCAGTGATCGGAATGGTCCATCATTCAGCCCTGCAGGCTCGGTGCGCGCTGGGCGCAGTGGTCGACATAGGTGCTGATCCGGTCGATGCCATCGGCGCCGTACCAGAACACCTTCCAATGGCCCTGCTTGTAGCAGCCATCGGATTCAGCATAGTAGAAGTGATTGATCGGGTTGCCATTGCGCGAACGCCAGAACAGCTGCGGCGTTTCATCCCGCATCACGTTCCACACCGCGCGGCCGAGGCCTTCACCCTGTGCATCATCGAGCACGGCGAACTTGTCCAGGTACACGCCCTCGGCTTCGTCGGTGAGGATCACCGCGGTGCGGTAGTTCTCGCTGACATAGGCGCGCAGCAGCTTGGTCTTCTGGAAATAGTCAGGCACCAGCGTGCGGCCGAAGCTGGATTCGATCAGGCCCTTCAGCCGTGGCAGGTCCAGCTCGTTCCACGCGGTGGCGCGCAGCACCTTCTCGCCCTTGCGCACCAGCGTGCCCGAGCCCTTGTGGGTGAACAGTTCCTTGGCCAGGTCAGCCGGGCGCGTGATGGACACCGACGATTCCAGCGGCAGGCGGTCGAGCAGATCCTTGATCTGTTCGATCTTCACCTTCATGCCACCGTGGATCCACGGCTGCGCGATCAGGTGGTCGTACTCGGTGGACAGGTTGATCGAATCGATCACGCTGCCCTGCTCGTCCAGCAGGCCGCCGGTGCCGGTCAGGAAAATGATCTTGTACGGCTGCAGCTCCTGCACCAGCTCGTTGGCGGCGAAGTCGGCGTTGACGTTGAGGATCTGGCCACCCGCGGTTTCGCCCAGGCTGGTGATGACCGGGATCGAGCCGGCGCGCAGGCTGGCCTCGATCGGCGCCAGGTTGACCTTCTTCACCTCGCCGACCAGGCCGTAGGTGTCCACGTCCAGGTACTCCGCCTCGAACACGCCACCGGTGATCGAGGTGGCACGCGCGCCGTTCTGCTGCAGTGCTTCGACCAGGCGCAGGTTGGACTGCTGGAACACCCGGCGCACGATCGCCAGTGCCTCCGGCGAGGTCACGCGCAGACCGTTGACGGTCTGCTTTTCGATGCCGGCGGCCGACAGTTCGGCATCCAGCTGCGGGCCGGCGCCGTGCAGCACGATCGGGGTCAGGCCGACTTCCTGCAGGAACGACAGAGAAGAGGTCAGCGCGTCGAGATCGTCGCGCAGCACCGCGCCGCCGACCTTGACCACGGCAAAGCGCTTGGCGTCCAGCTGCGAGAAGCGCTTGAGGTACTGGCTGATCTCCTTCGCGCTGGCCATGCTGGAAAGCAGGCGCACGATGGTCTGGCGGGTCTGGCGGTGGGGCTGGAGGGCAGGAGACATTTCGGTTTCGTCACAGGCGGCGGTCGCCGCGTTGCAGTTCCACCCGGCCAGGGCCGGGCGGCGTTGTGGGGTCGATCAGGCGCCGGCGGCGATGATGCGGTGCACGGCGTCGGTGTAGCGCTGCAGCTGCTCCAGCGTCACGAACTCATCGGCGGTGTGGGCCTGGGCGATGTCGCCCGGGCCGAACACCAGCGTGGTGTATCCAGCAGCGGAGAACAGCGAGGCCTCTGTCCAGAAGTCCACCGCGTTGCCGATCGGCAGTTCCAGCGCATCGGCCACGTCGCGTGCCAGCAGACGGCGGTTCTCTGCCTCGGCGATATCACCGGCCGGCAGGCTGGGGCCACGGAAGGTTTCGGTGAACAGTGCCGCTTCCGGCTCGGCAAAACCGGCGAAGGTCGCCAGCAGGCCATCGATGTCCATCGACGGCAGCGGACGGAACCCGAACCGCACTTCGGCGGCCGGCGCGATCATGTTGGCCTTGATGCCACCTTCGACGCGACCGATGTTGAAGCGCAGGCCGGTCAGCCCGCCGAAGCGCGCCGAGGCCAGCGATTCCACATGGTCCAATGCGCGGTTGCCCCAGCGCATGGCCTGGTGCAGCGCGCTGGCGGCCGCATCCTGCTTGCCCGACGCGTGCCCGGCGCGGCCGGCGAACTGCATAAGCACCGAACTGATGCCACGGTGCGCCAGCACCGCTTCGCTCATGGTCGGCTCCGCCACCAGCACCGCTTCATACGGCAGGCCACGGGCCAGGAACGCGGCGATGCAGCGCGGATCGTTGGCTTCTTCGTCGCTGGAGAACAGGAACGCGGCATCGCCATCACTGGCGTTGGCCGCGGCCACCAGTGCAGCGGCGGCGCCCTTGATGTCACACACGCCCAGGCCGACCACACGGTCGTCCAGACGCCGCATCACGTGCGGGTCGGCACTCCAGTGCGGCGAATCCGGCACGGTATCCAGATGCACGTTGAACAGGTACTTCGGCGTGCCACGCACGGCGTACAGGCTGACCGCACCGGCGCCATGGTCGATCACCTCGACGTTGAAGCCGGGCAGGTTCACGCGCAGGTAATCGAAGATGCCACCGGTGGTGATCGCACGCGGCGGGTTGCGGGTGTCGAAGGACACCAGGGCCTGCAGGTGATCGAGCGTCTGTTCAAGCATGTGTCTGAATATCCGTAGGGTTCGAAATCGGTAGTGCCGGCCGCTGGCCGGCTCCGCAATGATCCAGCCGTGCCACGAGCCGGCCAGCGGCCGGCACTACCCTCCATTGACGTTGCGAGGCGCCGGCCAGCGGCCGGCACCCCCGTCACAGGTCAACCGCGATTGACCTGCGCATAGACAGTGGAGCTCATTCCGAACAGCTTGATGAAGCCCTCGGCCTCCTCCACGCCCCAGTCGGCCGACTGCGCGTAGGTGGCGCCCTTGGTGTTGAGCAGGTGCGGCGACTTCACCGCCACTGCATCGACGCGGCCGCCGCGGGTTTCCAGCACCACTTCGCCATTGACCTTGGCCTGCGAGGACTTCAGGAAGGCCTCGATGTCGGTCTTCAGCGGGTCGTGGTAGAAGCCTTCGTAGACCAGCTCCACCCACTTGCGCGCCACGTCCGGCTTGAAGCGGTTCTGCTGCTTGGTCAGCACGGCGTCTTCCAGCGCGCGATGCGCGGCCAGCAGCGAAACCAGGCCCGGGGCCTCGAACACGATGCGACCCTTCAGACCGATCACGGTGTCACCGGTGTAGACGCCGCGGCCAACACCGTAGGGGGCGAACAGCTTGTTGAGCTGGGCCAGGATCTGGTCGCCCGGCAGCGCCTTGCCGTTCAGTTCGACGGCTTCGCCCTCAACGAACTTCAGGGTCACGGTCAGCGCCTGTTCCGGCCACTCGCTGCGCGGTGCGCACCAGCCGCGGGCGCCCTCGCCCGGGGCTTCCCAGCGGTCGATCTCGCCGCCGGACATGGTCAGGCCCAGCAGGTTCTCGTTGATGGTGTAGGCCTGCTGCTTGGCACGCACGCCGAAGCCGCGCTCTTCCAGGTACTTCTGCTCGTAGGCGCGGGTCTGGGTGTGTTCCTTCTGGATCTCGCGGATCGGCGCGATGATCTGGTAGTCACCCAGGGCCTTCACCGCCAGGTCGAAGCGGACCTGATCGTTGCCCATGCCGGTGCAGCCGTGGGCGATGATGTTGGTACCCAGTTCGGCGGCACGCTTCAGCGCGGCATCGACGATCAGGTAGCGATCCGAGACCAGCAGCGGGTACTGTCCCTGATAGCCTTCGCCTGCCCACACGAACGGCTTGACGAAGCCTTCCCAGATGGCCGGGCCACCATTGACGGTAACGTGGCTGGCCACGCCGAGTTCGGCGGCGCGCTTCTCGATGAAATCGCGCTCTTCATCATCCACGCCGCCGGTGTCGGCGAACACGGTGTGCACGTTGTAGCCGCGCTCCTGCAGGTACGGCACGCAGAAGCTGGTATCCAGGCCGCCGGAGAAGGCGAGAACGACGTCTTTGTTGCTCATGGGGATCAGGTCCACTTGGGGGATGGGAATTCGGTAGAGCCGACCGCTGGTCGGCTGAAATGTTGGATGCGCCGCTGCGGGAGCAGCCGACCAACGGTCGGCTCTACCCCTTGTTTGATTCAGCGCCCGGCAACAGCCGCCATGATCGCCTTCTGCACATGCAGGCGGTTCTCGGCTTCGTTGATGGCGATGCACTGCGGCGAATCCATCACCGCATCGGTGGCCTTCACGTTGCGGCGCAGCGGCAGGCAGTGGCTGAACACACCGTTGTTGGTCAGCGCCATCTTCCGCTCGTCCACGATGAAGTGCTTGAACTGGTCGCGGATCGGCTTTTCCGGTTCCCAGTTGCCGAAGAACGGCAGCGCGCCCCAGCTCTTGGCGTAGACCACGTCGGCACCGGCGTAGGCGCTGTCGATGTCATGGCTGATCTTCAGCGAGCCGCCGCTCTCGGCCACGTTCTGCTCGGCCCAGCCCATGTAGCGGTCGTCGAGGATGTAGTCGGCGGTCGGGCACAGCAGGGTCACGTCCATGCCCATGCGGGTGGCGATGGTCAGCGCCGAATTGGCGACTGCGGTGTTCAGCGGCTTGGGGTGGTAGGTCCAGGTCAGCACGTACTTCTTGCCGCGCAGGTCCTGGGTGCCGAAGTGCTCCTGCAGGGCCATGATGTGGGCCAGCTCCTGGCACGGGTGGGTGATGGTCTCCATGTTGATGACCGGCACCGGCGAGTACTTGGCGAAGCTGTTGAGGACGATGTCCTGGCGGTCGTAGGCCCAGTCGATGAACTTGGGGAATGCGCGCACAGCGATGATGTCGCAGTAACGGCCCAGCACCTTGGCCACTTCAGCGATGTGCTCTTCGGTATCGCCGTCCATCACCGTGCCGAGGTTGAACTCGATCGGCCACGCATCCTTGCCCGGCTGCAGCACCACCGCGTGGGCACCCAGCTGGAACGCACCCAGTTCGAAGCTGGTGCGGGTGCGCATGGACGGATTGAAGAACACCAGCGCGATCGACTTGCCCTTGAGCTGGTCGCCGAGCTTGTTGCGCTTGAACAGCGCGGCCTGGGTCAGCAGCGCGTCGAGCTCGCTGCGGCTCCAGTCCTGGGTGTTCAGGAAGTGCTTGGGGGACATCATCTTTCCTTGCGTGGCGGCGCCGGGTTCGACGCGGTGGAAGGGAAAACAGGAAGCAAAGGTGGAACGAAAAGGTTGCAGTTGCAGCTTTCATGACGCGGAAACGAAAAAACCCAGCCGGCGGGCTGGGTTTTTTTCGGACGAACAGCAAAAAGCTCCGGTTACCCAGCGAGGATGTGGGGTTCCGGTCGACGCGCACGCGAGGTCATGCCCGACGCCTGTCGGGCTGCGCTGCTGTCGTGCTGGAAGTCGGTGAGCTTCATGGTCATCCATCTTTGCATGCGGCCGGGGCCGACGCAAGGGGCCGGGGTCGCAGAATCAGGGATTGCCAGCGGCGCCCTGCTCGGGGCCGACCCAGGGGGTGATCGACACCCGGATCTTGAGCCGGTTGCCGGGATCTTCCGGCAGCCGCGAGCGGTACTTGGTGCCCTTGTAGACGTAGTCCACGTCGTAGGCGATGGGCCGGCGGAATTCACGTCCCACCGGCACAATGCGACAGTCGCGGGTCAGCATCGGACCATTGTTGGCCGGTGCCGGCGCCGGGGCCGGTGACTCGGCGGCGGTGTCCTCGGAGACCTCTTCATCGCTGCGCTTGAACATCGAGCGTACCGAGTCCCAGAAGCGGCTGATCCGGCCCTTGTCCTCGACCGGCTCCTCACCAGTGACATTGACCGGCGCCAGGGTCCGGGTCGAGACCGGCTCGCAGTGTTCTTCGGTACGGGTCGCGCGCAGGGTCTGGAACACGGGTTCGACGTTCAGTACCTGCGCGTAGTCGAACTTCACGTTCTCCACGATCACCACCCGGTTGCGGGGCTCGGCCTCCTGCGCCTGGGCCACGGCGGCCAGCGCCGACAGGCAGGCCAGGGTCAGCAACGCGGTGGATTTCATTGGCGAAGGGAGCAAGGACACGGCAATAGTGTAGGCAGTGGCGAGCGCAAGGGGCTGAACATTACCCGTCCACGCTGCTCCTGCCCACCCCACCCTGGTTGGACCCGGCGTCCACCGGTGGCAGGCGGTGCCCCCAAAGGGGGCCGACACGTTCTAAAATCACAGGCTTGCCCCCCAGCCACAGCCCCATGACCCTGCGCCTGCACAACAACCTGACTCGCCAGCTCGAACCGTTCACCCCGCTCGACCCGGCCTGTCCGACCCTGTATGTGTGCGGCCCGACGGTCTACAACTACGTGCACATCGGCAACGCCCGTGGCCCAGTGGTGTTCGGGGTGCTGGCCGATCTGCTGCGGCGCCGTTTCGGTGGCCTGCGCTACGCGCGCAACATCACCGACGTGGACGACAAGATCAACAACGCCGCGCGTGAGCAGGGCGTGCCGATCAGCACCATCACCGACAGGTTCGCCGCCGCCTACCGTGAAGACATGGCCGCGCTGGGCGTGGTGCCGCCGGACATCGAGCCGGAAGTGACCGCGCACATCCCGCAGATCATCACCATGATCGAGCAGCTGATCGCCAATGGTCATGCCTACGCCGCCGAAGGCCACGTGCTGTTCGCGGTGGCCAGCTTCGAAGGCTACGGCAAGCTCTCGCGCCGCGACCCGGAAGAGATGCTGGCCGGCGCTCGCGTCGACGTTGCCCCGTACAAGCGCGACCCAGGCGATTTCGTGCTGTGGAAGCCGTCCAGCGATGACCTCCCTGGCTGGGAGTCTCCCTGGGGCCGTGGCCGCCCGGGCTGGCATATCGAATGCTCGGCGATGGCCGCCGCCCACCTGGGCGAGACCATCGACATCCATGCCGGCGGCGTCGACCTGCAGTTCCCGCACCACGAGAACGAGCTTGCGCAGAGCGAATGCGCCCACGGCGGCAAGATCTTCGCCCGCTTCTGGCTGCACAACGGCATGCTCAACTTCGGCGGCGCCAAGATGAGCAAGTCGCTGGGCAACATCGAACGCGTGCACGACCTGGTCCGCCAGCACCCGCCGGAAGCGCTGCGCCTGGCCCTGCTGTCGGCCCACTACCGGCAGCCGCTGGACTGGTCCGATGGCCTCATCGAGCAATCGGTGCGCACCCTTGATGGCCTCTACCGAGCTATCAGGGAATTTGCCAATGTCGACGCCACCCCAGTGATCCCGCAAGCAGTCGAGGACGCGCTCAATGACGACCTCAACACTCCGAAAGTGCTGGCAATACTCGCTGAATCGGCTCGAAAGCTAAGGCACGCAGGTGCCCCGGCGGGCGGCCCGGACTATCCCCGCGAGGGTGAAAAGCTGGCACAGCTAAGCCGCCTGAAGGGCGAACTGCTCGGTGCCGGCCTGGCCCTGGGCCTGCTGCAGGCCGATCCGGCGCAGTGGTTCGGCACCGCGGCCAGCGATGACGGCGAAGATGCCCGCATCCAGGGCCTGATCGACGAGCGTGCCGCCGCCAAGCAGGCGCGCGATTTCGCCCGTTCCGACGCCATCCGCGACCAGCTGGCGGCCGAGGGCATCGTGCTGGAAGACACCCCGCAGGGCGTGCGCTGGTCGCGCAAGCGCGGCTGACCACCCTGCCCCGTGGCCGGTCCGCCGGCCACGCTCCACTGTAGAGACTGTTGTGACTGACTCCCCGTTCCCGCTTGAACCCACCGCCGCCGAGGCCCAGACCGCCATCGCCGAGGAATTCGGCTTCTTCGGCGACTGGTCCGAGCGCTACCAGTACCTGATCGACCTCGGCCGCAAGCTGCCCGTCTTCCCGGACGAATGGAAGACCGAGGAGCACCGCCTGCTCGGCTGCCAGTCGATGGTCTGGATCGTGCCGGAAGGCAATGCGCAGTCGCTGCGCTTCCACGCCATCAGTGATTCGGCCATCGTTTCCGGCCTGATCTTCCTGGCCCTGCGCGTGTACTCCGGGCGCTCGGCGCAGGAGATCCTGGATACCGAGCCCAGCTACATCCAGGACATCGGCCTGGCCCGCCACCTCTCGCCCACCCGCAGCAACGGCGTGGCGGCGATGCTGGCCTTCATCCGCGAGACCGCGCAGGCCCAGCTGCAGCGCGACCCGTCGTGAGCGAACCCGCCACGGCCGAAGACACTGCGCTGGGGCTGCTGTCCCGGCCCGGTTTTGCCAAGCTGCTGGCCTACCGCATCTTCGCGATGCTGTCCTACCAGGTGGTCGCGGTCACCGTCGGCTGGCACATCTACGAAGTCACCCGCAATCCGTTCTCGCTGGGCCTGGTTGGCCTGGCCGAGGTACTGCCGTTCTTCTGCGTCGCGCCGTTCGCTGGTTATCTGGTCGACCACCTGCCGCGCCGCCGGCTCGGCATGGTCGCCTGCTCCGGGTTGATCGCCACCGCGCTGGTGTTGACCGGCGTGGCCAAGGGCTGGCTGCCGTTCGAAGGCGTGTGGCCGATCTATGCGGCCATTGCGCTGACCGGCATGGTCCGCGCCTTCCTGTCGCCGATCTACAACGCACTGTTCGCCCGCGTGCTGGCCCGTGACCAGTTCGCACGTGGCGCTGGCCTCGGCGCCGTGGTGTTCCAGGCCGGCATGGTGGCCGGTCCGGCATTGGGCGGCGTGCTGGTCGGCTTCGGCGGCAAGGGCCTGTCCTACGCGGTGGCCACGGGCTTCGCGCTGGTGGCGATGGCCTGCCTGGCCACGCT
Organism: Stenotrophomonas sp. FR024; assembly: GCF_047500745.2. Lineage (NCBI taxonomy): Bacteria > Pseudomonadati > Pseudomonadota > Gammaproteobacteria > Lysobacterales > Lysobacteraceae > Stenotrophomonas > Stenotrophomonas sp. FR024. Next base: position 124,334 of record NZ_JAXAXM020000013.1, read on the forward strand.
GAAGGTGGAAGAACCGGTGCATACCGGCCCGGCCGCCCCGATCTTCAAGAGCATCGCTGAAGGCGCGCGCTTCGTGGTCGGCAACCGGATCATGGTCGGGGCGATGGCACTGGACATGTTCTCGGTGCTGCTGGGCGGCGTGGTGGCGATGCTGCCGGCGTTCCTGCACGAGATCCTGCACCACGGCCCGGAAGGCCTGGGCATCCTGCGCGCAATGCCGGCGCTGGGCTCGGTCTGCGTTGGCCTGTGGCTGGCGCGCCACCCGCTGCACCGCAATGCCGGCCGCGTGCTGCTGTTCGCGGTGGCCGGCTTCGGCCTGTGCGTGATCAGCTTCGGGCTGTCGCAGCACTTCTGGCTGTCCGCGCTGATCCTGCTGTTCTATGGGGCCTTCGACGGCGTGTCGGTGGTGATCCGCTCGACCATCCTGCAGCTGGCCACGCCGGAAGAAATGCGCGGCCGGGTGTCGTCGATCAACGGCATCTTCATCAGTTCGTCCAACGAACTGGGCGCGTTCTATGCCGGCACGATGTCAAAGCTGCTCGGCCTGGTGCCGGCAGTGGTGCTGGGTGGGTTCGCGGTGCTGAGCGTGGCCGGGATCACCGCGTGGAAGAACCCGACGTTGCGGAAACTGAATCTTCGCGACCTGCAGTGAGCCTGTAGAGCCGAGCCCATGCTCGGCTGCGTATTTCCGTGCGCCCACGCGCCGATAGCGCCAGGCCATGCCCGGCGGGCTCTTTCCGTGACCGCGGTGGGGTGTCACTTTTCTTTTCGCGCGAAAAGAAAAGTAACCAAAAGAAACGCGCCGCCATCCGCGAGCCGGCGCTGCGCGCCGGTGCCCTGTGCTCCTCGGTGAATCAGGGGACGGCGCCGAACTCGCTGCGCTCAAACAGCGGCGCCTCTTCGCCCCTGATTCCCCTGCGGTGCTCGGCTCGCTACAAGGCGGACCCAACAGCCGCGAGCGCACGCATGACCGCCCTTGGTAGAGCCAAGCCATGCTTGGCTGCTTTTGCTTTTGCTTTTGCTTTTGCTTTTGCTTTTGCTTTTGCTTTTGCTTTTGCTTTTGCTCTTCCTTGCCCTCCGCCTTCGACCCGAGCCGGGCATGGGCTAGGCTTTACAGCAACCGCGCACACAGGCTCCCTCCTATACCCGGAAGGCGCCGTTCTACACAGCCAACCACACCCAACAAAAAACCCGGCCGAGGCCGGGTTTTTCGCATGACCAGACAACGATCAGGAATCAGTCGCCCTGCTGCTTCTGCAGGTGCTCCCAACGCTCCTGGGCGTCGATGGTGCGCTCGGCGGTCAGGCGCGCTTCCAGGCGCTCCAGGCCGATTTCTTCGCCGGTGTCGACGCAGTAACCATAGTCGCCCGCTTCCAGGCGCTTCAGGGTGCTGTCGATCTTGCCGATCAGCTTGCGGTAGCGGTCACGGGTACGCAGTTCCAGCGAGTTCTCGGTCTCGCGGGTCGCGCGCTCGGCTTCGTCGCCGATGTCACGCACTTCCTCGCGCAGGTTCTCGATGGTCTGCTTGGACTCTTCCACCAGGTCCGCGCGCCAGTTCTGCAGGCGCTGACGGAAATACTCCTGCTGCAGCGGGCTCATGTATTCCTCTTCCGAGGACGGCTTGTAGCCAGCCGGCAGGATCGGGCGGCCGGTGGCCTCGTCGGTCTTGTACTCGACCACCTTGTACTTGCTGCGCGGGGCCGGTGCCGCCGAGCGGGCGGCGACGGCCACGGCAACCTTGCCGACAGGGCGCGACACGGTCTTCGGGGCGGAATCGGATTTCACGGCGGTTTTGGCAGGCGATTTCGAAACGGGCACGGGATTCTTGGGTTGCGGGGCCTTCGAAGCAGCAGGAGCGGCGGCCGGGGCCGGCTTGGGGGCCGGTTGGGCTGCTGCCACTGCCACGGTCTTGGCCGGGACAGGCTTGGCCGGAGCCGGCTTGGGGGCAGGCTTCGGTGCGGACTTCACTACGGGGGCCGGGGTCGGCTTTGCGGCCGGCGCGGCAACATTCTTGGTGACTTTCTTTACAGCGGCAGGCGTGGCCACCGGTTTAGCCGCAGCAACCTTCTTCGCTGCAGGTTTGGCGACCGGCTTGGCCGCAGCCTTCTTCACCACCGCCTTCGGCGCCGGCTTGGCTGCTGCCTTCTTCGCCACCGGCTTGGCGGCGGCCTCCTTCACCGGCGCGGCCTTGCTGGCGGCTTTCTTCACCACCGGCGCCTTCTTGCTGGCAGCGGCAGGCTTGGCCTTGGCGGGCGCAGCAGCCTTCTTCGCCACCGGCTTGGTTGCCTTGACCGGCGTTTTCTTTGCGGTGGCCTTCCTGGCCGCCGGTTGCGAGGACGCTGCCTTGGTCGCCGGCTTGCTGGCCGGTTTCCTGGCAACGGGCTTTGCCGCCAACTTCTTCACAACAGGCTTGGCGGTTTTCTTGGCGGCCGTTGCGGCCTTCTTTGCAGTTTTTTTAGCAGCCACGAAACGCTCTTCCTTGGATTCCCCGGGGCCCGGGAAAGCGGGCCTTTATAGCCTACCCGACCCGCAGCAGCAACCTCGACCCCCTGCTCCATTCAGTCCTGGAGTCAAGGCGCCCTTGGAGGCAGTCCGACGAACACGGACCGCCTTGCGCGGTACGGAACCTGGCCAGCACCCGAAGGTACTGGTACCGGTCGCAGGCCATCGGCGACATGCGACCAACGGCCCATCCTGCACAAATGCGGCCTTCATGCCAACTGGCATAAGATGACTGGGTGATCTCGCGCCTGCTCATTGCCCTGCTGCGCTTCTACAAGCGCTTCATCAGCCCCCTGCTGGGGCCACGCTGCCGTTTCGTGCCGAGCTGTTCTGAATACGCGATGGACGCCATCTCGCGGCACGGCCCGCTGCGCGGAAGCTGGCTGGCTGCGCGCCGGCTGGGCCGCTGCCACCCGTTCCATCCCGGCGGCTTCGACCCCGTGCCCGAGTCCCCCAACGCCCCCTCTTGCCGTTGCACAGGAAAACACTGACATGTCCTCCACCCTCATCACCAACGCCCGCATGGTCAACGAAGGCCGCACCTTCGACGGCGACCTGCGCATCGAGAACGGCCGCATCGCGCAGATCGGCAACGGGCTGGCGCCGCGCGACGGCGAGCAGGTGGTGGACGCAGCCGGACGCTGGTTGCTTCCGGGCATGATCGACGACCAGGTGCACTTCCGCGAACCGGGCCTGACCCACAAGGGCGACATCGCCAGCGAATCGGCAGCTGCGGTGGCCGGTGGCCTGACCAGCTTCATGGACATGCCCAACACCAATCCGCCGACACTGGATTCGACCATCCTGGAAGCCAAATACGAGCTCGCGCGCGGCCGCGCCTGGGCCAACTACGGCTTCTACCACGGCGCCAGCAATGACAACCTGGACGCCATCCGTGCGCTGGACCCGAAGAAGGCCCCGGGCGTGAAGGTGTTCATGGGCGCCTCCACCGGCAACATGCTGGTCGACAATCCGGAAACGCTGGACGCGATCTTCCGCGAATGCCCGACGCCGATCATCACGCACTGCGAAGACACGCCGATGATCGACGCCAACCTGAAGGCCTTCCAGGAGAAATACGGCGACGCGCTGACCCCGGACATGCATCCGGACATCCGCTCGCGCGAGGCCTGCATCAAGTCGACCCGCCTGGCGATGTCGCTGGCGCGCAAGCACGGCACCCGCCTGCATGTGCTGCACATCTCCACCGCCGATGAGCTGGCGCTGTTCGAGAAGGGTCCGCTGATCCGCGCCGACGGCAGCCGCAAGCAGATCACCGCCGAAACCTGCGTGCACTTCCTGCACTTCGCGCGTCCGGACTATGCGACCAAGGGCAACCTGATCAAGTGCAACCCGGCGATCAAGGAAGTGTCCGACCGCGAGGCGATCACCGCCGCGCTGGCCGATGACGTGCTGGACGTCCTGGCCACCGACCACGCGCCGCACACCTGGGAAGAGAAGCAGAAGCCCTACGCACAGGCGCCGTCGGGCCTGCCGCTGGTGCAGTACGCGCTGGTGGCCGCGCTGGAACGCGTGCACGAAGGCAAGCTGACCCGCGAGCAGGTGGTGCAGAAGTTCGCGCATGCGCCGGCACAGCTGTTCGACGTGGAAGAACGTGGCTTCCTGCGCGAGGGTTACTTCGCCGACCTGGTGCTGGTCGAGGACGTGCCGTTCACGGTCAAGCGCGAGGACGTGCTGTCCAAGTGCGGCTGGTCGCCGTTTGAAGGCACGACCTTCCGCTCGCGCGTGGCCTCCACCTGGGTCAATGGCCAACTGGTGTGGGACGGCAGCAAACTGGTGGGCGAGCCGGCCGGCCAGCGCATGACCTACGACCGCTGATGCGCTCCGCACTTCTGATCGGGGCGCTGCTGCTGGCCGCGCCCCTGTTCACCGCACCGTCGGCGCAGGCACAGGACGGCATCGGCAGCCTGATCGACAGCCGCGTGGTGTTCCCGGCCAGCGCATCGCAGGGCGCACTGGTGATCGGCAAGGTACCCGCCGGCAGCCGCGTGCAGTACGCCGGCCGCCAACTGCGGGTGAGCGGCTATGGCAGCGTGGTGTTCGGCATCGGCCGCGACGAGAAGGGTCCGCTGCGCGTGCAGGTGCAGCGCCCTGATGGTGGCAGCGAGACCGCGACCATTGCGGTGACCCCGCGCGACTGGCCCACCGAGCGGGTCAACGGCGTGCCGCCGAAGACGGTCAACCCGCCGCCGGCGATTGCCGAGCGGATCAAGCGCGAACAAGCACAGGTGACCGCCGCCCGCGCCCGCGATGACGATCGCACCGACTTCACCCAGACCTTCATCTGGCCGGTGCAGGGCCGCATCAGCGGCCGCTTCGGCAACGCACGCGTGTACAACGGACAGCCCGGCGCAGGTCATTCCGGCATGGACATCGCGGTACCGACCGGCACGCCGGTGAAAGCGCCGGCGGCCGGCATCGTCACCTTCGCCGGCCCCGACCTGTACCTGACCGGCGGCACGCTGCTGCTCGACCACGGTTTCGGTGTCAGCTCCAACTTCCTGCACCTGTCGCGCATCGACGTAAAAGTTGGCGACCGTGTGGAACAGGGCCAGGTGATCGCTGCGGTCGGCGCCACCGGTCGTGCCACCGGCCCGCACCTGCACTGGGGCATGAACTGGTTCGATACCCGTATCGATCCGCTGCTGGTGCTGGAACGCAAATAACGGTCGTGCCGGCCGCTGGCCGGCAACCCCATGATCTTCGCGGCGAATCTGGATGCCGGCCGGCGGCCGGCGCTACCGTGATGTTTCGACGCATGGAAACAAGGAACGTTGCATGCCCGCTACGGGTGATATCCACGCCGTCCACAACGCACGCCTGGGCGCCTACGTGGCCTACCAGCTCACCCACCAGAATACGGAGGACGGCAGCTTCGCCGTCCTTGCACTGGACTGGGTGGGCAGTGCCCTGCCGGATGCCGCCGCCGTTGCAGCCATGCAACCTGCCCGCTTCAGCCCGTTCCGTGCGGCGCCCGCGATCCTGCACCGCTGGGTAGGCAAGCGCGTCCCGCGCGATTTCTGGCAGGTGGGCTGGCGCGAGCCGCTGATCGCCGATCATCCGAGGGCTTACGGCAGCTGGCCGGATGGCGCCGAATGGGTCGGGCAACGCAAGTGGGATGCGCTGGATACCGATGCCGTGCGCGCCTTCCACGCCGCGATGTCCGCGCCGCAAGACCAGAGCGTGGTACTGGAAAGCGATGCCTTTCCGGTGCGTCGCTGTACCCGCCAACTGGACAGCGCGACCCTGAACCGTGCGCCGTCACTGGCTGTATTCGATGCCCTGCCGTTGCTCACGCAGCTGGAGATCAGCACACCGGTGCCGGGCCTGCTGCCGTGGCTGCGTACACGGCCGTTGATCCATACCTTGCAGATCAGTGGCCTGCAGCAGACCGACGTCGATGTGCGAGGAACCCGGCTCCTGCAGATGACGATCGATGTCACCGGCCTGCGCTCGCTCCACCTCAACCCGCAGCTGGATCGCCTGACGCTGATCGGCAGCATCGATCCCGCGCTGATCATCCACGCCGAGGACGAAGGCCGCTGGCTGACCCTTATCAGTACCGATCCGCTGCTGCCAGGCCTGGGCCTGGCGCAGCTCGGTGAGCTGCAGCTGCGGGAGGTACGCGAACTCGACGCCGCACGCATCGCCCAGCAGTTCCCGCAACTGCAATCACTCGCGATCAACGGCGCCCCCTGCCTGCTGCATCAGCTGCAGTGCCTCGGCGATCTGCAGCAGCTGCACACCCTCAGCGGCAGCGATCTCTTTCCGCCTGCTGGTTCGGTGTTTCCGGCACCGGAATGCTGGCCGCGCTTGTGCCGGCTGTGGCTGCACAGCTTACCGGCCGATCTTGGCACCGCCATCAGGAAGGCCTACAAGGGCGAGGTGGCAAAAGGCCTGGATCTGGATGTGGGCCAGCTGCGCAAGCCCGAATGGCTGGCCGCAAATCTCGACAACCCCTTCCGCGACTGGGAGGGAAGCACGCACATCAGCACTGCGCAGGCGAAGAAGGCAACCACGCTGTATCGCAAAGCCTGTAGGGATGCATTGAAGCTGGCCACCGATGACCGCGCTGCTGCAGAACTGACCGCAGCGCTGGCGCAGATCGGCCGCAACTACACCGAAGGCTTCAACGCACTGGACCGCCGTAGCGGCTTCATCGAAACCGAAGAGCGCGAGCAGATCTACATGGCGTGGATGGGCATCGTCGATGCAGTGGAAGCGGCGCGCGCACCGGGCACTACGCCGCTGCAGCGCGACGTACTGCGCGAAGCAATGAACGAGGTCAGGACGTTCTGAGGCGCCCTGGAAGGGTAGCGCCGGCCGCTGGCCGGCAACCCCATGAATCCTGCATCGCCCTGGCTGTCGGCCAGCGGCCGGCACTACCACGGCAATCGATCAGCCGCGCGCAGCCCACCACACACGCAGCAGGGTGCGTACCGGCGTGGCTTCGATCGGCTTGCCTGCCGCCTGCGCGGCAACGCGTGCACGCGCCAGGCTGGACCACACGCGGCGCGGGCGCGGGCCGGGCACGCGGCTGCCCCAGCCCTTCAACAGATGCTGCGCCCAGCGCTGTGCGGCCGTGCTGGCATCACCGTCCAGCAGGCTACGCGGCACACCGGCTACGCCGGCATCCTGCAGGCGCTGGGCCAGGGTCTGCAGCTGCACCGCACGACCGGCGCCAGTTCGCGGCTTGTCCGCGAACAGGGCTGCCTCCACCGCGGCCACGGCCTCTGCGTAGTTCGCCAGCGCGCGCTCGGCGCCGGCCGCATCCAGCGCGACCGTGCGCGCTTCAACCAGATCCGGAAGTGCTTCGGCCAGCTGCGCCCACGGCGCACGCACCGGCTCCAGCAGGCGGCCCAGCGGATGGCGCGAACGATGCGCGGCCCAGCTGCGCAGCTCCTCGCCCCACCACGCCAGCTTGGCGTCGGCCGGCAACGGGTCGCCGCTGGTGTTGAGCATGTCGTCGAATTCCTGCAGCAGCGCGAACCACGCCACCGCAAGCTCGCGTTGCGATTCGGCCACGAACGGGGCGGCCACCGACCATTCCGGCCAACGGCTGCGCCACTTGTCGAGGAAACTGTCCAGCGCGGTACTGCTCACTACGTGATTCCTTACGGCTGGGCCGGGGCTGCCGGCCGGGTCGGCCAGAGGCTGGCCAGTTGCAGAAGTTCGGCGTTCTCGACCAGCACGTCGGCCTGCCAGGCCAGCGGATCGTCGCTGTGCAGGCGATAGCCCCACAACGCCGCCACCGACGGCATGGCCGCGGCACGCGCGGCGATGATGTCGCGCTCGTCGTCACCCACGTACACGCAGTCTTCGGCGGCAATGCCGATGGCCTGCGCGGCGTGCAGCAACGGCAGCGGATGCGGCTTGCGTTCGGCCAGGCTGTCACCACCCACCAGTACCGCACAGCGCTGCTGCCAGCCGTGCTGCGGCAGGATCAAGCGCGCCAGGTATTCAGGCTTGTTGGTGACAATGCCCCACACCGTACCGGCATCGTCCAACGCGGCGAGCATGCCGGCCACGCCATCAAACAGCACTGCGTGCTGGCCGATCAATGCTTCGTAGCGCTGCAGGAATTCCGGGATCAGCGCGTCACGTGCGGCAACGTCCAGTTCCGGGAACGCAGCCGAGACCATCGCCCGCGAGCCCTTCGACACAACCGGGCGCAGCGCGGCCGGATCGATGGGTGCGCGTCCACGCTCGGCCAGCATCGCGTCGCAGGTGGCGACGAAGTCCGGCGCGCTGTCCAGCAGGGTGCCGTCCAGATCGAACAGCACCGCGCGCGGGAAGCGGGCCGCGGTCATGCCGGCTTGACCGCGTAGGCCAGGTAGTTGATGTCGGTACGGCTGCTCAGGCGGGCCTGGTTGCGCCACGGCTCGTAGGCCATGCCGCTGACATCCACCAGCTGCATGTCGGCCTCGCGCAGCCAGCGCGCCAGCTCGGCAGGCTTGATGAATTCCTGGTAGTGGTGCGTGCCCTTGGGCAGCAGCCGCGCCACGTACTCGGCGCCGACGATCGCCACCGCGAAGGCGGCGGCGGTGCGGTTGATGGTCGACAGGAACAGGTGGCCGCCCGGCTTCAGCAGGCGCTTGCAGGCCTCGATGATCGCGCCCGGGTCGGGCACGTGCTCGAGCATTTCCATGCAGGTGACCACATCGAAGCTGCCCGGCTGCTCGGCGGCCAGATCTTCGGCAGCCTGCACCCGGTAATCGACCTTGGCGCCGCTTTCCAGCGCATGCAGGCGCGCGACCTTGACCAGTTCCGGGGCCAGGTCGATGGCGGTGACGTCAGCACCGGCCTGGGCCAGCGCTTCACTCAACAGGCCGCCACCACAACCGATGTCGAGCACGCGCGCACCGCGCAGCGGCACGCGATCGGCCACGTACTGCAGGCGCACCGGGTTCAGCGCATGCAGCGGCTTCTGCGGGCCGTCAGCGTCCCACCAGCGGTTGGCCAGCGCGGCGAACTTGTCCAGCTCGGCCTGATCGAAATTGGAGGAAGCGTGGGGGGCAGTCATGAGGGGTCCTTGCGGCGCCGGGGTTCAGGCGCGGATATGACGGATGCGCTCGCGCCACTGGCGCGCGTTGGCGATGATGCCCGGCAGGTCCATGCCGACCAGCTCGCGCTGCACCAGCTTCGGCTTGCCGGCAATCCAGACGTCGCTGACCTGCTGGCGGCCGGTGGCGTACACCAGCTGCGACAGGACGTTGTGCAGCGGCTGGGTTTCCAGCGCGGACAGGTCGACGCAGACCAGATCGGCCTGCTTGCCGACTTCGATGGAACCGATGCGGTCGCCGAAGCCCAGTGCGCGGGCGCCACCCAGGGTGGAGGCGCGCAGCGTGGTCGCCGCATCGAGCGCGGTCGCATCGTCGGCCACGGCCTTGGCCAGGATCGCCGCGGTGCGGTTCTCGCTGAACATGTCCAGGTCGTTGTTGCTGGCGCAGCCATCGGTGCCGATGGCCAGGTTCACGCCGGCACGCTGCAGGGCGCAGGCCGGGCAGAAACCGGAGGCCAGCTTCAGGTTCGATTCCGGGCAATGCACCACGCTGACGCCACGTTCGGCGCACAGGTGGATTTCCGCATCGGTCAGCTGGGTCATGTGCACCGCGATCAGGCGGTCGTTGACCAGGCCGAGCCGATCCAGCCGCGCCAGCGGGCGCTGGCCGTGCAGCTTGATCGAATCGTTGATCTCCTGCGCGGTCTCGTGGGTGTGCAGGTGCACCTGCATGTCGAGCTGGTCGGACAGCATCCGCACCCGCTCGAAGTTGGCATCGTTGACCGTGTAGGGCGCATGCGGCGCGAACGCGGTGCCGATCAGCGGATCGGTGCGCCACTGGTCGTGCAGTTCACCGGCCTTGGCGAAGTATTCGTCATCGGTCTTGGCCCAGGCGGTGGGGAAATCGATGATGACCGCACCCACCAGCGCGCGGAAACCGTGCTTCTTGTAGACCGCGGCCTGCACGTCGCCGAAGAAGTAGTTCTCGTTGGCACAGGTGGTACCGCCGCGCAGCATCTCGGCGATGGCCAGGGTGGTGCCGTCGGCAACGAATTCGGGGCCGATCACCGCCGCTTCCACCGGCCAGATGTGCTGCTGCAGCCAGGTCATCAGCGGCAGGTCGTCGGCGACGCCGCGCAGCAGCGTCATCGGGTTGTGCGTGTGCGCATTGACCAGGCCCGGCATCAGGGCAGCCTCGGGGCGGCTCACCACCTGGGTGGCGCGGAACCGCGCGCGCGCCTCGGCACGCGGCAGGATGGCCACGATTTCACTGCCACGCACGGCAACGGCATGGTCTTCCAGCACCACCGCATGCGGCTCGATCGGAACGACGTAACCGGCTTCGATGAGCAGGTCGCAGGCTTCGGGGAGGTGCGGGCTATCGCTCATGCGGGCTCACTGGCTGTGGGGCGAGATACTTCTGGGGGACACGCCCCTGAGTCAGGGGCTGCCGCGAAGCGGCGGGGTCTGGAGACTCGTGAAGCGGGGCCCATGATCTGCCGAAGCAGATCATGGGAGCGCCAGCGCGAATGCGATGGCGCGTACCCGGCCAGCGGCCGGCACTACCGTAATCCGGCTGCGCCGGATTACTTGACGCGTGCGGAGTATTCGCCCGAACGGGTGTCGACGCGGATCACTTCTTCCTGGTTCACGAACAGCGGCACGCGGACCACGGCGCCGGTTTCCAGGGTTGCCGGCTTGCCGCCGCCGCCCGAGGTGTCGCCACGGACGCCCGGATCGGTTTCGGTGATCTTCAGTTCAACGAAGTTCGGCGGCTGCACGAAGATCGGCTCACCGTTCCACAGGGTGACCACGCAGGACTCTTCGCCCTTCAGCCACTTCTCGGCGCCGCCCATGCCGGCCTTGGTGGCCTGGACCTGCTCGAAGGATTCCGGGTCCATGAAGTGCCAGTACTCGCCGTCGCTGTACATGAAGTTCATGTCGGTATCGACGACGTCGGCTGCATCCAGCGAGTCGGTCGACTTCATGGTGACTTCCTGGGTACGGCCGTCCTTGATCAGGCGGTACTTCACGCGGGTGAAGGCCTGGCCCTTGCCCGGCTTGACGTATTCGGTGTCGATGATGACGGCCGGTTGGTTGTTGACCAGGATCTTCATCCCGTTCTTGACGTCGTTCATGCCGTAGCTGGCCATGCGTAAACTCCTGAGTGGCAAAAACGCCGCGGGTGCGGCGAGCCGTTAGAATGGAAAGCCCACCGGATGCCGGTGGGCGACTGTTTTTCTGCCCCCATGATAACCGCAGGCCCCCTCTCCATGCAGCTTTCCGCCTTCCCACGGCCCCAGTCGCCAGGTGCGCCCGCGCGCTGGCAGCAGCTCTGGCGCCAGGCGCTGCGCGACCCGCACGCCCTGCTGGCCCGGCTGCAGCTGGACCCGGCCGCGCTGGGTGTCTCGGAGGCGGCCATGGCCCAGTTCGCGCTGCGCGTGCCGGAGGGCTTCGTGGCCCGCATGCGCCCCGGCGATGCGGCCGACCCGCTGCTGCGCCAGGTGCTGCCGATCGACGAGGAAATGCACCCGGCGCCCGGGTTCAGCTTCGATGCGGTGGGCGATGGCGCCGCCAAGAAGGCCACCGGCGTCATCCAGAAGTACCGTGGCCGCGCCCTGCTGGTCGCCACCGGCAGCTGCGCGATCAACTGCCGCTACTGTTTCCGCCGCCACTTCGACTATGGCGCGGAGAACGCCGCCAAGGGGGGATGGCAGGAGGCCGTAGCCGCCATCGCCGCCGACCCGGACATCGACGAGGTGATCCTGTCCGGCGGTGACCCGCTGTCGCTGGCCACGCACAAGCTGGTGGAACTGACCGACGCCCTGCGCCAGATACCGCACATCCGCCGCCTGCGCATCCATACCCGACTGCCGATCGTGCTGCCGGAGCGCGTGGACGATGAACTGGTCTCCTGGCTGGGCAGCCTGCCCTGGCCGCTGGCGATCGTGGTCCACGCCAATCACGCCAATGAATTCGACGCCAGCGTGGACGCAGCGATGGCCCGCCTGCGCGGTACCGGCGCCCAGCTGCTGAACCAGGCGGTGTTGCTGCGCGGGGTCAACGACAGCGTGCAGGCCCTGCAGGACCTGAGCGAGCGCAGCTTTGCTGCTGGCGTGCTGCCCTATTACCTGCACCAGCTGGACCGGGTCGAGGGCGTGGCCCACTTCGAAGTGGACGACACCCAGGCCAAGGCGCTGATTGCCGGCCTGACCGCACGCCTGTCCGGCTACCTGATCCCCAAGCTGGTGCGCGAACTGCCCGGCGACCCAAGCAAGCGCCCGCTGTAACAAAAAAGGGACGGAGGGAATTAAGTCGCTTATGCATTTGCGACTTAATTCCCTCCGTCCCCTTTTTGGAGGTCAGACGCCCGATTCGATCATCCGCACCACTTCGGTGGCGGTCACCGGGTGGCTCAGCCAGTAGCCCTGGCCAAGATCGCAGCCGCGCTGCGCCAGCAGCTCGAACTGTGCCTGCTGCTCGATGCCCTCGGCCACCACGGTGATGCCCAGCGCGTGGGCCATGGCGATGATCGCCGTGGTCAGCGCAAGGTCGTCGGGATCGCGCTGCATGTCGGCAACGAAGCTCTTGTCGATCTTCACGCCGTCCACGGGCACCTGGCGCAGATGACTGAGCCCGGAGAAGCCCGTACCGAAATCGTCCAGCCACACCTTCACGCCGGTGCGGTGCAGCTTGTCCAGCAGCTGCGCGGCAACCATCTCGTCGCCGATCACGGCGGTTTCGGTCAGCTCCAGGTGCAGGCGCGACGCCGGCAGCCCGGACTCATGCAGGCACTGCGCGACCAGTGCCGGCAGTTCGCCGCCACGCAGCTGCCGCGGTGACACGTTGACCGACACGAACAGATCATCGCCCGCTGCCCCGCGCGGCCACTGCGAGGCTTCCATGCAGGCCGCACGCAGCACCTTCGGGCCGATGATCTCGATCAGGCCACTCTGCTCGGCCACCTCGATGAACACCGAGGGCGGGATCGTGCCCAGGGTCGGATGCTGCCAGCGCAGCAGTACTTCAACACCGACCATGCGGCGGTCGCGCATGCGGAAGATCGGCTGGTAGGCCAGGCGCAGCTCACCGCGCTCCCAGGCGCCGCGCAGCTCCTGTTCCATATGCACGCGACGCTCGACCGCATGGTCCATCGCCCGGCTGTAATAGCGATAGCAGTTCTTGCCGGCCATCTTCGCCTGGTACATGGCGATGTCGCCGTTTTTCAGCAGCGTGGTCGCATCGGCAGCATCGTCGGGGAACAGGGTCACGCCGATCGAGGTGCCCAGGAACAGTTCCCTGCCCTGCACCACCAGCGGCTTGCCCAGCTCGCGCACCAGCACTTCGGCCAGCAGCCGCGCATTGGCCGCCACGTCGCCATCTCCGACCAGGATCACGAACTCGTCGCCGCCGAAGCGGGCCAGCAGGGCTTCATCGCCCCCGGCCTCGGTGACCGCGCGGCCGATACGCTGGGCGAACTGCAGCAATGCCTCATCGCCGGCCTCGTGGCCAAGGGTGTCATTGACCCGCTTGAAATCGTCGATATCGGCGAACAGAAGGCCCAGCCGGTGATTGGCGGCACGGGCCGCCATCAACCGATGATCAAGCGCCTCGCGGAATGCCAGCCGGTTGGTCAGCCCGGTCAGTGCGTCGGTATAGGCCATGCGCCGCACTTCGCGGTCATGGCGTGCGATCGCATCGCGCATCCGGGCGAAACCGCGGACCAGTTCGCCGACCTCGTCGTCGCGGGTGTTCTCGGCCAGGGGTGTCTGGTAGTCACCGGCCTCGATGCGGCGGGCGGCGACGGCAAGATCACGGATCGGCGCGACCAGGGTGCGCTGCACGTACAGGATCACCACCACGCCGATCACCACCAGCAGGCCCAGCATCAGCAGCAGCCAGCCCAGGTGACGGCTGCCAACCTGCTGCAGGCGCTCGCCCAGGGTGGCGTTGGCCGCCTGCTCGCGCTGCTGCACCTCATCCAGCGCCATGCCGACCCGGACGCCGCCAATGCGCTGGTTGCCGATCATGATCGGCATGGCGTTGTCGAGCACCTTCGGCGATTCCTGCACGACCAGCATCTGCGCGGCCGCGGCCTTGGGTGCCAGTGGATCGGCCATCGGCTGACCGAATCCAGACACCTCGACCGAGCCATCGTGTACCAGCCGGCCGCGTTCATCGAACACCAGTACATAGCGCACCACGGGCTGGCGCGCGGTACTGCGCACCAGTACGCCCACCTGGTCCAGGTCACGGTAGTACAACGGGTTGGCCAGCGCGTCGGACAGCTCACGCGCCATCGCCTCGCCGCGGCTGCGCACGCTGCGGTCGAACAATTCATGGATGACGCCGCCGCTGAGGTTGCGCACCTCGCCCTGCATCGCGGCCTGCCGCCCCAACAACACCGCAAGGATCGCGATCACCACGACCATCGCCCCGCCCATCGCGAGCAGGAACCGGGCCTGCATCCCCGAGCCAAGCCACTTCATTCCACTTCCATCCGCACGCGCGTCAATCCTTGTTTCAATTCATCCAACCGCTGCTGCGCATGCGCATCGACGCGGTGGAACCCGGAAGTGCCAAAAAACCGATGCAGCGCCCCCTGTGCCTGCGGGTCGCTGGCCGCCTGCAGCAGTACTTCCTGCAGGCGATCGCGCACGCGTGGATCAAGGTCGGCGCGGACCATCTCCACCGCACGCGGGTAGGGCTCGGTGCGCAGCAGCTCGCGGAAGTCGCGCCGGAACGCTGCCGGCATCCGCCGCTCGTCGTTCCAGTCCACGCTGCTCACCGCCCCCACGTCAACCACCCCCTTGTGCACGAACGTCGCGATGTTCAGCTCGCTGCGTGCAAATACGTAACCCACACTGTCCCGGCCCGGCATGTCCCATGCACCGGCCAGGATCTGGGGCGACAGGCCCTCCTGCAGCAACGTCATCACCGGCACCAGATAGGCACTGGTGGACGCCGTGTTCTGCAGGGCCAGGCGATGGCCCCGCAGATCCTGCACGCGCTGGATCGGGCTGTCGCGGCGCACGAAGAACACCGTCTGGTAATCCCGCACGCCGTTGCGCTCGGTCAGCAGCAGTGGACGGGCGCCACTGCGCTGGCCCAGCGCCACCGCCGTACCGGAGGTTTCCGTGACCCAGTCGACCCTGCCCCGCCGCAGATAGCTGGCCATCTGCTGCGGGTCGCGTGCCATCAGGATCCTCCCCTCCTTGATGCCAACGTCCTGCATGCGCGCCACCACGTAGTCCAGCAATGGTTGCAGCTGCTCGTAATGGGCCTTGGGATCATCGCTGATCCGGCCCAGCACCAGCACCGGGTCCGGTGCTGCACGCACCGTCCCGGCCAGCAGGACCATGGCCAGGCTCAGCAGTCCCCCCTGCATTGCCTTTCGCAGACCCGACACAGGCTTCATCCCCCCTGGGTATCCAGACAGACTACCCGAAAAAATGAGAACGTCGTCAGCTGTCCTTGCCGCCTGCCTGGGCCAGTCGCGCCATGCGCTGGGTGTCGGCGAGGATGCCGCGCAGCAGGCGCACTTCCTGCTCGCTCGGCTCACTGCGCAGGAACAGGCGGCGCAGCTTGCGCATCGCCGATTCCGGGGCGCGGCCCTTGTGGAAATCGATCTCGTCCAGCGTGTCGCCAAGCTGGGCGAAGAAGCTCTCCATCTGCTCGTGGCTGGCCGCCTGTTCGCGGAAGCCGGGCTCGGCATCGGTGGCCGGCTGCGCGCCCAGCAGCTGCATGCGCGTTTCATAGGCCAGCACCTGCACGGCGGCAGCCAGGTTGAGCGAGCTGAACTCCGGGTCGGACGGGATGTGCACCGCTGCATGGCAGAGCTGCAGTTCCTCGTTGGTCAGGCCGGTGCGCTCACGGCCGAACACCAGCGCCACCTCGGCGCCCTCGCCGGCCTTGGCCACCGCGCGGGCAGCGGCATCGGCGGGCAGGTACTCCTCCAGCTGGACGCGACGTGCACGGGCGGTGCAGCCCAGTACCAGGCGGCAATCGGCCACCGCCTCGGCCAGGGTGGCCACCACCGGGGCATCCCCCAGCACGTCTTCGGCACCGGCCGAGCGGCGGAAGGCCTCCTCGTCCAGCGGCTTTTCGGGGGCAACCAGCACCAGGCGGGCCAGGCCCATGGTCTTCAGGGCGCGGGCGGCGGCGCCCATGTTGCCGGGGTGCTGGGTACCGACCAGGACGAATCGGAGGCGGGTGGCGGCAGGAAACTGGGACATGAACAGGGAAAAGGTCGAGCTGGACGATGACCAATGGTAAACTGTGCGGCCGGCCACTGCGCCGGACCCGCTCTTTTCCCCCGCCAGTCCATCTCTTCTGCCTTTCCGGGAGCCCACGCCATGCAGAAACCCGCCGTAACCGTCATGGTCAAGGCCGCCCGCCTCGCCGGCAACGTCCTGTTGCGCAACATCAACAAGCTCGAGGCACTGAACGTGGTGCAGAAGGGCCGGATGGACTACGCCAGCGAAGTGGATGCGGACGCGGAAAAGGTCATCGTCAAGGAACTCAAGCGCGCCTACCCCGAATACGGTGTATTCGGCGAGGAAGGCGGCGTGCAGGGCGAGCGTCGCCACATGTGGGTCATCGACCCGCTGGACGGCACCAGCAACTACCTGCGCGGCGTGCCGCACTACTGCGTGTCGATCGCCCTGGTCGAGAATGGCGAGCCGACCGATGCGGTCATCTTCGACCCGCTGCGCAATGAACTGTTCACCGCCAGCCGTGGCGCCGGCGCCGTGCTGAACGACCGCCGCATCCGCGTGGCCGAACGCAAGGATCTGGAAGGCACCATGATCCACACCGGCTTCGCGCCGCGTGAGCGCAACCGCGCCAGCGCCCAGCTGAAGGCGGTCGACGCCCTGCTGGTGCACGGCGAGGACATCCGCCGCACCGGCTCGGCCGCGCTGGACCTGGCCTACGTGGCCTGCGGCCGCGCCGACGCCTACTTCGAAGCCGGCGTGAAGGCGTGGGACATCGCTGCCGGCCTGCTGCTGGTCCGCGAGGCCGGTGGCAAGGTCTGCGACTTCAAGGGCGCGACCCTGGGCCGCATGGACAACCGTGGCCCGGAGACCCACCAGATCGTGGCCGGCAACCTGAAGGTGGCCGAGTCGCTGCAGAAGGTGCTGGTCAACACCGGTTACGCCGCCGAGTTCGACGCCAAGTTCTAAGCGTCCCGGCAACGCGGCTCACTGAAACGGCACCTGCGAGGGTGCCGTTTTCGTTTGTGCGCACGGAGATTCGTTTCCGCGACCGCGGAGGGGTGTCACTTTCTTTGCGCGTGCACCGCGCTGCAGGAGCAGCGTGGAACGGCGTAGCCGGCCCGTAGGGTGGCGCACACGGATGTGCGCCATCAAGAAAGTAACCAAAGAAACGCTCCGCCGGCCGAGAGCCGACGTGCTTCGCACGCCGGTGCCCTGCGCTCCTCGGTCCGTCGAGGGACGGTGCGGGAACTCGCTGCGCTCAGACACCCGCACCTCTTCGCCCTCGCCGGACCTGCGGTGCTCGGCTCGCTTGAAGGCGGACTGGAAGGTCAAGATCAAGGGCAAGGGCAAGGGCAAGGGCAACAGCATCCATGCATGGCGTGCATCTACCGGGTGCAGCTGTGGCATTTGACCTTGAGTCCGCCTTGAGCGAGCCGAGCATCGCAGGGGAATCAGGGGCGAAGAGGCGCCGATGTTTGAGCGAAGCGAGTTCGGCGCCGCCCCCTGATTCGCCGAGAAGCGCAGGGAACCGATGCGCAGCATCGGATCGCGCCCCGGCGGCGTGTTTCTTTGGTTACTTTCTTTGCACGAGCAAAGAAAGTGACACCCCTCCGCGGTCGCGGAAATGATCCCGGCACCACCCATGCGTGCGCGCACAAACAAAAACGCCCGGCGCGAGGCCAGGCGTTCCTGCGCTACCGTGGAAGTACGGAGGCTTACGCCACCGTCGACGCCCGCAGCGCGGCGATGCGCTCTTCCAGCGGCGGGTGGCTCATGAACAGCTTCTTCGCGGTCGAACCGGCAATACCGAACGCCGCGATCTGCGTCGGCAGCGTGCTCTGGCCGTGGTTGAGCTGCAGGCGCTCCAGCGCGGCGATCATCTTCTGGCGGCCGGCCAGCGAGGCACCGCCTGCGTCGGCGCGGAATTCGCGATGGCGCGAGAACCACATCGAGATCATGGTGGCGAACAGGCCGAACACCATCTCCAGCACGAACACGATGATGTAGTAGGCGAAGCCGCGGCCGCCGCCTTCGCGGTTGCCCGACAGTGCGCTGTCGATGATGCCGCCGACCACGCGGGCCAGTACGATGACGAACGTGTTCAACACGCCCTGCAGCAGGGCCATGGTGATCATGTCACCGTTGGCGACGTGGGCGATCTCGTGGCCCAGCACCGCTTCGGCCTCGTCTTCGCTCATGTTGTGCAGCAGGCCGGTGGACACCGCGACCAGCGCATTGTTGCGGTTGGCACCGGTGGCGAAGGCATTGATCTCCGGACCTTCATACACGGCCACTTCGGGCATGCCGATGCCGGCCGCCTTGGCCTGGCGCTCGACGGTAGCCAGCAGCCAGCGCTCGGTCTGGTTGCGCGGCTCGGTGATGACCACCGCACCGGTGGAGCGCTTGGCCATCCACTTGGACAGCAGCAGCGAGATGAAGGAGCCACCGAAACCGAAGATGCCGGCCATGATCAGCAGGCCGCTCATCTTGCTGGGGTCGGTTCCCAACAGCGACATCACGATGCTGGCCAGGATCAGCACGGCAAAGTTCGTGGCCAGGAAGAGGGCAATACGGGTGAACATGGGAAATTCCGGCTCGGAAGGGGGCGATATCGATCAATTTGCGGTGCGGTCAGCTTGAATTCAAGCGCCAACCTGACCGACGATTCAGCCAGCATGACCTCCCCCATTCCCTGCGGCCGTTTCGCCCCTTCGCCGACCGGCCTGCTCCACCCCGGATCCCTGCTCGCCGCCTTCGGCAGCTGGCTGCTCGCCCGCCATCACGGCGGCCTGTGGCGGCTGCGCGTCGAAGACGTCGACCCGCCGCGCACCGTGCCCGGTGCGGCGGAATCACAGCTGCAGGCGCTGGCCGCGTTCGGCCTGGTCCACGATGGCCCGGTACTCTGGCAGAGCACGCGCGGCGAGGCCTACCAGGCCGCGCTGGATGAACTGCTCGCCAGCGACCAGGCCTTTGTCTGCCACTGCAGCCGCAGCGACCTTGCCGCCGGCGGCGGCATCCATCATCGCTGCGTCGCCCGGCAACCACGACCGGACCCGGCCGTCCGCTTCCGCGTGCCGCCCGGCAGCCTTGTGCACTTCGACGATGGCCTGCGCGGCCCGCAGCAGCAGGACGTGCATGCCGAGGTCGGCGACTTCGTGCTGCGCCGCGCCGATGGCTGTTGGGCCTACCAGCTGGCGGTGGTGGTCGATGACGCCGCGCAGGGGGTGACCGAAGTGGTGCGCGGTGCCGACCTGCTCGACTCCACCGCACGGCAGATCCTGCTGCAGCAGGCGTTGGGCCTGGCGGTGCCGCGCTACTGGCACCTGCCGCTGCTGCTGGATACACCGGGCCACAAGCTGTCCAAGTCACTGGCGGCGCTGCCGGTGGATAGCGAACGCCCGCTGCCGGTGCTGCGCCAGCTCTGGCAGCTGCTCGGCCAAGCCCCTGAGGCGCTGGCGCAGGCACACGATCTGGACGCGCTGCTGGCCGCCGCTCGGCGGGCCTTCGACCCGGCGCGGTTGTCGCGTAGCGACATCCTGTTGCCGGCCGGCGCACTTTCCGCGCCGATGTTGCAGAATCACCCTTCCCCCACCTGATACCCGGACAGCACTCCATGACATCTCGCGTCGCACTGGTCACCGGCGGAACCGGCGGCATCGGTACCGCCATCTGCCAACGCCTGGCCGACCAGGGCCACCGGGTCGCCACCAACTACCGCGACGAGGCCAAGGCCCGCGCCTGGCAGCAGGCGATGACCGAACGCGGCTACAGCGTGTCGATCTTCCCGGGCGATGTCTCCGATCCGGACAGCGCCGAAGCGCTGGTGCGCGCCGTCGAGGCCGAACTGGGTCCGGTCGAGATCCTGGTCAACAACGCCGGCATCACCCGCGATACCACCTTCCACCGCATGCGCGCGGACCAGTGGCACGATGTGATCAACACCAATCTCAATTCGGTGTTCAACGTCACCCGTCCGGTCATCGAGGGCATGCGCCGCCGCGGCTGGGGCCGGGTCATCCAGATCAGCTCGATCAACGGCCTGAAGGGCCAGTACGGTCAGGCCAACTACGCGGCGGCCAAGGCCGGCATGCACGGCTTCACCATCTCGCTGGCCCGCGAGAACGCCGGCTTCGGCATCACCGTCAACACCATTTCGCCCGGCTACGTCGCTACCGACATGGTGATGGCGGTGCCGGAGGAGGTGCGTGCCAAGATCATCGCCGACATCCCCACCGGACGCCTGGGCAAGCCGGAGGAAATCGCCTACGGCGTCTCGTTCCTGGTCGCCGATGAAGCCTCGTGGATCACCGGTAGCAACCTGGACATCAACGGCGGCCACCATATGGGTTGGTAAGCCGCGCAGCGGGCCATCGCGGCGAACGCCGCCGGCCCCTGCCAAGAGTCATGCTGCGCAGCACGCAAACCCTTGTTGCGCAACATGATCGCCGCCGAAAGCCAAGCCTGGCGGGGGCTGAGGCGGTTGCAACGGCTGCTGCACTGCGCCATGCTGCGCGTCTACTGTGACGAGTACCGCTTCATGGCTGCGACCCGCATCATCAAGAAGTATCCGAACCGCCGTCTCTACGACACCGAGATCTCCAGCTACATCACCATCGAGGACGTGCGCCAGCTGATCCTGGACGGTGAAGACTTCGAAGTCCGCGACGCCAAGAGCGGCGACGACCTCACGCGATCGGTCCTGCTGCAGATCATCGCCGACCAGGAACAGGACGGCGAACCGATGCTGTCCACCCAGCTGCTGAGCCAGCTGATCCGCTTCTACGGCGATTCCCTGCAGGGCTTCATGGGCAACTACCTGGAGCGCAGCATGCAGGTCTTCCTCGACCAGCAGCAGCAGTTCCGCCAGCAGATGGGCAACCTGCTGGGGCAGACCCCGTGGGCGATGATGAACCAGCTGACCGAGCGCAACCTGGAGCTGTGGCAGGAATTCCAGCGCAACATGGGCACCGGCTTCGGTGGCCCGCGTCCGGGCGGCACCGGAACCGGAACCGGAACCGGCGCAGGTACCGGCAACAAGCCGAACGAACCGGGCACCGGCACCGGCGGCAAGACCCGCCGCTGAGCTGCAGCATCGGCTGATACGAAAACGGCGCGCCCCTGGCGCGCCGTTTTGTTTGGCATCGCGCCAACGATACGTCAGCGTTTCGCCTTGCACCCCGTGCATACGCGCTCGACCTTGTAACCCTTCGCCTTCAGCTTCTCGACCACGCCGTCGTTGCCCAGCAGGTGCAGCGTGCCCACCACCACCAGCGTACCGCCCTGCCCTGCCTGCAGGTACGGCAGCAGCTTCGGCACCCAGGCGTCATTGCGGCCGGTATTGATGCGCTGATACAGCTGCGGATACTGCTGGCGCATTTCCGCCGCCATCCGGGTCCACAGCACGCGCTCGTCACCGCGGCGCCAGGCGTCGTGCAGCTGGCGTGCCTGCTCGTCGGCCTTGCCGGCCTGGTCCAGCGCTTCGGCCAGCATCTGCCGCTGTTCCTGCAGCGTCATTCCGTCGAGCATGCCGATCTGGGTGTCGATGTCTTCCAGTCCCGCAGTCTTGCGCCCGGTCTTCTGCGCACGCTCCATGAAGTGACGGTCCAGGCCCAGTGCCGGGTCCAGGCCCAGCTTCTGCATCTGCCCGACCGAAATGCTCAGGCCGACAAACCACGGCTTCATCCCCTGCATCTGCGCCAGCGGCAGCTTGTTTTCGGTGGCGAACACCTGCAGCTTCTGCCAGGTCGCAGCATCCAGATCGCGCTTGAGCTCGCTGCCATCGGTGCGCACCGCCGCCTGCACCATGCGGCTGGCCAACTGTGGCGACTGCATGTCTTCCGGCGACAGTTCGAACACGACCCGCTGCGAAGCCTCGAACGCCTGTTCGACATCGGGCGACAACGGGTAGTCCTGCGGCTTCAGCAGGTGGAAGGAACCGAGCAGGTAGAGGCGCGAATCGCCCGGACCGGTCACTTTCCACAGCAACGGCACCGGCGGCTTGGCCGCCGCTGCGCCAGTGGTATCGGCTTGCACGGTACGCGCTGCAACCAGCGGTGCCAGCGCACAGGCCGCCAACAGAACGGTGGCACGCAACAGGGATCTGATCGGCATATCAGCCTTCTCCTTCAGGCAGGTGGTACGCCTTCTCGCCCGCTTCCACACGCAGGTCCAACCGGTTTTCCGGTGGCGCCAACGGGCAGGTCGCGTAAGCGGTGAACGCACACGGTGGGTTGTAGGCATGGTTGAAATCGATGCGCACGGTGCCATCGGCAGCGGGGGCATCGGTATCCAGATAGCGACCGGCCGGATAGCTGCCACGGCCACTGGTGCGATCGGCAAAGATCAGGAACAGCGGCTGCCCCGGCGCACCGATCGCCTCCAGCCGCCAGCTGCGGCCATCGCGCTGGAACTCGACCGCGCCGGCATTGGGCATTTCGGTGGTCAGGCCGGTGATGTCGACGATGGGCAGGGTCTTGCCCGGCGGGTGCGCGATGAAGCGCGCCTGCACCTGCCAGTCCGGGCCGCCCGGCCAGTACTCCAGCCCACCGAAATCGCGACGTGCCGGCGCATCGGCGTGCTTGACCCGCAGCGCATCGCGCGGACCGCGGCGGATGATGCTGAGCTGGCCTTTGCCGCCATCGAAAGCCAGCAGCGTCGGCTGCGCATCCTTGTCGGTGTCGATGCGGATGCGGCCGCGCACCGGCTGGCCATCATGGCTGACATCCACACCGGCTTCGGGCGTAAACCACCATTGGCTGCCTTCACGGCGCAGCAGGCCCAGCTTGTCCGGCCCAACCGCCAGGCGGATGCCATTGGTCGCGCCGCTGCCGACGAAGTGGGATTTGTTCTGCAGCCAGTGCAGGCCGACCAGCGCGGTCCAGCCATCGGGCCGGGTCAGGTCCTGATAGCGTGCCACCCGCCACTGCTGCTGCTCGGCGGCATAGGACGGATCCTCCGCGGCCGAGGCCGGTGCCGGCGGCGTTGCCGGGCTGCAGGCGGCCAACACCAAAGCGGCCAGCAGGCCGCCCATTCCCCGATAACGCATCGATGCTCCCCTCAACGTCCGCGCAGGAACCAGCGGTCGATCTCCGCCAGCGAAAAACGGGCCCAGGTCGGTCGGCCGTGGTTGCACTGGCCGGACCGCTCGGTGATTTCCATGTCGCGCAGCAGCGCGTTCATTTCCGGCACGGTCAGGCGCCGGTTGGCGCGCACCGCCCCATGGCAGGCCATGGTCGACAGCAGTTCGTCACGTGCACTGGCCACGCGCCGGCTCTGGCCGTGTTCGCGCAGGTCGGTCAGCACGTCGCGCAGCAGGCCTTCCGGTTCGGCATGCGCCAGAAGCGCCGGAATACTGCGCACGTGCAGCGCACCGGGACCGGCACGGGTCACTTCGAAGCCCAGTGCGGCCAGGGTTTCACTTTCATTCTCGGCGGTGTCGGCTTCGCGCTCGCCCACCGCCAGCGTGATCGGCACCAGCAACGGTTGCGACTGCAGGCCGATGCCATCGTGCGCGTTCTTCAGCCGCTCGTAACCGATGCGTTCGTGTGCCGCGTGCATGTCGACCACGATCAGGCCTTCGGCGTTCTCGGCCAGGATGTAGATGCCATGCAGCTGCGCGATCGCGTAGCCCAGCGGTGGCACGCCAGCGTCGGCACTGGTGACCGGCAGCCCGTTCTCGGTCGGCATCGGCGGCAGCGCAGCACCGCGTTCGGCGCCGGCCGGTGCGGCATACAGCGCGGCATAGGCCGCCGGTGCATCGGCCACCTGCAATCCCAGCGGTTGCTGCGGGCGCCAACCCGAGAATCCACCACCGCCACCACTCGAACCGGCACCCGGTGCGGCACCGCGTACCAGACCGAAACCGGAGGCACCCGCACTGGAGACCATCGGTGCCGCGCCTGCATCTACCGGATGCGCGGAGCCGGCGCCGATGTCCTGCACCGACATGCCGGCGCGGGTATCGGCCAGCGCATCCTTCAGCGTGCGGTAGACAAAATCATGCACCAGCCGCGAGTCGCGGAAGCGCACCTCGTGCTTGGCCGGGTGCACGTTGACGTCGACGCGGGTCGGGTCAAGCTCCAGGAACAGCACGTAGGCCGGTTGGCGGCCGTGATACAGCACGTCGCCATAGGCCATCTTCACCGCATGGGCGACGCTGCGGTCGCGCACCGAGCGGCCGTTGACGTACAGGTACTGCTGGTCGGCGCTGGCGCGCGAATAATGCGGCTGCGCAATCCAGCCGTGCAGGCGCAGGCCGGCACCGCTGTGGTCGACGCGAACGGCCTGGTTGGCGAAATCCTCGCCCAGCGTTTCGGCCAATCGCGCATCGGAATACAGATCGCCCGGCTTGTAGCGACGCGAGGCCTTGCCGTTGTGCGAGACGCGCAGTTCGACATCCGGCCGCGCCAGCGCCAGCGAACGCAGCCATTCTTCGATATGGCCCAGCTCGGTGCGCTCGGCGCGCAGGAACTTGCGCCGCGCCGGTACGTTGTAGAACAGCTCGCGCACTTCCACCGTGGTGCCCGGCGCATGCGCGCGCGGCGTCACTTCGCCGATCTTGCCGCCTTCGATCTGCAGCGCCGAACCGTGTTCGTCATGTGCACGACGCGAGGACAGGGTGAAGCGGCTGACCGAGGCGATCGATGGCAGCGCTTCACCCCGGAAACCTAGCGTGGCCACCGATTCAAGATCGTCCAGATCGGCGATCTTGCTGGTGGCGTGGCGCGATACCGCCAGCGGCAGCTGTTCCGGCGCGATGCCACTGCCGTTGTCGCGGATGCGGATCAGGCGGACACCGCCCTCCTCAAGATCGATATCAACGCGGCTGGCGCCGGCATCGATCGCGTTCTCGACCAGCTCCTTGACCACCGACGCGGGACGTTCGACCACTTCGCCAGCGGCGATCTGGTTGATGAGGATCTCCGGCAACGGCCGGATCGGGCGCGGATGGGTAGCAGACGTCATGCGGGGATGATAACGGAGCGGCCGAGGGTAGAGTCGAGCCATGCTCGACTGACGGGCTACCGGGAAGGCCCAGTCGAGCGCCGCTCGACTCTACAGAAAGCAGTAACCCGCCTTCGGCGGGTTACTTGCTGCCGCCGGCCATGGTGCCGGCGGCGTCGATCTCGGCCTGGGCCCGGGCGGCATACAACGTGCCCGGCGGCGGCTGACGGCTGAAGAACGTGTGCACGCCGTCCAGCACCGCACCGGCGATCTTGCGCTGGTAGGCCGGGTCGATCAGGCGGCGCTCTTCATCCGGATTGGAGATGAACGCGGTTTCCACCAGCATCGCCGGCATGTCCGAAGTACGCAGCACCGCGAAGTTGGCGCGCTCGATGTTCGGCTTGTGGTTGTTGCCGATCCGCTTCAGGCCGCCCAGCACATGGCCGGCCGCGTCCTCGGACGCCTTCATGTAGCCGCTCTGGGCCAGATCCAGCAGCACGTTGGCGAGCGTGCCTTCGGTCTGCTGCAGGCGCACGCCACCGACCAGGTCGGCCGCGTTTTCCTTGTCCGCCAGCCAGCGGGCGCGCTGCGAAGAGGCTCCCTTGGTCGACAGCACGTACACCGACGAGCCCGTGGCCGAACGGTTTTCCGCCGCGTCGGCATGGATCGAAATGAAGATGTCGGCCTTGTTCGCACGCGCCTTCTGCGCGCGCATCGGCAGCGGAATGAACACGTCGCTGTCGCGGGTCAGGTAGGCCTTCAGGCCCGGCGTCGCGTTGACCTGGCGGGCCAGCTCACGCGCTACGGCCAGGGTCACATCCTTCTCGCGCTTGCCGGTCGGGCCGATCGCACCGGGGTCCTGGCCGCCGTGGCCCGGATCGATGGCCACCACCAGGTGGCGCATGCCAGCCTGCATGCGGATGCGCGAGGCATCGCTGGGCATGGCCGGACGCGGTGGCACCACCGTGGTTGGAACCGGTGCAGGCGCTGTGGCCGGCGGCGTGGTTACCACGGCGGCGGTACGCTGGCCGGCAAGGATCGCAGCCGGCGATGCGGACGGCGTGCTGCTGGCAGCCGTGCCCGCTGCCGCGACCTGGGCCGGTGCAGTGGACGGGGCCGGGGTCGGAGTGGCCGGTGTGGCAGCCGCGGCGCTGGCCTGCTGCTGTACCTGCGCGGTCAACAGCGCGGTGGCGCGCGCGGCGTCGTTGCGCGACTGCGCGCTCTCGGCCGGCGTCGGTGCGGGCGTGTTGACCGGTGCCTGCGGCTGCACCGCCGGCGTCGCTGGCGGGCGGCTGGCGGCCACGGCCGGGCCATCGCCCGGCCATTCGATCACCAGCTTGGATTCATTGCCTTCGCGCTGCATCTGTGGGCGGAACGGCGCCACGGATTCAGCGAGGTCGAAAACGACACGGAAGGTACCCGGCACCGGCTGTCCAGTGCGCACGGCCGTGACCACGCCCTGTGCAGCCGGCATCTTCAGGTTGCGTATGGCGCTGGAGTCCGGGAAATCGACCACCAGGCGGTTCGGTCCGGCCAGCGACAAGGTCTTGTAACCGCCGCTGCCGACCAGCGAGATCTCGGCACGGGTGCCGGTGGCGCCGGTATTCAGCAGGACCTGACGGACCTCACCGGCCCACGCACTGACGCTCGCCAGACTCAGTCCGACGGCGGCACAGATGGCAATGAGACGGTTCCCCGGGCGCATGGCTCAGGATTCAATCACCGCGCTGAACGGAATGCAACACCTTTTTCCTTAATAATCCGTAACCTGCCGGTGTTTGTTCTCGTCAGCCGACAGAAATGGCCTGCAAGTCGCCCCCTTGGGGGAGCCGTTCCAGCCATTCATGTCCGACGTCGCTGGCTCCAGTGAGACGGACGCGACGCCCCTGCCCCTCGATCTCCAGCGCCACCACCAGGTCGGTCGGCGGCAGCGCGCCAGCGCCGCGTTCCGGCCATTCCACCAGCCACAACACCGCGCTGCCCTCGTCCAGCCCGAGAAAATCGAGCTCGCCGGCCTGGCCGATCCGGTACAGATCCAGATGCCAGGCCTCGCCACCGCTGGCCAGCGGATAGCGCTCGACCAGGGTGTAGGTCGGGCTGCGGATCGCCCCCTGCACGCCCAGTGCGCGCAGCAGTGCGCGGGCGGTGGTGGATTTGCCGGCGCCCAGGTCGCCGCGCAGTTCGACCAGCGCCTGCGGCGGTCGGGTGGCGGCCAGCCACTGCCCGAGCAGTTCAGTGGCATCGCTGTCGGCAAGGAAGAAATCGATCATCGGGAAAGTTCCGGGTTGGCCAGTCGCCGCAGCGGCGACAGCAGATCAGTTGGAAGCAGGCCGCGCCCGCCGTCGGCGGCAGCGACGTCGCCGGCAAGCGCATGCAGCAGCGCACCAGCGGCGGCGGCATCGAAGGCGGCCAGGCCTTGCCCACGCAGGCTGGCGATGATGCCTGTCAGCAGGTCTCCCATGCCACCCACGGCCATGCCGGGATTGCCAGCCGCGATCAGTCGTGGCCGCTGCCCCGGCGCTGCGACGATGCTGCCGGCGCCCTTCAGCACCACCACGGCGTGGAAGCGCTCGGCCAGTGCCTGTGCGCAGGTGAAGCGATCGGCCTGGATGTCAGACGTGCTGCAACCCAGCAGGCGCGCGGCCTCGCCCGGGTGTGGTGTAAGGATGGCGTCGGGCAGCGCGCGCGGGTCCTGCGCCAGCAGGTTCAGTGCATCGGCATCGACCACCAGTGGCCTGGCGCTGGCCAGCACCCGCGCAAACAGTGCGCGCGCCCATTCGTCCTGGCCCAGACCGGGGCCGATCGCCACCACCCTGGCCTTGTCCAGCAGTGCCGGCAGCGCGTCACCATCTTCCAGTGCATGGGTCATGGCTTCGGGCAGCCGCGCCAGCAACGGGCCAACGTGGTCGCGGCGGGTGCCCAGGCTCAGCAATCCAGCACCCGCGCGCAACGCCGCTTCAGCCGCCATGGCGATGGCGCCGCCGCTGCCATGGTTGCCGCCGACGCACAGCACGTGCCCGGATTCGCCCTTGTGGGTATTGGTGCGGCGCGGCGGCAGCAGGGCTGGCAGGCGCACCTGCGTCCAGAGCTGCGCAGCGGGTGACACGCCCTGCCATGCGGCCGTGGGTAGCTGCAGCGGCGCCAGCGCCTTCCGCCCGCAATGGTCCAGCGCATCGCCGGTGTACAGCCCGCGATGCGGCACGATGAACTGCACGGTCAGCGCCGCCCTCACCGCCTCGCCCGGTACGGCGCCGCGGTCGGCATCCACGCCACTGGGGACGTCCAGCGCCAGAACCGGTGCCGCCTGCGCGTTGAGCGCGGCAATCAGCGTCTGCGCCACGCCCTCCGGCACGCGATCGAAGCCCAGCCCGAACAGGGCATCGACCCAGATATCGGCCTCGGGAAGCGCGCCGTCGAAATAGGTGAGGGTGCCGCCGTCGTATGTGAATTCCGATGCTGCACGCTGTGCCAGCGCGGTTGACGGTGGCTTCCCCGGCAAGGCGATCACCGTCACCTCACGTCCGGCCTGCAGCGCATGGCGAGCCAGCACATGGCCGTCGCCGCCGTTGTTGCCCGCACCAACCACCACGCCGATCCGCTGCGCCTGCGGCCAATGCTGCAGCAGGCACTGCCAGGCGGCCTGGCCGGCCTGTGCCATCAGGCCCCAACCGCCCTCGGCGGCCAGCGCCGAGGCCTGCGCATCAAGCGCACGCGCGGCAGCGGAATCGAACAGATCGGCAAGGTTGGCCATGCGGGGATTTTATACTGGTGCACATGTCCCCCGTCCCCGCCCCTGTCGATCCGGCCCAGGCCGTACAGCGCATCCGCGAACTCGCCCGTGCGCATGGCTTCCAGCGCTGTGGCATCGCCGGCATCGAGCTGGGCGAGGATGAAGCGCACCTGGCCGACTGGCTGGGCCAGGGCCTGTACGGCACGATGGACTGGATGGCGCGCCACGGCACCCTGCGCGCGCGCCCGGCCGAACTGCTGCCCGGCACCGTGCGGGTGATCTCGGTAGGCATGGACTACAGCCACAAGGACGACACCGAAGCCTGGGCAACCCTGGCCGACCCGGGCCGCGCCTACGTGGCCCGTTACGCTTTGGGCCGCGACTACCACAAGCTGATGCGCAACCGCCTGCAGAAGCTGGCCACGCAGATCAACGATGAAGTGGCACCGCTGGGCTACCGCGTGTTCGTCGATTCGGCGCCCGTGCTGGAACGCGCACTGGCGCGCAATGCCGGCCTGGGCTGGATCGGCAAGCACACCTGCCTGATCGACCGCCATGGCGGCTCCTGGTTCTTCATCGGCGAGATCTACATCGATATCCCGCTGCCGATCGATGCACCGGCCACGGCACACTGCGGCACCTGCACGCGCTGCATCGATGTCTGCCCGACCCAGGCTATCACCGGCCCGCAGCGGCTGGACGCGCGGCGCTGTATTTCCTACCTGACCATCGAGCACGACGGTGCCATCCCCGAAGACATGCGGCCGTTGATCGGCAACCGCATCTACGGCTGTGACGACTGCCAGCTGGTCTGCCCCTGGAACAAGTTCGCCAAGCGTACCGACGAAGCCGATTTCCGCGCGCGCAACAACCTCGACACTGCCCGTCTGGACCAGCTGTTTGCCTGGGACGAAGCTGAATTCCTGCGCCGTACCGAAGGCAGCCCGATCCGGCGCAGCGGCCATGAACGCTGGCTGCGCAACATCGCCGTGGCACTGGGCAATGCACCGTCCTCGGCCGAAGCGTTGGCCGCGTTGCATACCCGCGTCGATGATCCCTCGCCGCTGGTGCGTGAACACGTGCAGTGGGCGCTGGGCCAGCACACGGTGCGCTGACGTGCGATCCTGAGCCCCCGTTCCGCCCGCAGCACGCCGTTCCCATGCAGCCACGCAACAACGACATCTTCACCCCCAGCCAGCTCAACACCCTGGCGCGCGACCTGCTGGAAGGCAGCTTCCCGGCGATCTGGGTCGAGGCCGAACTGGGCAGCGTGGCGCGTCCTGCCTCCGGGCATCTGTATTTCACCCTGAAGGACGCGCGTGCGCAGCTGCGCGCGGCAATGTTCCGGATGAAGGCGCAGTACCTGAAGTTCGTGCCGCGCGAAGGCATGCGCGTGCTGGTGCGCGGCAAGGTGACCCTGTACGACGCCCGTGGCGAGTACCAGATGGTGCTGGACCACATGGAGGAAGCCGGCGAAGGCGCACTGCGCCGCGCCTTCGAGGAGCTGAAGGCACGCCTGGAGGCCGAGGGCCTGTTCGACCCCGCACGCAAGCGGCCGCTGCCGGCGCACGTGCAGCGCCTGGCAGTGATCACCTCGCCCACCGGTGCCGCCGTACGCGACGTGCTGAGCGTGCTCGGCCGCCGCTTCCCACTGCTGGAAGTGGACCTGCTGCCGACCCTGGTCCAGGGCAGCAGTGCCGCCGCGCAGATCACCCGCCTGCTGCAGGCCGCCGACGCCAGTGGCCGCTACGACGTGATCCTGCTGACCCGCGGCGGCGGCTCGCTGGAAGACCTGTGGGCCTTCAACGATGAAGCCCTTGCCCGAGCGATCGCCGCCAGCCGCACCCCGGTGGTGTCGGCGGTGGGACACGAAACCGACTTCAGCCTCAGCGATTTTGCCGCCGACCTGCGCGCACCGACGCCGTCGGTGGCGGCCGAGCTGCTGGTACCCGACCAGCGCGAACTGGCCCTGCGCCTGCGCCGCACGGCGGCGCGCATGGTGCAGCTGCAACGGCATGCAATGCAGCAGGCGATGCAGCGCGCCGATCGTGCCCTGCTGCGCCTGAACGCACAGAGCCCGCAGGCGCGGCTGGACCTGCTGCGCCGCCGCCAACTGGATCTGGGTCGGCGCCTGCATGCCGCCTTCAACCAGCAGCAGGAACGCCGTGCCGCGCGCCTGCGCCATGCGGCGGCGGTGCTACGCGGGCACCATCCGCAGCGCCAGCTCGATGCGATGCAGCGCCGTCTGGCTGCCCTGCGCGGGCGCCCGCAGATTGCGATGCAGCGTCTGCTGGAACGCGATGCACTGCGCCTGCGCGGGCTGGCGCGTTCGCTGGAAGCGGTCAGCCCGCTGGCGACTGTGGCACGTGGCTACAGCATCCTGACCCGCAGCGATGATGGTGCCCTGGTGCGGCACGTCGACCAGGTGCAGCCTGGTGACGCCCTGCAGGCCCGTGTTGGCGACGGCGTGATCGAGGTGCAGGTCAAGTAAAGGGGTGTTCGGCAGGGCTGCGCCCTGCACCTGCAGAAGCGTTCAAGCAACAGCAACAGCCGAAGCAACAGCCAAAGCTTGTACTCCGTGGGATGGCGGGGCGGTGTGGCTGTGCAGGACACGCCGTAAACCCATCCATGGGGGCTCGATGGCGCCATCCATGGCGCCAACGGTCCTGCACAACCACACCGCCCCGCCTCTGACAGATTCCGGTGGCTGTTGGTAGTTGTCGACCTTGGTCAACACGGTAGATCCACGCATGCGTGGATGAATCTCCATCGGAATCGAATATTTCGAATCGAGATCGAAGAGCATCCACGCATGGCGTGGATCTACTGCAGGTCGCGAGAATCTGTCGAAGGCGGGGCGGGTCCGGTTGCGGGAGTGTCCGCGGCATGGATGCCGCGGCCAAGCCCCCATGGTGAAGTGACCCCCGGGAGTTGGACACCAGATCCAACCCCGAGGGATACATGAACAAATACGACGCGCGTTTCA
>NZ_JAXAXM020000014.1:0-112877 GCF_047500745.2 Stenotrophomonas sp. FR024
CCGCTTGCTCGTGTGCGCAGTCCTGCGCACACGGCAAGACCGGGGTTGGGCGTCCTGCCCAACCCGCCCGAGGCATGCCTCGGGCCCATGCGGCTCACGCCCCCGCAACCGGACCCACCCCGCCTTCGACAGGTTTC
This sequence comes from Stenotrophomonas sp. FR024, assembly GCF_047500745.2. Taxonomy (NCBI): domain Bacteria; kingdom Pseudomonadati; phylum Pseudomonadota; class Gammaproteobacteria; order Lysobacterales; family Lysobacteraceae; genus Stenotrophomonas; species Stenotrophomonas sp. FR024. The sequence goes on from NZ_JAXAXM020000014.1 coordinate 138, forward strand.
CGCGAGCTGTCGAAACGGCATCCTTTGCTGCTGTGGGTAGGTGTCGACCTTGGTCGACACGGTGGATCCACGTCGTGCGTGGATGCTCTTCGATGAATGTTCGAAATATTCGATTTCGATGGGGTTCCATCCACGCATGGCGTGGATCTACTACCGGGTCAGTAGATCGGCGTCACCTTCATCTGTGGCAGCGGACGCGGTGCGCCGTCGGTAAGGTCCGGGCCGAGGTCTTCCCAGGTACGTCCCTGCTCGACCATCAACCCCCACAGCTGCTGCGAGGCCAGCCGCTTGTCTTCCGAGCCCAGCTTGTACGACGGCGGTGCCGGTTCCCCGCGGGCAACCATCGAATAGGCCGCACGGTAGGCCAGTACCTGCTGCGCCGGATCATCGGTGCGTGCCACTTCCAGCGTGTAGCGCTGGTAGGCTGAGGCCAGGTTGCGCCAGCGGATCCAGTAGTGGTTCTCGAACGAGAACGAACAGAAGCGCGCACCGGCGAGGCTGCCCTTGTCGGCGATGCGGGTCAGCACCTCCTGCGGCATGTCCAGGTTCATGCCGCCCTCGTCGCCCTGCAGGCTGACGTGCACGATGCGGTCGCGGTAGCCCGGCGCGCGCGCCTGCAGCAGATCGCGCCAGTTCTGCATGGTCGCCACCACCGCGAACAGGAAGCGGCCCAGCTCGGCGGCCGCCAACGGTGTGGCGATCGACTGGTAGGTGCGCTGCCAGCCGTGCCGGTTCTCGGTGGGCAGGAACACCGCGTGCTCCAGCGACTGGCGGCCACTGCTGCCGTGGTTCACCTCTTCGGCGTGCTGCGGGTAGACCAGATTGATGGCGAAGGTCGGCCAGCGCGGCAACGCGGCATCAAACAGATGGATCGGGAAATTGCTGCTGATGCCACCATCGGAGAACCAGCAGATGCGGAAGGCGGTGATCACCGGGCCGCAAGCCTGCCCGGCGCTGGTCAGCCCTTCCATGCTGTCGGCCACGTTGTGCTCGGGGTCGGCCGCCGGCGCGGTAGGCTCGCAGCGTCGTTCGCGGCGTGAGGGTTCATGCAGCGGCACCGCGCTGATCAGCAGCGGGAAGCTCAGGCTCATGCGCGTGGCCACCAGCACCGGCAGCTTCGGGCCCGGCGGCAGGTGGTAGTACTGACGCCCTTCCACCTCCAGCGGCGGGCCGGCCTGCGTCACCAGCCACTGCACCACGCTGGCCGGGAACAGCTGCTCGAATTCCTCGCGCAGGAACCAGAACTGCGCGCCGCCCAGCGGCAGCGTGCGCGGCTCGTTGTGCGACACGCAGGTGGTGATCATCTGCAGGCTGATCGCATGCGGGCTGTCCGGCTCGCCGGCATAGCGCGGCGCGTCGTGCAGGTCGGCGAAGGTGAGCGGTGCATCCAGCGGCTTGCCGGACAACTGCTGCAGGCATTCGTGCAGCCACTCGGTCAGTGCCGGTGTGCGTGCATCGCGGCCGAGGCCGCTGCACAGGCCCAGCAGATTGCGTCGCGCCACGCGTGCCACACGAAGCGCGGCACCGGCCACACCCGCACCGTACGCACACAGCAGCGACGGCAGCAGCGTGGCCGCCACCCCGCTCCAACCACCGCCCCACCAGCCCAGGCCGAGCAGCAGCGCCAGCGACACCAGCACTTCCAGCGGCGCGATCTCGAACACGGCAACGGCCAGGCACAGCAGCTTGTGCGGCAGGCTGGCATTGCCGGTCAGCACCACCAGCAGGCGATAGGCCGCGCGTGCGCCGCGTGCGGGCTGGAACAGGCTGTAGATGAAGCCGCGCCGCGACAGCTGCGCCGACACCGCCGACAACCCGCCATAGCCTGCATCGCCGGGCAGGTGCTCGCCGGCCTGCTGGCGACGATCACCGCAGGCCGCCGCAGCCGCCACGGCGGCGGCGATGGCGCCGGCCGAAGTGCCGCCGATGCTCTTGAAGCGATACTCGCGCGCCAGCGCCAGTACCGCATTGGGGTACACGATGCCGCTGGTGATGCCGCCTTTCATGACCAGATCGCAGTACTTGTCCGCCACTGTCTTGCCCCCGAGCATGCCGTCCGCCGCGTGGGTGCCAGTATGGCGCAGGGGCTTCTCAGGGCCTGAGAACAACGGCGCAGTCCGCGCACGCGATGCGCCGTTCAGCAGAAAGCACGGCTGCAGGCTTGACCCGCCCCGCCATCGGCGTAGCATCTGCAGCAAGCCAAGGGACAGACCCGCGGCTGCCACAACGACATGAGGGATTCTCATGGAATTCGACTATCTCGTCTTCATCGGGCGATTCGAGCCCTTCCACAACGGCCACGCCGCCGTTGCCCGCCTGGCCCTGAGCCGGGCCCGCAAGCTGATCTTCCTGGTCGGCTCTGCCGATACCCCTCGCAGCCTGCGCAATCCCTGGACCGTGGCCGAACGTGCCGTGATGATCCAGGCCGCCCTCGATGGCCACACCGACCGCCTGCTGATCCGCCCGCTGCGTGACCACCTGTACAACGAAGCGCAGTGGATCGCCAACGTGCAGCGCCAGGTGGCTGACGCCCTGCGCAACGACGGCGCCGCCGCCGATGCGAAGGTGGGCCTGATCGGCATGGACAAGGACGCGTCCAGCTACTACCTGCGCGAGTTCCCGCAGTGGCCGCTGGTGGACGTGCAGCACACCGCCACCCTGTCGGCCACCGAGCTGCGGCGCTACCTGTTCGAAGCCGGCGACGTCGACTTCCACGGTGCGCTGCTGATGCTGCGTGGCAATGTGCCGGCGCCGGTGTACGACATGCTTGAAGCGTTCCGCAAAAGCGCGCCTGCCTATGGCCAGCTGGTGGCCGAGTACCGCTTCATCGAACAGTACAAGGCCGCCTGGAAGGATGCGCCCTACGCGCCCACCTTCGTCACCACCGATGCGGTGGTGGTGCATTCGGGCCACGTGCTGCTGGTGCGTCGCCGCTCGGAACCCGGCAAGGGGCTGTGGGCGCTGCCCGGCGGCTTCGTCGGCCAGGAACAGAGCCTGCTCGACAGCTGCCTGCGCGAACTACGCGAGGAAACCCGGCTGAAGATTCCGCTGCCGGTGCTGAAGGGGTCGCTGAAGGGCCAGCAGGTCTTCGACCACCCCGACCGCAGCCAGCGCGGCCGCACCATCACCCACGGCTTCCACTTCGAGTTTCCGGCCGGTGAACTGCCGCCGGTGCGCGGCGGCGATGACGCCGACAAGGCGCGCTGGATACCGGTGAGTGAAGCCCTGGACATGGGCCCGCAGCTGTTCGAAGACCACCTGCACATCCTGGAGTATTTCCTCGGCCGCGGCTGACAGGCCCGGCCTCCCCACTGGCGGATAGACCGCTGGTGTCACTCGACGCGAAGGAGCTTCCGTCATGCACTACCTCGATAATCTTCTCCTCAACACCGACAGCTACAAGGCCAGCCATTGGCTGCAGTATCCGCCGGGTACCGATGCCACGTTCTTCTACGTCGAATCACGTGGCGGCCTGCACGATCGCACGGTGTTCTTCGGCCTGCAGGCGATCCTCAAGGACGCGCTGGCACGACCGGTCACCCACGCCGACATCGACGACGCTGCTGCGGTATTCGCCGCGCACGGCGAACCGTTCAACGAGGCCGGCTGGCGCGATATCGTCGACCGGCTTGGCGGCCACCTGCCGGTGCGCATCCGCGCCGTTCCCGAGGGCAGCGTGGTGCCCACCCACCAGGCACTGATGACCATCGAGTCGACCGATCCGGCTGCGTTCTGGGTGCCGTCGTACCTGGAAACGCTGCTGCTGCGCGTGTGGTATCCGGTCACCGTGGCCACCATCAGCTGGCACGCACGGCAGACCATCGCCGCGTTCCTGCAGCAGACCAGCGACGACCCGCAGGGGCAGCTGCCGTTCAAGCTGCACGACTTCGGCGCGCGCGGTGTATCGAGCCTGGAATCGGCCGCGTTGGGCGGTGCCGCGCACCTGGTCAACTTCCTCGGCACCGATACCGTGTCGGCGCTGTGCCTGGCACGCGCGCACTACCACGCGCCGATGGCCGGCTATTCGATTCCGGCCGCCGAGCACAGCACCATCACCAGTTGGGGCCGCGAACGCGAGGTGGACGCCTATCGCAACATGCTGCGCCAGTTCGGCAAGCCCGGTTCGATCGTGGCGGTGGTGTCGGACAGCTATGACATCTACCGCGCGATCAGCGAACACTGGGGCACCACCCTGCGCGATGACGTGATCGCGTCGGGCGTCACCCTGGTTATCCGTCCCGACTCGGGTGACCCGGTGGAGGTGGTGGCCGAAAGCCTGCGCCGGCTGGATGAAGCCTTCGGCCACGCGATCAACGGCAAGGGCTATCGCGTGCTCAACCACGTGCGGGTGATCCAGGGCGATGGCATCAATCCGGACACCATCCGCGCGATCCTGCAGCGCATCACCGACGACGGCTACGCTGCCGACAACGTGGCCTTCGGCATGGGCGGTGCACTGCTGCAGCGGCTGGACCGCGATACGCAGAAGTTCGCGCTGAAGTGCTCGGCCGCACGGGTCGAGGGTGAGTGGATCGATGTCTACAAGGATCCGGTGACCGATGCGGGCAAAACAAGCAAGCGCGGCCGCATGCGCCTGCTGCGGCGCCTGGATGACGGCAGCCTGCACACGGTGGCGTTGCCGTGTGACGGTGATGAGACGCTGCCGGACGGCTTCGAGGATGCGATGGTGACTGTGTGGGAGAACGGCCGCCTGCTGCACGATCAGCGCTTGGACGACATCCGCACGCGGGCTGCTGCGGGGCATTGAAGGTGCATCCCGACCGGGGTCAGAGCCCGCTGCGTGGCAGCGGGATCCGACCCCTTCCTTCCACTGGGGTCGGATCCCGTTGCAGCGCAGCGGGCTCTGCCCCCCCCGCGCTCTTGACCGGCGCCACCAACAGGTCCACCTTGCACACGCCGAAGGTATCCCTCCCATCGCTGCGGCGCGGGGAGGGATTTAAACGGGAATCCGGTGAAGGCGCCTCGCGCGTCCATTCCGGAGCTGCCCCGCAGCGGTGAATGGAAACGAATCCTGCCAACAGCACTGGGCTCGCGCCTGGGAAGCGGCAGGTAGTAGGTGGGCTGCGGCCCGAGTCCATCAGCCCGAATACCGGCCCCGGCCGGGGGACACGACCGTCCCCTGACTCGACCTGGAATCTCCGCGGGGAGGTTGCCGGGGCCGTCGTCGTCCTGCGCGTGCAGGCGGTGTGGCCGCGCGCGTCCTGTTCACGGCATCCGGCCAGACCCGTTCACCCACGCGCTGATGCATGGGCCACCGCCGTTGCCGGCGGTCCATGCGGTACCTGACGATGACCGAGCTCCAACGCCCCACCCTGACCCTGCCCGCCGACGGCAAGCGCCTGCTGCTGCATTCGTGCTGCGCGCCCTGTTCCGGCGAAGTGATGGAGGCGATCACCGCCTCCGGGATCGACTACGCGATCTTCTTCTACAACCCCAACATCCACCCGGTGAAGGAGTACGAGCTGCGCAAGCAGGAGAACATCCGCTTCGCCGAGCAGCACGGCATTCCCTTCATCGACTGCGACTACGACACCGACAACTGGTTCAGCCGCGCACGCGGCATGGAAAACGAGCCCGAGCGCGGCATCCGCTGCACGATGTGCTTCGACATGCGCTTCGAGCGCACTGCGTTGTACGCGCACGAGCACGGTTACGACACCATCAGTTCTTCGCTGGGCATCTCGCGCTGGAAGAACATGGCGCAGATCAACGACTGCGGCATCCGCGCCGCCTCGCGCTATGAAGGCCTGCAGTACTGGGACTACAACTGGCGCAAGGGCGGCGGTGCCAGCCGCATGATCGAGATCAGCAAGCGCGAGCAGTTCTACCAGCAGGAATACTGCGGCTGCGTGTACTCGCTGCGCGATGCCAACCGCCATCGCCGCGAGAATGGCCGCGAGCGGATCAAGATCGGCCTGTTGTACTACGGGCAGGACGCTGGGACGCCGCAGGACGATTGACGTGCAGGCATGGGGCGGCCACGCTGGTCGCCCCTTCTGTTGTACCGGAACTGCCATGACCGCCCTGCCCGCCGATGTCGCCCTGCTGGTGATCGACCTGCAGCCGGACTTCATGCCCGGTGGCGCCCTGGCCTGCGACCAGGGCGATGCGCTGGTGGCACCCATTGCCGATCTGCTGGCGCAGCGCCGCTACCGCACCGTGGTGGCAACACAGGACTGGCACCCGGCCGACCATGCCTCGTTCGCCAGCCAGCACCCCGGCCAACGCCCGTTCGAGACCATCCTGCTGCACGCGCAGCCGCAGACCCTGTGGCCGGACCACTGCGTGCAGGGCAGCGCCGGTGCCGCCCTGCACCCGGGCGTGGACTGGACCGTGGCCGACCTGATCCTGCGCAAGGGCACGCGCCAACAGGTGGATTCGTACAGCGCCTTCCGCGAGAACCACGGCCCCGAGGGCGAGCGCCCGGCCACCGGGCTGGCCGGCTGGCTGCACGAACGCCGCATCCGCGAAGTGCACGTATGCGGCCTGGCCCGTGACTACTGCGTGCTGTGGAGCGCGCAGGACGCGGTGAAGTCCGGCTTCCGGGTGAAATTCCTGTGGGAGCTGACCAAGCCGGTGACCGACGCCAACGACGCGATGGTGCGCGAGGCGCTGGGCAAGGCGGGGATCGCGATCGCCTGAGGCGTGACCGCCGGGCATGGCCCGGCGCTACCGCGCACGTCGCTTATGCCGCTTGCGCGCTCCTGCCCACAACAACACAATCGATTCATCCAGCCCCCTAACTACGCCCCCCTATAGATCGCGGGACGGCCGAACCGGGGGCTTTTCATTGGATGAAATCAGGATTCGGTAGTGCCGGCCGCTGGCCGGCAACCTCGGGATCTCTGCAGTTGCCGGCCAGCGGCCGGCACTACCGGATAGCACCCGTGGTAGCGCCGGGCCATGCCCGGCGGACGCGGGATGGGCGATTACCGGAATACCACCGTGCGATGCCCATTGAGCAGGATGCGGTGCTCCACATGGCGCCGAACGGCGCGGGCCAGCACCAGCGATTCGGTATCGCTGCCCAGCCGCACCAGTTCGCGCGGTGCCATCGCATGGTCCACGCGGGCCACGTCCTGTTCGATGATCGGGCCTTCGTCCAGGTCCTCGGTGACATAGTGCGCGGTGGCGCCGATGATCTTGACCCCACGCGCGTGTGCCTGGTGGTACGGCTGCGCGCCCTTGAAGCTGGGCAGGAAGCTGTGGTGGATGTTGATCGCACGGCCGGCCAGCGCGCGGCACAGCGTGGGTGACAGGATCTGCATGTAGCGCGCCAGCACCACCAGGTCGATGCGTTCGCGCTCGACCAGGTCGATGATCTGCTGCTCCTGCACCGCGCGTGTATCGGCGGTCACCGGCAGGTGGTGGAACGGCACCTGGTAGGACGCCGCCAGCGGCGCAAAGTCGGCGTGGTTGGACGCCACTGCTGCGATGTCCACCTTCAGCTGGCCGCTGTGGGCGCGGAACAGCAGGTCGTTGAGGCAATGCCCCTGTTTGCTGACCAGCACCAGCAGCCGCGCGCGGCGTCGGCCATCGTGCAGCTGCCAGTCCATGCCGAAGCCCTCGGCGAGCGTGGCCATGGCGACGTGCACGGTTTCCAGCGGCAGGCCGGCATCGCGGTCGAAGTGCACGCGCAGGAAGAAGCGGCCACTCTCCTCATCGCCGAACTGCTGGGCGTCGAGGATGTTGCAGCCGTGGTCGAACAGCAGGCCGGACACGCGGTAGACGATGCCGGTGCGGTCGGGGCAGGACAGGGTAAGAATGGAATCGGGGCGCATCGCCACAGTGTAGGGCAGCGCCCTGCCCAGCGGCCGGATGATCACGGGTGCAACCGACCTGCTTGGTTCAGTACCAAGCGATACTTGGACCTTCCCGTGGCAAGCTGGTCGGTCATGAACCTGTTGCAACTGATCCGCAGCTTCACCCGCACCGCAGAGACCGGCAGCATTGCCGCCGCGGCCCGCATCCTTGGCATCAGCGCCACCGCGGTCGGCCAGAACATCAACCGGCTGGAGGCCCATCTGGGCGTACGGTTGCTGAACCGGAGTACGCGGCAGCTGGCGCTCAGCGAGGCCGGCGCGCTGTACCTGGCGCAGGTGCGCCACATCGAAGCCGACCTGGCGCGCGCGCAGGCGATGGTCACCGCCGGTGACATCGAACCGGCCGGGCCGCTGCGCATCGCCAGCAGCAGCGCCTTCGGTCGCCACGTGCTTGCCCCCTTGTTGCCTTCACTGCAGCAGCGCTACCCACAACTGCAGCTGGAGCTGCGCCTGACCGACCGCGCCGTGCAGCATGGGCCGGAAGCGGTGGATGCCAGCATCCGCATCGGGGCGCAGCTGGAGGACGGCGTGGTCGCGCGGCAGCTGGCGCGTGTTCCGTTCGTGTTCTGTGCCTCGCCGGCCTACCTGAAGGCGCACGGCGTCCCGCAACAGCCTTCCGATCTGGGCGGTCATCGCGGGTTGCTGCACCGCTTCCCCACCGATGGCCGGCCATTGCGCTGGGGCCTGCTGAAGGACGGCCAGCGCGTGGACGCCGCGCTGCCACCGAGCATGGTCTGCGATGACATCGATGCGCTGGCGACGCTGGCGGCGGCCGGTGCCGGCATCACCCGGCTGGCCGCATTCGTGGCCGAGCCGTACCTGCGCGATGGCCGCCTGCAGGCGGTGTTCGGCGCCGACACCGCGTGGCGCCCGGCACCGATGGAGGTCTACTTCTGCGTCAGCGACCGCCGCGATTTCACCGCCAAGATCCGCGCGCTGTTCGAACACCTTCAGGCCGGCATCGCGCCGGCCTGGCGGGTGTGAGCCTCAGCGCGTCTTGAACACGCCGCGCGCATCGCGCGGCTCGCAGCGCAGGTACTGCGGCGCCGGTTCCACGCTGTCGCGCAGCGCGGCGGCGGCATGCCACGGCCAGCGCGGGTCGTAGAGGATGCCGCGCGCCAGGGCTACCGCATCGGCGTGGCGATGGCGCAGGATCGATTCGGCCTGCTCCGGTTCGGTGATCATGCCCACGGCGATGACCGGCATGCGCACCTTGGCCTTGATCGCCGCTGCGAACGGCACCTGATAGCCCGGGCCGACGGTGATCTTCTGGCGCTCGTCCAGGCCACCGCTGGAGACATGCAGGAAGTTGCAGCCGCGCGCGTCCATCACCTGCGCCAGCGCTTCGCTCTGCACCAGATCCCAGCCGCCATCGACCCAGTCGCTGGCGGAGATGCGCACGCCCACCGCGACCTTGTCGGACACTGCCGCACGCACCGCATCGAACACCTCCACCAGCAGGCGCAGGCGGTTCGGCAGCGAGCCACCGTAGCCATCGGTGCGGCGGTTGCTCAGCGGCGACAGGAACTGGTGCAGCAGATAACCGTGCGCGGCATGCAGCTCGATCAGCTCGAAGCCCAGGCGCTCGGCGCGCACCGCACTGGCGGCGAAGGCGGCGATGACCTCGGCGATGCCGGCCTCGTCCAGTTCCTGCGGTGCCGGATCGGCGGCATGGAACGGCAGCGGCGACGGCGCCACGGTGGCCCAGCCACGCGCATCGTCGGCCGGCAACTGGCCACCACCGTCCCACGGACGCCTCACCGAGGCCTTGCGGCCGGCATGGCCCAGCTGGACGCCCAGCGGCATCGGCGACCAGCGGCGGACGCTGGCCAGCACCTGCGCCAGTGCGGCCTCGGTGCCGTCATCCCACAGGCCCAGGTCGGCCCAGCTGATGCGGCCGCGCGGTTCGACCGCGGTGGCTTCCAGGATCAGCAGGCCGGCACCGGACTGCGCCAGGTTGCCCAGATGCATGGCGTGCCAGTCGCTGGCGCGGCCATCTTCGGCGGAGTACTGGCACATCGGCGCGATGACGATGCGGTTGGACAGGGTCAGGGGGCCGAACGAGATCGGCGAAAACAGCTGGCTCAAGACGGTGATGAACGACGTAGGGGGTGCGTATTGCACCGCCGCACGGCCTGCGAATCAACCGTCTGGATGGATCGCTGTTTCGCGGTGGGCGTGCAGCCGAGCGTGTGCTCGGCTCAGGACGAAGCCCACGCGGCCAGCGCCTCGGCGCAGTCCCGTTCATCCTTGAACTGCAGCAGGTCGTCGGCGCGGGTGCGGCCACGGTTCAACGCCGCCACCGGCAGCCCTGCCCTGGCCGCCGCCTGCACGAAGCGGAAGCCGGAATAGACCATCAGCGATGAACCCACCACCAGCACGGCGTCGGCCTGCTGCAGGTGCTCCTGCACCGCCTGCACGCGCTCCCGCGGCACGTTTTCGCCGAAGAACACCACATCCGGCTTCAACACGCTGCCGCAATGCGGGCACTCGGGCACCACGAACGCGGAGAAATCGGTCTCCAGATCGGCATCACCATCGGGCGCGATGCCTGCCTCCAGCGCGTCCCAGCCGGGATTGGCGTCCAGCAGGCGCTGCTGGAAGTCTTCACGATCGCTGCGACGCTCACAGCCCATGCAGCGCACCAGATCCAGGCGGCCATGCAGGTCGATCACGTTGTGGCTGCCGGCACGCTGGTGCAGGCCGTCCACGTTCTGGGTCAGCAGCACCTGCAGCTTGCCTCGGCTTTCCAGCGCGGCCAGGGCCTGGTGGGTGCCGTTGGGCCGGGCCAGGCCGAAGCGCGGCCAGCCGAGCAGGCTGCGCGCCCAGTAGCGCTGGCGGGTGGCCGCCTCGCCCATGAAGGCCTGGTAGGTCACCGGCGGCGTGCGTTTCCACTGGCCGTCGGCATCCCGGTAATCGGGAATGCCCGAGGCGGTGCTGCAGCCGGCGCCGGTCAGCACGAACAGGCGCTGGGCACGGTCGATGAAGTCGGTCAGTGGCAGGGTCATGGCTGCCAGATGGGGGCGCGGTGGCGCCCCCGCAAGCGCCGGTCCGTTGGCCGGGTCAGGCCGCCGGCAGCGGCGGTACCGCGATCGGGTGGCCTTCCTCGTCCAGCGCGATCATCACGAAGTGGCCGCGGGTGCACAGCTTGCGCTCGCCGCTGTGCAGGTCTTCGGCGACCAGTTCCACCTCCACCTTCATCGAGCTGCGGCCGACTTCGACGATGCGGCCGATGGTTTCCACCATCTGGCCGATGCGGATCGGCAGCTTGAAGTCGACCTGGTCGCTGCGCGCGGTCACCACGGTGCGGCGCGAGTAACGGGCGGCGGCCAGGAAGGCGGCCTTGTCCATCCACGCCAGCGCCTGGCCACCGAACAGGGTGCCAAGGTGGTTGGTGTGGTTGGGAAAGACGATTTCGGCCATGCGCACTTCGGTGGGCGGCACGGTCTCGGGGATGGGGGTCATGGGGGGGCTTCGGTGTGGGGTGCTGCGGATTCTAAGCGACCGGCGTGATGGCCATCGGAATGCACGTGCAACGGTCACCCGGCAGCGGTGCCTGCGCAGGCCGCGCCTGCGGCAGGCGTTACACTGCGCCACGCCCACTGCCAGGACCGCCCATGCCCGCCACTTCTGACCTGCTGGCCTTCGCGCTGGTTTCACTGGCCATGGTGCTCACGCCCGGGCCGAACATGATCTACCTGATCTCACGCTCGATCTGCCAGGGGCCGATGGCAGGCCTGATCTCGCTGGGCGGGGTGGCGCTGGGCTTCGTGTTCTACATGCTGTGTGCGGCACTGGGCATCACCGCCCTGCTGATGACCGTGCCGTTCGCCTACGACGCGCTGCGCATCGGCGGCGCGCTGTACCTGCTGTACCTGGCCTGGCAGGCGCTCAAGCCCGGTGGCCGCTCGCCGTTCGCGGTGCGCGAACTGCCGCAGGACAGCCCGCGCAAACTGTTCACGATGGGCTTCCTGACCAACCTGCTGAACCCGAAAGTGGCGGTGATGTACCTGTCGCTGCTGCCGCAGTTCCTGCATCCGGACGGCGAGGGCAGTGTGCTGATGCAGTCGATCGTGCTGGGCTCCACCCAGATCGCGGTGAGTGTGACCGTGAACGGCATGATTGCGCTGACCGCTGGCAGCATCGCCGGTTTCCTGGCCGCGCGCCCGACCTGGCAGGTGGTGCAGCGCTGGCTGATGGGCACGGTGCTGGCCGGGCTGGCGGTACGCATGGCGGTGGAAGGGCGACGCTGATTGTAGAGTCGAGCTTGCTCGACCGCTTTGCGCGAACGGCAGTCGAGCAAGCTCGACTCTACAAAGGCCCGCGTGCAGCATGACGGCCGGTAGCACCAGGCAGGCTCCGCCGGGCATGGCCCGGCGCTACCAACAAAAAACCCCGGCGTTGGCCGGGGTTTTTCGTTGCGACAGATCTGACCGGTTCGATCAGAAGTTCATGTCGAAGGCGACTTCGCCCTGCACGCCGACCTGGTAGGCCGAGACGCGGCGTTCGAAGAAGTTGGTCAGCTCCTGCACGTCCTGCAGTTCCATGAACGGCAGCGGGTTGCGCACGTTGTACTTCTTTTCCATGCCCAGCTTGGCGAAGTGCTGGTCGGCGCAGTGCTGCAGGTACTGGCGCATGTCACGGGTCGAGATGCCGGCCACGCCACCGGACAGCACGTCCTCGGCGAACTGCACTTCGCATTCGATGGCTTCGGCCAGCATGTCGTAGACCTGCTGCTTCATCTCTTCGTCAAACAGGTCCGGTTCTTCCTCACGCACCACGCGCACCGACTCGAACGCGAACTCCATGTGCGCGCTCTCGTCGCGGAACACCCAGTTGGTGCCCGAGGCCAGGCCCGGCAGCAGGCCGCGCGAACGGAAGTAGTACACGTAGGCGAAGGCAGCAAAGAAGAACAGGCCTTCGATGCACGCAGCGAAGCAGATCTGGTTGAGCAGGAACTGGCGGCGCTCGGCACGGGTCTCGATGCGCTTCAGGTCCTGGATCGAGTCGATCCACTTGAAGCAGAAATCGGCCTTCTTCTTGATCGAGTCGATGTTCTCCACCGCGGCGAACGCTTTGACGCGCTCTTCCGGATCCGGCAGGTAGTTGTCGAGCAGGGTCAGGTAGAACTGCACGTGCAGCGCTTCTTCATACAGCTGGCGCGACAGGTACATGCGCGCTTCCGGCGCATTCAAGTGCTGGTACAGGTTCAGCACCAGGTTGTTGGACACGATCGAGTCGCCGGTGGCGAAGAACGCGACCAGGCGGTGGATCAGATGGCGCTCACCCGGCGACATCTTGCTGTGCAGGTCGGTGATGTCGATCTGGAAGTTGATCTCTTCCACCGTCCAGGTGTTCTTGATCGCGTTCCGGTACATGTCATAGAACTGCGGGTAGCGCATCGGGCGCAGGGTCAGTTCAAAACCGGGATCGAGCAGCATCTGCTTGGGCTTGTCGGCCATGGGTGTTTCCTTGTCTTCTCGGGTCAAAACGCCGGGCATGGCCCGGCGCTACCTTGGTGTTTTCTGCAGTCGAGCATGGCTCGACTCTACAAAGGGGTGTGCCGGCCAAAGGCCGGCACGGCCGCTTTTACTGGCAGGCCTCGCAGGCTTCCGGGTTTTCCAGCGAGCAGGCGATGGCTTCGTCCGGGCTGAACACCTTGGCCGGGGCTGCGCTGCTCACCGTGGTCTTGGCGATCTTGGTGGCCGGGCGCGAACGCAGGTAGTAGGTGGTCTTGATGCCCTGCTTCCAGGCGTACATGTACATGGAGGACATCGCGCCGATGTTCGGGCTTTCCATGAACAGGTTGAGCGAGGCCGACTGGTCGATGAAGGCACCACGCTCGGCGGCCATGTCGATCAGCGAACGCATCGGCAGTTCCCACGCGGTGCGGTAGACCTCGCGCAGCGTTTCCGGAATCTGTGCCACGCCGGCGATGGAGCCTTCGGCCAGCTTGATGGCATCGCGCATGTCGGCGGTCCACAGGCCCAGCTTCTTCAGCTCGTTCACCAGGTAGCGGTTGACCTGCAGGAAGTCACCGGACAGGGTCTCGCGCTTGAACAGGTTGGACACCTGCGGCTCGACGCACTCGTAGCAGCCGGCGATCGAGGCGATGGTGGCGGTCGGTGCAATCGCGATCATCAGCGAGTTGCGCAGGCCATGCTCCTTGATGCGGGCACGCAGGGCATCCCAGCGCGCGGTGTCTTCCGGCACCACGTTCCAGGCGTCGAACTGCAGTTCGCCACCGGCGGCGCGGGTGTCGTTGAACGACGGGTGCTTGCCGCGTTCCTGGGCCAGCTCGCAGGAGGTTTCCAGCGCGTGGAAGTAGATCGCTTCGGCGATCTTCTTCGACAGGGCGCGGGCTTCGGCGCTGTCGAACGGCAGGCGCTTGCGGAAGAAAACGTCCTGCAGGCCCATGCAACCCAGGCCGACCGGACGCCAGCGCAGGTTGGCGCGGCGGGCGGTTTCGATCGGGTAGAAGTTCAGGTCGATGACGCGATCGAGCTGGCGCACGGCCAGGCGCACGGTCTCGGCCAGCTTCTCGAAGTCGAACTCGTTGTGCTCGTCGAAGTGGTTGCCCAGGTTGATCGAACCCAGGTTGCACACCGCGGTTTCATCGTTGGAGGTGACTTCCAGGATTTCCGTGCACAGGTTGGACAGGTGGATCACGTTGCCCGGACGCAGGGTCTGGTTGCTGGCGCGGTTGCACTTGTCCTTGAAGGTCATCCAGCCGTTGCCGGTCTCGGCCAGCGTACGCATCATGCGGGCGTACAGCTTGCGCGCGGAGATGGTGCGGTTGGCCTTGCCCTGGGCTTCGGCCTGCAGGTAGGCCTGCTCGAAGGCTTCGCCGAACAGGTCGGTGAACTCCGGCACGACGCGCGGATCGAACAGCGACCATTCCTGGTCGGCTTCGACGCGCTTCATGAACAGGTCCGGCACCCAGTTGGCCAGGTTCAGGTTGTGCGCACGGCGGGCTTCGTCACCGGTGTTGTCACGCAGTTCGAGGAAGTCCTCGACGTCGGCGTGCCAGGTCTCCAGGTACACGCAGGCCGCTCCCTTGCGCTTGCCGCCCTGGTTCACCGCGGCCACGGACGAATCCATGGTCTTCAGCCACGGCACGATGCCGTTGGAGTGGCCGTTGGTCGACTTGATCAGCGAACCACGCGAACGCACACGGGTGTAGCTGACGCCGATGCCGCCGGAGAACTTCGACAGCTGGGCGATGTCGCCGTACTTGGAATAGATCGACTCCAGCGAGTCCTGCGGCGAATCCAGCAGGAAGCACGAGGACAGCTGCTCGTGGGTGGTGCCGGAATTGAACAGGGTCGGGCTGGACGGCAGGTAGTCCAGGTTGCCCATGCGCTTGTACAGCGCCAGGGTCTCGGACACATCCTCGCTCAGCGCGCTGGCAATGCGCAGGAAGAACTGCTGCGGGGTCTCGATCACCTTGCGGGTGTGCGGATGGCGCAGCAGGTAACGGTCGTACAGGGTACGCAGGCCGAAGTAATCGAAGTTCAGGTCCAGCGAGATGTCGATGGCATCGTTGAGCTTGCGCGCGTTGGTCTGCACGAAGTTCAGCAGGCGATCGTTGATCAGGCCGACTTCATGGCCACGGCTGACCGACTGCGAGAAGGCATAGATTTCCTGGCCCGAGACTTCCTTGGCGATGTAGTTGGCCAGCAGGCGCGCAGCCAGGCGGCCGTACTCGGGCTCTTCACCGATCAGCAGGGCGGCGGTGCGGATGGACAGTTCGTCCAGCTCGCGGGTGGTGGCGCCGTTGTACAGGCCGGAAATGGTGCGGGTGGCCACGCGCATCGGATCGACGGCGTGCAGGCCTTCGGAGGAACGCTGCACCGCGCGCACGATCTTGTTCAGGTCCACCAGTTCGGTCGTGCCATTGCGCTTGGTCACACTCATCGCGTTGGCCGTCGGCGGCGACGTCAACAGGAATTCGCTTTCCTTCTCGATGGTGGCGCTGGATTCGGTGGTCACGGCGTGTGTCCTCTTGGCGTGATTGGTGGGTGCTCGATGCATCGGGTGACGCAGCCCGGGACATGACAGCCCAGGATGGCAGGACGGCGTCGCAGGGGATGAGACCCTGCGCCTGCCACTGCCGTTGACGATCGCGGATGGATACCCCGGGCACCCCCTGGAATTGGGGTTGCTGCGACCGACGGCCACAAGATAGTGGGGGTAATGGGGTCCGTCAACGCCAAATGTAGTGAAATTCGGCAATCCCTTGCGCCGCAAGGATCGTGCCATCGGCGCCCGGATCAGACGCTTCAGACCTGCCGGAACGGGCTGCGCAGTCAAGCCCGAAAGGCGTCATCACGGTGGTACAACGCACCGCGAAAACGGAACAATGACAGCTTCACATGACAGTGATGAAACTGGCTAGGGACAACCCTGTGGATAGGTGGTGGGCAGTCGGTGGGAATCCGGTGGACGGGTGACTTCCGGCCGGTGACGCCCGCGCGCTGGCAGCGGATGCTGGCCGCTCGCTCCCGGAAAAGGATGCTCCGATGCACCTGCGGTTGCCCGCGCTGGCCCTGCTGCCTGCCCTGTTCATTGCCCCGGCGCTGGCCGCCGAAGGGCCGGACCTGCGTTCGGACCAGTGCGGCATCCATACCGACTACGACGTGCTGGTGGACAGCGGCGGCATCTGGCTGCGGCATGGCCCGCAGGCGCCGCATGAAGTGGTGTTCCACGATGGCGTGCTGAGCCTGGACGACACGATCGTGCCGGTCAGCGAGGCCGACGCCGCCCGCCTGCGGCAGATGGAGGCCGGGGCGCGGCAGCTGATGCCGGCGGCCACCGCGCTGGCCCATGAAGTGAGTGGGCTGAGCTTCGACGTGCTCGACGGGGTCTATGAGAGCCTCACCGGCACCGCCAACAGCCGCAAGGTCCGGCGCCTGCGCCGGCAGGCCGATGACTGGATCGGCGGCACGCTGGGCAAGGGTTACTGGGAACAGGCAGTGTTCGGGCCGGGCTTCGAGGCCAAGGTGCAGGACATGGCCGAGTCGCTGTCCGCGTCCATCGCCCGCAGCGTGCTGTGGCAGGTGTTCACCGGCCGCAGCGATGCGATGGAAGAACGCGCCGACCGCCTGGACGCGCAGATGGAACAGCAGCTGGAAGGCCGCGCCGAGCGCATCGAGGCCCGCGCGCAGGCGCTGTGCCCGCTGGTGCAGTCGCTGGCCGACACCCACGACGCGCTGGAAGTGCGCTACCAGGGCCAACCGCTGCGGCTGCTGGAGCGCGGCGAGAGCGTGCGGGTGGAGCACGGCGATGGCTCGGGCCTGCATGTGTCGGCCGGGCCGGATGAGCGGCCGCGTGGGAATGCGGTGGCGCCGACCCGGTAACCGCGCGGCGGATGCCGGCCAGCGGCCGGCACTACCGGAACCCTGGCCGGCAACGCATTTACCTGGGTGGCGCCCTCACGCCCGGTGCGGGGTACCCAGGTACTCGGCGCTCTGCATTTCGATCAGGCGCGAGGCGGTGCGCTCGAACGCGCCCTGCAGGCGCTGGCCGGTGTACAGCTCGATCGGCGAGGTACTGGCGGTGCAGACCAGGTTGACGTGGCGGTCGTACAGTTCGTCGATCAGGTTGACGAAGCGGCGCGCGGCATCTTCGTTCAAACGGTCGAAGGCGGGGATGCCGCCCAGCAGCACGGTGTTGAACTCGTGCGCGATCTCGATGTAATCCGACGGGCCACGCGGGCCTTCGCACAACGCGGCGAAATCGAACCAGGCAATGCTCTTGCCACGGCCGCGCACCGGGATCTTGCGGCCTTCGATCTCGATGTTGCCGGGCTTGGCCGGCTGGCCGCCGCTCAGTTCGTTCCAGCGCGTGGCCAGCCACTCATCACTGTCGGCGGCCAACGGTGCGCGGTACACCGGCGAGCGGGTCAGCGCGCGCATCCGGTAATCCTCGGTGCCCTCGGCGTACAGCTCCACGCAGAAGCGCTGCAGCAGGCCGATGGCCGGCAGGAAGCTCTCGCGCTGCAGGCCGTTGAGGTACAGGTTCTCCACCGCGGTGTTGGAGGTGGTCACCAGGGTCACGCCCTCGGCGAACAGGCGCTCCAGCAGCCGTGCCAGCAGCATCGCGTCGCCGATGTCGGTGACGAAGAATTCGTCCAGCACCAGCACGCGCAGGTTGCTGCGCCATTCCTGGGCGATCTTCGCCAGCGGGTCGCTCTGCCCCTGGTGCTCACGCAGGCGCTCGTGGACGCTGCGCATGAAGCGGTGGAAATGCGTGCGGTACTTCTGTTTGATCGGCAGGCCGTCGTAGAACAGGTCGACCAGGAAGGTCTTGCCACGGCCGACGCCGCCCCAGAAGTACAGACCCTTCACCGGCTCGGGCTTCTTCCAGAACGAGGACAGGCGGTCCAGCCAGCCGTCTTCGGCGCTGTCGACCAGGCCCAGGTGGATGCGGTCCAGTTCGGCCAGCGCTGCGTGCTGGGCCGGGTCGTTCTGCCAGTCGCCACGGGCAACCCCTTCCGCGTACCGCTGCGACGGGGTCAGCTCGGTTGCACTCATGCCGCCGCGCCCAGCCAGTGCTTCACGCCGTGGGTCAGCGCGCCACGCAGATCGATCAGCTTGCGGTGGAAGAAGTGGCTGGTCTCGGGCATGCGCACCAGCTCATGCGGGACGTCCAGCGTGTCCAGCCACTGGTAGACGGCCTGCGGGTCGACGATCTCATCCTGCTCGCCCTGGATCACCAGCCAGCGCGCCGGCGGCGCGATGCCATCGAAGTCCCAGCGACCGGCCGGCGGCGCGATCGAGATCAGCGCTTCCGGCTGCAGCGCGGCAGCGGCCTTCAAAGAAACGAACGAGCCGAAGCTGAAACCGGCCAGCCACAGGCGGTCGTCCGGGCGCTGGCTGCGCACCCAGGCGGCGACGGCTTTCAGGTCGTCCTGCTCGCCCACGCCATGGTCGAACTCACCGGCCGACGCGCCGACGCTGCGGAAGTTGAAGCGTACCGTGGCGATGCCCAGCTCGCGCAGCGTGGTGGCGGTCATGGTGACCACCTTGTTGTGCAGGGTGCCGCCTTCGGTGGACAGCGGATGGCAGACGATGGCCACGATCGGCTGCACCGGCACATCGGCCTTGGGCAGGTCAACGACCACTTCCAGCGGGCCGGCCGGGCCGTCCAGTTCGAGGCAGGCGGTTTCGCCGGGGGCGACGGGGAACGAAGGCTTGTGCATGGCACCATGATACCGTCCCCTGCCCCTGCCCTGTGCCCGCCCCATGCTCTACCTGTCCTTGGCCGTGATCTGCAGCGTGCTGGTTTCGGTGTTGTTGAAGGTGGCCGGACGCCGCCAGCTGGATGTTTCGCAGATGGTCACCTGGAACTATCTGGTGGCGGCAACGCTCACCGCCGTGGTGCTGCAGCCGCCGCTGGACGCACTGCGCGCGCCACATGCCCCGTGGCTGTCGCTGCTGGCACTGGCGGTGGTGCTGCCATCGATCTTCCTGGTGCTGGGCCGCGCGGTGGCGGTGGCCGGCATCGTCCGCAGCGACGTGGCGCAGCGCTTGTCGTTGCTGCTGTCTTTGGCCGCCGCCTTCCTGTTCTTCGGCCAGACTGCGACGCCGTGGAAGCTCGCCGGTCTCGGCCTGGGCCTGCTGGCGATGGTGGCGATCAGCCTGCGCCCGCGCGGCCCGGCGGTGGCGTCCTCACCCGGCGGCTGGGGCTGGCTGCTGGGCGTCTGGGCCGGGTTCGCGGTGGTCGACGTGCTGCTCAAGCAGGTGGCGCTGTCCGGCACGCCGTCGATGGCGGCGGTGCTGGCCAGCTTCAGCGTGGCCTTCGTGCTGATGCTGGCACTTCAGCTGTGGCGGCACGCCAGTGGCCGCAGCCGGTTGGCCTGGCGCAACCTCGGTGCGGGCGCGCTGCTGGGCCTGCTCAACGGCGGCAACATTCTTTTCTATGTGCACGCGCATCAGTCCATGCCGGAGAGCCCGGCCACCGTGTTCGCCGGCATGAACATCGGCGTGGTGGTGCTGGGCGCGCTGGTGGGCGTGTTCGCCTTCGGCGAGGCCACCACGAAGTGGAACCGCGCCGGGCTGGCGCTGGCGGTGCTGGCGATTGGATTGATCGCCTGGGGGTGAGCCCGGCCTCGGGGTCAGAGCCCATTTCGTTGGAATGGGATCCGACCCCGGCGCTGGGCGTTATTTATCGAAGCCCAGCAGCAACGGATCGTGGTCGGAGCTGCGCCACGGGCCCTGCACGTTGCGGCCCTGGTAGCCGCTGGCGTCCTGTTCGTCGGCATTGCTGTGCCACTCGGCGGCACCGCGCAGGCGCTGGGCCATGCCCGGGCTCAGCAGTGCATGGTCGAGGCGGCCGGTATAGCCGTTGTAGACGTAGCTGTAAGGATGCTCGACCTGGGCGACCTTGAATGCGTCCTGCCAGCCCAGGTCATGCAGGGTGCGGATCGGGTCTTCCATCGCGTAGGCGTTGAAATCGCCCAGCAGCACCACGTCCTTCACCTTCAGGCGGCCAGCTTCGGCCTGCACCCACTGGTTCAACTGCTTTGCCGATTCCACCCGGGTGGCATTCCAGCAACCCTGGCCATCGTTGCGGTCGGCATCGCCGCCGCTGGCATCACGGCAGCCCTTGGACTTGAAATGGTTGGCGACCACCATGAACGGTGCGCCCTTGCCCTGGAAGGCCTGCGCCAGCGGTGCGCGGCTGTGTTCGGCGAACGGACCGTCGGTTCTGGTCAAAGGCTTGCCCAGCGGCTTGAACGCGCTCCTGCGATAGATGATGCCAACCCGGATCGGGTTGCTGCCCGGCCCCTCGCCGGCATCGACGAAGGCCCACTGCTTGTCGGCGGCAAGACCGGCGTTGAGGGCGCTGACCAGTTCGGCGATGGCCGACTGCGGGCCATAGCCATCGTTTTCCAGTTCCATCAACGCGGCGATGTCGGCACCGAGCGCGTTGACCGTGGCCACCAGCTTGCCGACCTGCGCCTTGTGCTCTTCCAGCGTGCGTGCGCCGCGCAGGGTCGGGAAGCCACCGCCCTGGCCATCGCCATTGAAGAAGTTCTCCAGGTTGAATGCAGCGATATGCAGGCTGCCCGGCACCGTCGGCACCGCCGGACGCTTCAGCTCGGGCAACGTGAGTGCACCCTCGACCTGCAGGCGCGGACGGCCCTGTGCGTCCACGTGCACGACACCTTCCACATTGCGCAGCTGCATGCCGGTGCGCAGCACCGGGTTGGCTGGCAGGTAGGCCACGCTGGCCGGGTCGCGGGCTTCGCTGCCGTCGTCCAGCAGCAGGCGGCGGCGCTGGTTGTCGGCCATCACCTGCTCATAGCCGGCAGTACCCGGCGCGGCCACTTCGGTCGGCTGCCAGAGGCGGCCATCGAAGGCCACGGTGAGCTGCCCAAAGCGCTCCAGGCCATCGGTGCCGGCCAGGGTGAGCGGTGCGGCGATGCGCACGCGCTGGCCATCCAGCGCACGCCAGTCGGCCGGCGCGGTGGTCAGCACCACGGTGGCGCTGCTGCGCGCGGCGGACGGCGACGCGACCGGTGCGGCCTGCGGCTGGGCCTGGGCAAAGGCGCCGGCCGGCAGCAGCAGGGACAGGGCAAGGGCGAGGGAACGGCGGCGCATCGACGGGCGACTCCATGGAAGAGGCGCACAGACTAACCCTGAAATACGAAACCCCGCCTGCGGGCAGGGTTTTGACCTTGGTGGGCAAAGCCTGGGTCGTGCCGGCCGCTGGCCGGCAACCTCATGACCTTGGTGCGATGCGTGGTTGCCGGCCAGCGGCCGGCACTACCGGTTACTTCAGGTTGCCCAGCATCCAGTCCACGGTGGCGTGGATCTGTTCCTCGGTCAGCGCCGGGTTGCCGCCCTTGGGCGGCATGATGCCGCCATCCGGGCCGGTATAGCCCTCGATGGCGTGCTTGTAGAGGGTCTCCTTGCCCTGTGCGATGCGCTTGTCCCAGTGCGAATGGTCCAGCGTCGGCGCCATGCCCACGCCGGTGGTGTGGCAGGCGGTGCACAGGTTGTCGAAGATGACCTTGCCGTCCTTGGTGCCGCCGTAGGCCACCTGCGAGGCGGCCTTGGCCAGCGCGGCGGCCTTGGCCGCAGCCTGCGCGGCGGCGCCGGTGCTGCCGGCATAGACCGCGCCGGTGGGCGAGATGCGCTGTTCGGTGCGCTTGGCCGCGGTCGGCGACACCTCGGGCGGAATCCGGGTGTGGATGTATGCGGCAAGGAGGATGAGGCCGAGGGTGATGGTCGCCAGCAGCGCGATCACCATGGAGAAGCGTTTCAGGAACTCCAGATCGTAATTCCGCACTCTTCGTTACCCCTGGCTGATAGTCGTTGGACCACGGCTGAGCGACTGCGTGATGGACCGAGTATAGAACGCGCTTTGCGTGCGACAACAGGCGTCACTGCTGGTGCGGCGCAGCATTCGGACCCGGTAGTGCCGGCCGCTGCCCGGCATCGCCAGCCCGCCGGATGGATCGTGCAGAAGCCGGCCAGCGGCCGGCTCTACCGGATTACCGGGCGCCGATCGCGCGCAGGCAGAAGCTGCAGATCGCATCCACCAGTGCGTCTTCGTCGCGGTGTGCTTCGCGGCTGGGCGCGGTCGGGCCGACCATCGCCTCGGTGAAGGCGCCGACCAGGCAGGCGGCGGCCACATGCGCGTCCTGCGCCGGCAGCTCACCGGCGGCCACGCCCTCCTCCACCAGCCGCAGGAACACGTCGCCGAAGGCACGACGACCACGCATGCGCTCGGCTTCCACGTCCGGGTCGACCGGTTCGACGATGAAGGCATGCGCCAGCCCCGGCCCGGCCAGGGCGCGGCGGACGAAGGCGATGATCGCCAACCGCAGGCGCTCGCTGGCCACCTCCGGGCCGCTGGCGATGCGCTCCATGATCGCGACCTCGTGGGCCACCGCGGCGTTGAGCACCTCCACGAACAGCTCGGCCTTGGACGGGAAGTGCCGGTAGATCAGGCCGGTGGACACCCCCGCCTGGGTCGCCACGGCGGTCACCGGGGCATTGCGCCAGCCGCCGGTGGCGACCAGCTCACGGGTGGCCAGCAGGATCCGTTCACGGGCCCCGGCCAGGCGTTCTTCCATCAGTGCAGAGCGTTTGTAGGCCATGTTTTGATTCTAGTTTCAATTTTTGAATTTGTATTCACTTCTTACCCGAACCCCGCTACGCTGGGGTCCAATCGCCCGTGCGGGCAGCGGTCCTGCAGACCGCCGCCCGCTCCCCCGCCGGGTGCGTCCATTTCCTGCCATCCCGCCGTGGAGCCACCACAATGCACGTGCCATCCCTGAACTTCGATCTTGGCGAAGACATCGACCTGCTGCGCCAGAGCGTGGCCCATTTTGCCGCCGCCGAGGTCGCACCGCTGGCCGCCGAGGCCGATGCCAGCAACCAGTTCCCGCTGGCCCTGTGGCCGAAGCTGGGCGAGCAGGGCCTGCTCGGCCTCACCGTGGAAGAAGAATACGGCGGCACCGGCATGGGTTACCTGGCCCATGTGGTGGCGATGGAAGAAATCTCGCGTGCCTCCGGCGGCATCGGCCTGTCCTATGGCGCGCACTCCAACCTGTGCGTGAACCAGCTGCGCAAGAACGGCAACGAAGAACAGAAGCAGCGCTTCCTGCCCGGCCTGTGCAACGGCAGCCTGGTCGGCGCGCTGGCGATGAGCGAGCCGGGTGCCGGTTCGGACGTGGTGTCGATGAAGCTGCGCGCCGACAAGCGCGGTGACCGCTACGTGCTCAACGGCAACAAGATGTGGATCACCAACGGCCCGGACGCCGACGTGCTGGTGGTCTATGCCAAGACCGACATGGAGGCCGGCGCCAAGGGCATCACCGCGTTCCTGGTCGAGAAGGGCATGAAGGGCTTCTCCACCGCGCAGAAGCTGGACAAGCTGGGCATGCGCTCCTCGCCCACCTGCGAGCTGGTGTTCCAGGACTGCGAGATTCCCGAAGAAAACGTGCTGGGCCAGGTCGGTGGTGGCGTGCGCGTGTTGATGTCCGGCCTGGATTACGAGCGCGTGGTCCTTTCTGGTGGCCCGCTGGGCCTGATGGCCGCGGCCATGGACGTGGTCATGCCCTATGTGCACGAGCGCCACCAGTTCGGCGAACCGATCGGCAGCTTCCAGCTGATCCAGGCCAAGATTGCCGACATGTACGTGGGGCTGGGCGCGTGCCGCGCCTACGTCTATGCCGTCGCGCGCGCCTGCGACCAGGGCCGCACCACCCGCCAGGATGCCGCCGGTGCCATTCTGTACGCCGCCGAGAAGGCCACCTGGCTGACCGGCCAGGCGATCCAGATCCTGGGCGGCAACGGCTACATCAACGAATATCCGACCGGCCGCTTGTGGCGCGACGCCAAGCTGTATGAAATCGGCGCCGGCACGTCGGAGATCCGCCGCATGCTGATCGGCCGCGAACTGTTCCAGCGCACCCTGTAAGGCCAACGCGATGACCGTCCTGAACAGCCAGCTGCAACCGGGCAGCGAAACGTTTGAAAGCAACCGCGCCGCCATGCAGGCCGTGGTCGACGACCTGCATGCCACCCTCGCCCGCACCGCGCTGGGCGGCAGCGAAGCCGCGCGCGCCAAGCACACCGCACGCGGCAAGCTGCTGGTGCGCGACCGCATCGACGCCCTGCTCGATCCCGGCAGCGCCTTCCTGGAAATCGCGCCGCTGGCCGCGCACGGCATGTACGAAGACGCCGTGCCCGCCGCGGGCGTGGTGGCCGGCATCGGCCGCGTCAGCGGCGTGGAATGCGTGATCGTGGCCAACGACGCCACGGTGAAGGGCGGCACCTACTACCCGATGACGGTGAAGAAGCACCTGCGCGCGCAGGAGATCGCCGAGCAGAACCACCTGCCCTGCATCTACCTGGTCGATTCCGGTGGCGCCTTCCTGCCGCTGCAGGACGAGGTGTTCCCCGACCGCGATCATTTCGGCCGCATCTTCTACAACCAGGCCAACCTGTCCGCGCAGGGCATCCCGCAGATTGCCTGCGTGATGGGTAGCTGCACCGCCGGCGGCGCCTATGTGCCGGCGATGAGCGATGAGACGGTGATCGTGCGCGAACAGGGCACCATCTTCCTCGGCGGCCCGCCGCTGGTGAAGGCCGCCACCGGTGAAGTGGTGACGGCCGAGGAACTGGGCGGTGCCGACGTGCACACGCGCATTTCCGGCGTTGCCGACCACATGGCCGACAACGACCTGCAGGCGCTGGCGCGGGTGCGCGCGATCATCGCGCAGTTGAACTGGCGCAAGCCGGAGCCGGCGATGGCGGTGCAGGCCAACGAGGAACCACTGTTGCCGGCGCACGAGCTGTATGGCGTGATCCCGGCCGACACGCGCAAGCCCTACGACGTGCGCGAGGTCATCGCGCGCCTGGTCGATGGCTCGCGCTTCGATGAGTTCAAGCCGCGCTACGGCGCAACGCTGGTGACCGGCTTTGCGCATCTGAAC
Organism: Stenotrophomonas sp. FR024; assembly: GCF_047500745.2. Lineage (NCBI taxonomy): Bacteria > Pseudomonadati > Pseudomonadota > Gammaproteobacteria > Lysobacterales > Lysobacteraceae > Stenotrophomonas > Stenotrophomonas sp. FR024. The sequence goes on from NZ_JAXAXM020000014.1 coordinate 25,437, forward strand.
GGCTACCCGATCGGCATCATCGCCAACAACGGCATCCTGTTCTCCGAGTCGGCACTGAAGGGCGCACACTTCATCGAGCTGTGCACCCAGCGCAACATCCCGCTGGTGTTCCTGCAGAACATTACCGGCTTCATGGTCGGCCGCAAGTACGAACAGGGCGGCATCGCCAAGGACGGCGCCAAGCTGGTGATGGCCGTGGCCTGCGCCAAGGTGCCCAAGTTCACCGTGGTCATCGGTGGTTCGTTCGGTGCCGGCAACTACGGCATGTGCGGCCGCGCGTACTCGCCGAACTTCCTGTGGATGTGGCCGAACGCACGCATCGGCGTGATGGGCGGCGAACAGGCCGCCAGCGTGCTGGCCACGGTCAAGCGCGATGGCATCGAAGCCAAGGGCGGCCAGTGGCCGGCAGTGGAGGAAGATGCATTCAAGGCACCTATCCGCGACCAGTTCGAGCAGCAGGGCCATCCGTACTACGCCAGCGCGCGCCTGTGGGATGACGGCGTGATCGATCCGGCCGACACCCGCCGGGTGCTGGCCCTGGCGCTGTCGGCCAGCCTCAACGCCGCCCCGCAGCAGACGCGCTTCGGCGTGTTCCGCATGTAACCCGTGCCATGACCGAGTCTGTTGCCATGTTCACCAAAGTCCTGATCGCCAACCGTGGCGAAATCGCCTGTCGCGTCATCGCCACCTGCCGCCGCCTCGGCATCGCCACCGTGGCGGTGTATTCCGATGCGGACCGCAACGCACGCCATGTGCGCCTGGCCGACGAAGCCATCCACATTGGTCCGGCCGCCGCACGTGAGAGCTACCTGCGCAGCGATGCCCTGCTCGACGCCGCACGCCTGACCGGCGCGCAGGCGATCCACCCCGGCTACGGCTTCCTGTCCGAGAACGCCGACTTCGCCGATGCCTGCGCGGCGGCCGGCATCACCTTCATCGGCCCGCCGGCCAGCGCCATCCGCGCGATGGGCGACAAGAGCGCGGCCAAGGCGCTGATGGCCGAGGCCGGTGTGCCGCTGACCCCCGGCTATCACGGCGACCAGCAGGCGCCGGACTTCCTGCGCGCACAGGCCGACGGCATCGGCTACCCGGTGCTGATCAAGGCCAGCGCCGGCGGCGGTGGCAAGGGCATGCGCAAGGTCGAGCGCAGCGAGGACTTCGTCGATGCACTGGCCAGCTGCCAGCGCGAGGCGGCCTCGGCGTTCGGCAACGACCATGTGCTGGTCGAGAAGTACGTCGAGCGCCCACGCCATATCGAGATCCAGGTGTTCGGCGACAGCCACGGTGAGGCGGTCTACCTGTTCGAGCGCGACTGCTCGGTGCAGCGCCGCCACCAGAAGGTACTGGAAGAAGCACCCGCGCCGGGCATGAGTCCCGAACGTCGTGCTGCGATGGGCAAGGCGGCAGTCGATGCCGCGCGCGCGGTGGGCTACGTCGGTGCCGGCACGGTGGAGTTCATCGCCGGCCCGGACGGCGATTTCTACTTCATGGAAATGAACACCCGCCTGCAGGTCGAGCACCCGGTGACCGAGTACATCACCGGCACCGACCTGGTGGAGTGGCAGCTGCGCGTGGCCTCGGGCCAGCCGCTGCCGCTGCGCCAGGAACAGCTGGCGATCCACGGCCACGCCATCGAAGCGCGCCTGTATGCCGAAGATGCCGACCGGGGCTTCCTGCCCTCCACCGGCACCCTGCGCCGCCTGCGCCTTCCGACCCCGTCGGCCCATGTGCGCGTGGATACCGGCGTGGAGGAAGGCGACAGCATCACCCCGTACTACGATCCGATGATTGCCAAGCTGATCGTCTGGGACCTGGACCGCGAGGCCGCACTGCGCCGCATGAGCCAGGCGCTGGCCGACTGCCAGGTGGTGGGCGTGACCACCAATGCCGGTTTCCTGCGTCGCCTGGTCAACACCGATTCGTTCGCGCACGCCAAGCTGGACACCGCGCTGATCGAACGCGAACAGGCGGCATTGAGTGCAGTGGGCGACACGGATGATGCCCTGTGGCAGCTGGCTGCGGTGGCTGCGGTTGCAAGCACGGGCGGCGCCAGCACCGACGCGCGCGATCCGCATTCGCCGTGGCAGGCCCAGGACGGCTGGCGCCTTGGCGCATCGGCACCGCGCGTGCTGCCGCTGCAGCAGGGCGAACGCAAGCACACGCTGAAGGTGTGGACGCAGACCGATGGCTGGCGCGTGCAGTGCGATGACGCCGCGCCGGTGCAGGTGCTTGGCACGGCCGATGCGCAGCATCTGACCGTGCTGCTGGGCGAGCGCCGCTGGTCGTTGCAGCTACTGCGCGAAGGCGACCAGCTGTATCTGTTCGGCGCCGATGGCCAGCACCGCTTCACCCTGCACGATCCGGTGGGCGAATCGGACCACGCCGTGGCCGATGCCGGCAGCCTGCTGGCGCCGATGCCGGGCAAGATCGTCGCGACACTGGTCGCGGCCGGCACCGAGGTCAAGCGCGGCACGCCGCTGGTGGTGCTGGAAGCGATGAAGATGGAGCACACCCTGCAGGCACCGGCAGACGGCACGGTGAAGGGCTACCGCGCCAAGGCCGGCGACCAGGTGGGTGACGGTGCGGTGCTGGTGGACTTCGAAGCGGCGTGAACGATGACGCGCCGGGCCCTAGGGCCCGGCTGCATCGGCATTCCCTGCCCGTGGGTCCGCCCGCGGCCACACGTGGCCATCCGGGTCCAGCTCCGCGGTGATCTTTGTGCCACTGCGCCAGCCCAGCCCGCAGATCGCCAACGCACCTTCGGCCATCGGCTGCAGGCCAAGCGCACGCCCGGCCTCGGATTCATTGATGGCCGCTGTAACAAAAGCGCCCAGGCCCAGTGCGGTGGCCGACGCATACAGTGCCTGTGAAACATGGCCTGCATCCAGCGTGACAGCGCGGTAGGCCTTGGCATGGTTCCGATACTTCCAGAAGTTGCGCTCGAAGCGGCACACCAGCACCAGCAGCACGTGTGCATCGGCGAACCAATGCTGCCCGGCCAGCAAGCGCTGGCACAGCGACTCCAGGTCCTGTGGCTGTGCCGGCAGCCGGCCCAGCTCGTGCGCCACCGCATGGTAGTGATACAGCCCCGGGGCCATTCCCTCCACGTTGCGTACCAGCAAGTAGGCCTCCAGCGGATGCAGGCTGCCGGCTGAAGGCACGTTCTTCTTCAGGAACCGCACACCTGGATCGGTTTCCACCTCGGCCTGTGCCATCAGCACCTGCTGCAGCACGCGCGCCAGCAGTGGCAACGGCAGCGCACGCGCGCTATCGAAGTTGCGGCAGGTAGCCCGTGCCTGCAGCTGCGACTGCATCGGATCATCCTCGTAGCACGGCAGTGCCTGCGCGCCATGTATACGCGGAGGTGCCTCGGGTGGCGGACTGCCGTAGCTGCGCACCAGATCGCGTGCGGTCACCAGCTGGTGCTGCTCCATGTCCTGCACGCTGTCCACCTCGTCCCAGCACGACTGCTGGTAGTGCACCGCCGACAGCGGCCACCAGTGACTATCGCGCAGGCGCTGCTCGGCAGCGCAGGCCTTGGCGTGGGCCGGATCATCGCTGACCAGCAGGCCCTGCTGCAGCAATGACAGCACCCGACCGCGCGCGTCCGCTGCTTCCGGCAACGGCTGCCACTGTTCGGCACTGCAGGCCAGCAACCAGGCACAGCTTTCCGCGTCGATCACCTGCACCGACGGCAGGTGCGCCGCACGCACCTGCAGGACCGGCTGCAGCTGCACGCCGGTACCACCAGCCAGTAGTTCCTCCAGGTTGAAGGACGGGCGTTCGACCGGCTCGACGAACAAGGTCCGGCAACGACGGAATCTCATCGCAATGGCATCCGAGGGCTGTTCGGGGCGCCGATCATAGCGTGGCGGGTGCACGTACCCATCAACTTCGCGGCGCCACCGCCGATAATTCCATTTTCCCATTCTGCCGGTGCTGATCCCATGTCTGCTTCCCCCCTTTCCGCCGACGTTGTCCAGCAGCTGCTGGAGCGCCTGGCCAGCGATGATGCCTTCCGGTCCGAGTTTGCCAAGGATCCCGGCCTGGCCCTGCTCGCACTGGGTGCGGACGAAGACACCGTGCGTGCCTGCCGTGCATCACTGGCGTCCCTGGGCAGCAAGATGGAGTTCGCCCAGGCCGCATCACGCATGCGGACCCTGCTTGGGACACGCGCCGCCTTCAATGTGCCGTTCCTGTTCGAGGATGGCTTGCCTGGTCTCCAGCAGGAGTAACGATCAGGGTGCCGCTGCGTCCGGGCTGCTGTGAGAGGCCACGGGACTCTCCATTAATGCCAGCCGCTGCACGTCGTTCACGTTCAACGGCAGCAGTGCGTAGTCGCCGATGTTCTCTGCAAAGGCCAGGCCGGCATGGTGTTGAAGCCAGCGCAGCTGACGCTGCGCTGCATCGTGCTGACCCTGGGATCGCAGCAGATCCAACTGCAGCACGCGCCACTGGAACAAACTTGCCTGGCGCTGCTGCGCCAACAACTGCTGTGCACGCAGCGTTTCTCCAGCGTCCAGGGCCATGCGTGCCTGCAGCAGGTTCCACAGTTCGCGCAGGCGGGGATCGTCGTCGCGTTCGGGCAGCGCCTGCAGCGCGTCCCTTCGCTGCATGACCACCGTTGCCTGGCCGGCGCGCAGCGCATGGTGGGCAGCGGCAAGAGCGATGAATGCGTTGCGCCGTGCCGATGCAGGCTGGCCACGATCGATCGCCGCGAGCGCGCGATCGAGCACCTGCTGGTACTCCTGCCCCGGCACGGAAACGCCTTGCCGTGCACGCCAGGCCAGCGCCTGCAAAGCGAGGATGTCACACATCCCACCTGCGCTGGGGCACTGCGACGCAGCCTGCTGCATGTCGCCCGCAGCTTCAGCGCTGCGACCCTGCATGGTCAGCACGGCAGCCCGCTCCATGCGTGTCCCGGGGCCCAGTGGCCCCATCGCGGTGAACCCGGCGTTGGCCGCTTCGAAGTCGCCAGCCAATGCGGCAATCACCGGCTCCATGCCATCGCCGTTCCAACCCGGGTGCAGCCGCGCACCGCGCAGGGCTGCTTCCGCTGCGGAGGCTTCGCCACGGGCCAATTGGATGCGTGCAACAAACGCCAGCACCAATGCACGGCGCGAATGCTGGCGTCCCAGCAGCGGCTGCGTCGCGGCCAGTGCGCCATCGTAGTCACCCTGCGCGAACTGCACCATCGAGTAGTTCATCCAGCCGGCCGGGTCGTCCGGGTACAACTCGGTCAGCATGCGCCATTTGTCAGCGATGCGTGCAGGCGGTGCCCCTTCGAAATCGGCCGCCCAGGCATCGAGATAGAGCTGGTCGCGCGCGGTCAGGTGCGTACGTTGGCTGACCGCCTTGCGGTACAGCGCCGCGGCCTGCTCCAGATTGCCCTTTGCGTGCTGGATGTTCATCTGCCCGACGTAGGCGAAGGCAAAGGCAGGATCCAGTCGGGTCGCCTGCTCGAAGAACATCAACGCATCGTCATAGCGCGCGGCAGCCGTTGCATCGACGCCCTTGGCATAGGCATGCAGTGCGTCCAGATTGGCGGTAGCCACGGTTGGCAGCGGCCGCTGGTCTGCGCCGACGTCACGAAGCGCTTCGCCAAGGTCGGTACGCAGCGCCGCAACCACTTGATCGGTCGAGGCGAGGATCGAATCCAGCCCGCGACCGTCGGCAAAGCGCGTGTAAACGGTCTGTCCGCTACGCGGATCCACGACTTCGACACTGACCCGTACTTTGCCATTGAGCTCCAGCACACTGGGGATCAGTACCGCACGAACTCCGTCACGCAGCGCGACCTCGATGGCCAGCCTGCGGTCCAGCCGCGCCTGCGGCGGCCGCTGCATCAGCTGCAGGGTGTCACGCACCTTCAGCTCGCTGAGGATGTTGACGAAACGCGACTGCCCCAGGCTGATGTACAGCGCCTGCTCCAGGCTACTGTCCAACTGGGGATAAGCCGTGGCGTTGTGCACCGCCGCCACGATCACCCAGTCGCGTTCGGCGAAGGCGATGGCCGGTGCCGGCCGAAACAGCGTCCACAGCACTCCGCATAGCGCCAGCATGAGTGCCGCCTCGGTCACCAGCGCCGCTGGGCGACGCCACAGCGGCAGATCCCGCCACGCTTTTTCACCCGAGCGCGGGCGACGTAGCGGGGCGCTGCCACGCAATCCCACTTCGAATACTTCCTGGCGTTCGCCGATGCCCTTGAAGCGCCAGCAGCCGTGATCCTTCCAGCGCAGCTCGTCAGCCGCCCAGGGCAGTTCGCTGGCTGCCCGACGTGCCATCTGTTCGGCGGCCGCGGACAGCAGGACCTGTCCAGGCCACGCCAGCTGCATCAGGCGCGCAGCCATGGGCTTGGCCAGGCCTTCCACCTCCACCGGTTTTGCGCCGTGGGCAACGGCCTCGGCACTGTTGTTCCACAGCAGCACGTCACCCACGTGCAGGCCGGCGCGTGCACGCAGAACAACGCCACGTTCGCGCCCCAGTGCATCAACGGCGTTCTGGTAGGAAAGAGCAAAGCCGATGCCATCGATGGGACGTTCGAACAGGATGAACAATCCGTCAGACCGATCGATCAGCTGGCCGTTCCAGCGCTGCTGCAGGCCAAGCACCAGGCGGTCATGCTGCTGGAACAGCTCAGCGGCGGCAATGTCACCGATCCGCTCGACCAGCTGCAGCGAATCGCACAGATCGGTGAACAGCAGAGTCCGCACCTGCGAACTCTGCATCGGGAGAAAATCCGGAATGCCGTCCATTGCCACCTCTGCTGCTCATTGTCCGCTTTCGGAGTCGCCGCCCCAGCGCAGGCAGTTGCCACCATCGCGCTTGGCCTGGTACAGCGCGCGGTCCGCGTTGGCGTACCACTCGCTCCAGCCCGCCTCCGGCGCCAGCAGGCTGGCTCCGATGCTGACCAGGCTTACATGCGGCGTGCCATGACTGCGTTCGAGCAGGCCATGCACCGCGCTGAGGATGAACTCGGCCGCGTGCTGCACGATCTCATGGTTGCCACGGCGCAGGATCAGGCAGAACTCATCGCCGCCGAGCCGGCAGGCCAGGTCCTGTTCGCCGGCCATCGAGCGCAGGATGTTGCCCATGCTCTGCAGCACACGGTCGCCGGCCTGGTGGCCGTGGCGGTCGTTGATCTGCTTGAAGCGGTCGCAGTCGATCAGCAGCAGTGCCTGCGGCAACCCTTCGCCATCGGCGCGGCATTCCTGCAGGTACAGGGTGAGGCCACGGCGGTTGTGCAGCCCGGTCAGTTCATCGGTACGTACCAGTTCACGGGTGTGGGTCAACTGGTGGGTGGTGATGTACAGGTTGTCCAGCGCGGTTTCCAGATCGTGGTTGCGCCGGCGCAGCTGGCTGATCAGCGCCTGCTCGTTGGTAAGCACGCGCATGATCGTACGGCGCAGGAAGTAGGCGACCAGGCCGGGATCGGATTCCACCAGGCGATGGAAGTCGGCCGGGCCCAGCTCCAGTACTTCACAGTCGGCCAGCGCGCGTGCACTGGCGCTGCGCAGGTGATCGCCGACCAGCAGGCCAAGCTCACCGAAGAACTCATGCTGGCCGAGCGTCTTGATCACCAGGTCCTCGCCGAAGTCCAGTTCGATCTGGCCTTGGAGGATCACATACATCCGTTCGCCGCGATGGCCACGCTGGAACAACCACTGTCCGGCATGAAGCTTGCATGGACGGGCAAATCTGGCGAACAATGCAACCTCGGCAGCGGACAGCAGCGCGTGCACGATCTCGGCCATCGCCACCCGGGCGATACCTGACGTCACATCACTGTTCTCGGCCGCACCCCTGCCGGTCATTCCCTGCACCCGCCGCCAGCGTCCCCTGGTGAGCCGCGGAGCATAGCACCGCTTTAAAGTGTGCGCCCTATCTCATTTTGACCCGTCTGCCGATCTTGATTGATGTGAAGATCGGTGGTGGCCCGTTCTGGTCACGGGTGTCCGGGCAAAACCCCTGCTGGATCAATCCGATGCTGGGTTTCACAGGCTTTCGGCCAAGTTGCCGGCACGCGGGGGTGCGCCGGATTGACGCTGGCTGCGCGCTGCTCCCTTGCATCGATACAACAACGCCGGCAGGTCCCCCGACCGGCCGGCGTTGTCTGGCCCTTCCCTGGCCACCCTGATCGGATTCCGAAGCTTCGGTAGCGCCGGCCGCTGGCCGGCTTCCCTGTGGTGCCCGAAGGATCACGTGGTTGCCGGCCAGCGGCCGGCACTACCGCATCACGCCGCGCGTTCGCTGCGCCCGCCGTGGAACTGCTCTTCCTCGGTCGAACCGGTCAATGCGGTGGTCGACGACTGGCCCTGCTGGATCGCCTGGGTCACCGCATCGAAGTAGCCGGTGCCAACCTCACGCTGATGCTTGACCGCAGTGAAGCCGCGCTCGGCCGCTTCAAACTCGGCTTCCTGCAGTTCCACGAACGCGCTCATCTGTCGACGTGCATAGCCGTGGGCCAGATTGAACATGCCGTAGTTCAATGCATGGAAGCCGGCCAGGGTGATGAACTGGAACTTGTAGCCGTAGCTGCCCAGCTCGCGCTGGAACTTGGCAATGGTGGCGTCGTCCAGGTTCTTCTTCCAGTTGAAGCTGGGCGAGCAGTTGTAGGCCAGCAGCTTGCCCGGGAACTTCGCATGGATCGCCTCGGCGAACTTGCGTGCAAACTCCAGGTCCGGCTTGCCGGTCTCGCACCACACCAGGTCGGCGTAGGGCGCATAGGCCAGGCCACGGCTGATCGCCTGGTCCAGGCCGTTGCGGGTCTTGTAGAAGCCTTCCACGGTGCGCTCGCCGGTGGCGAACGGCTTGTCGTTGCCATCGATGTCGCTGGTCAGCAGATCCGCGGCTTCGGCATCGGTACGTGCCACCAGCAGGGTCGGCACGCCCAGCACGTCGGCGGCCAGGCGCGCAGCGTTGAGCTTCTCGATCGCCTCGCGGGTCGGCACCAGCACCTTGCCGCCCATGTGGCCACATTTCTTCACCGAGGCCAGCTGGTCTTCGAAATGCACGCCAGCGGCACCGGCCTCGATCATCGCCTTCATCAGTTCGAACGCATTGAGCACGCCGCCGAAACCGGCTTCCGCATCGGCCACGATCGGCTGCAGGAAGTCGATGTCGTCCTTGCCTTCGGCGTGGTGCAGCTGGTCGGCGCGCAGCAGCGTGTTGTTGATGCGCTTGACCACCGCCGGCACCGAATCGGCCGGGTACAGCGACTGGTCCGGGTACATCTGCCCGGCCAGGTTGGCGTCGGCCGCCACCTGCCAGCCGGACAGGTAGATCGCCTTCAGGCCGGCCTTGACCTGCTGCATGGCCTGGTTGCCGGTCAGCGCACCCAGCGCGTTGACGAACTCGCGCTCATGCAGCGATGCCCATAGCTTCTCTGCACCCAGGCGGGCCAGCGAATGCTCGATGTGGACGGTGCCACGCAGGCGCACCACGTCGGCGGCACTGTAGTTGCGCTGGATGCCTTCCCAACGCGGGTTGGTATCCCAGTCGTGCTGGATCTGTTCGGCAGTGGGCAGCTTGCTCATGTCTTTCTCCAGTTCGGTTCGTGCGTGCAGCGGGGAGGGAAACGGCGGGAAACGCGGGCGGCGGTCAGTCGATGCGCGCGTAGGCCGGCAGGGTCAGGAAATCGGTCAGTTCGTCGCTGCGGCTCAGTTCGCCGAGCAGGGCGATGGCCTCGCCGATGCGTGCGCCACCGGGCAGCGCGGTGGTGTCACCCAGCCGTGCCGGCAGCTGCGCCAGCGTGGCATCCAGCAGTGCCAGGTCGATGGCGGTGCCGTCGTCCAGCTGCTGGCCCGGCGTATGCAGCCACTGCCACAGCTGGCTGCGGCTGATCTCGGCGGTGGCCGCGTCCTCCATCAGGTGGTGGATCGGCACGCAGCCGTTGCCATCCAGCCATGCCGCCAGGTAGCGCACGCAGACTTCCACATTGCCTTCGAAGCCGGCGCGGGTGATGGTGCCGGGCGGCCGTGCGATCAGTTCGTCGCGGCCGACGCGCACATCCTGGCGCAGCACGCTGTGCTGGTTCGCACCGGGCATGTGTTCGTCGAAGATCGCCATCGCCACCGGAATCAATGCCGGATGCGCGACCCAGGTGCCGTCGTGGCCGGCGGTCACTTCGCGCAGCTTGTCGGCGCGCACGCGGGCCATCGCCTGTTCGTTGGCGGCGGCATCGTTGTTGATGGGAATCTGCGCGGCCATGCCGCCCATCGCATGCGCACCACGGCGATGGCAGGTCTGGATCAGCAGCTCCGAATACGCCTTCAGGAACGGCTGGGTCATGGTCACCTGGCCGCGCTCGGGCAGCACGCGGTCGCCGTGGCGGCGGAAGGTCTTCAGGTACGAGAAGATGTAGTCCCAGCGCCCACAGTTCAGGCCGACGATGCGGTCACGCAGCGCGTACAGGATCTCATCCATCTCAAACACCGCCGGCAGCGTTTCGATCAGCACGGTCACCTTGATCTGGCCGTGCGGCAGGCCGAGCATGCCTTCGATGTGCGACAGCGCGGTCTCCCACAGCGCCGCCTCTTCCATGCTCTGCAGCTTGGGCAGGTAGAAGTACGGGCCGCGATCCTTGGCCTGCAGGGTGCGGGCGTTGTGGAAGGCGAACACCGCCGCGTCGAACAGGCCACCAGCGATGAACTGGCCATCGATGCGCACGTGCTTCTCGTCCAGGTGCCAGCCGCGCGGGCGTACGATCAGCACCGCCTGTTCGTCGTATGGGCGCAGGGCGTAGTGCTTTCCATTGGGTGCGGTGTATTCGAGATCGCCACGCACCGCGGCAGCCAGCGACTGCTGGCCGGCCAGCAGGTTGCGCCAGGTCGGCGAGGTCGAATCCTCGAAGTCGGCCATGAACACCTTGGCGCCGGAGTTCAGCGCGTTGATGACCATCTTCGGGTCGGTCGGGCCGGTGATCTCGACGCGGCGGTCCTGCAGCGCCGCCGGCAGCGGGGCAACACGCCAGTCGCCGCTGCGGATCGCGGTGGTGTCTTCGCGGAAGTCCGGCAGGCCGCCCTGGTCGAAGAACGCCTGACGCTCCCGACGGGCCTGCAGCCGTGCCTGCCGGCCCGGTTCCACCGCGCGGTGCAGCGACACCAGCAGGGCCAGCAGCGGCGCCGGCAGCAGGGTGTCCTGGCCGGCCACGCGGGTCGCCAGGGCGATGCCGGGGGTGGCCTTGCTGGCGGGGGTGGGAACAGCGGAAGCGACGGCGGACATGGGGCGACTCCAGCGGTGGGGGAACGCCTCCACGGTGCCGTCGGCGCCGAGTATTTGGCAAAACAGTTTTTGCAATGCTCTACATAAGTTGTGCTAATACTTGTGACACGATGAGCACACGCCCCCCGCCAAGTCCGCGTTTTTCCTACAAATCCGACCGGTTGAAGCCGCTGCGCGCGTTCTGCCAGACCGTGCGCCTGGGGTCGGTCTCACGGGCGGCTGAGGCGCTTTTCGTTAGCCAGCCGGCCATCAGCCTGCAGCTGCAGGCCTTGGAGCGAGAGCTGGGGGTGCCGTTGTTCGAGCGCAGCGGGCGCCGCCTGGTGCCCAGCCGCGAGGGCCAGCTGCTGTACGAGATGGCACAGCCGCTGGTGGAGAACCTGGATGGGCTGGAGGCGCGTTTCCGCGACAAGGTGCGCGGCCTGGACGCGGGCGAGCTGAACATCGCCGCCAACAGTTCAACCATCCTGTACCTGCTGCCGAAGATCGTCGAACGCTTCCGCCTGCACCATCCGGACGTGCGCCTGACCCTGCACAACGCGATCAGTGCCGATGGCACCGACCTGCTGCGCGAGGATGCCGCCGACCTGGCGATCGGCTCGATGACTGATGTGCCGGCCGATCTCAGCTACGCACCGGCCTACCGTTTCGAGCAGGTGCTGATCGCGCCGCACGACCATCCGCTGGCCAGCGGTGGCGAGCTGGAACTGGCCGACATCGCGCGTTTTCCGCTGGTGCTGCCACCGAAGCGGCAGATCACCTACCGCCTGGTCGACCAGGTATTCCAGCGCCACCGCATCGCCTACACCGTGGCATTGGAAGTGGGTGGCTGGGAGGTGATCAAGCAGTACGTGGCGATGGGCATGGGCATTTCCATCGTGCCGGCGCTGTGCCTGAACGAGGCTGACCGCGAGCGGCTGGCGGCGCGGTCGATGAAGCGCTGGTTCCCGGAACGCAGTTACGGGGTGATCGTGCGGCGTGGCAAGGCGTTGTCGGCGCAGGCGCGGGCGTTCATCGAGCTGATCCAGCCGGAGTTGTTCAGCCCGCGCGATTACGACCAGAGCGGGCATTCCGAGCGGTGAGGGGTGTTCGGCAGGGCTGCGCCCTGCACCTGCCGAAGCCGAAGCAACGGCAACAGCGGGCTATCCGTGGGATGGCGGGGCGGCGTGGGTGGGCAGGACACGCCGTAAACCCGTCCATGGGGGCTCGATGGCGCCATCCATGGCGCCAACGGTCCTGCCCACCCACGCCGTCCCGCCTCTGACAGATTCCCGCGATCTGTCGGGGTCGGATCCAGTTGCTGCGCAATGGGCTCTGACCCCCGCTGCAAATGATCGAAACCGGATTTTGTAGAGTCGAGCCATGCTCGACTGGCGGAAAAGCGATCGAAGAAGGCGACAAGCCCGGTGCCGGTCTGGCTAGACTGGCCCCATGTCCATCGAACTCCGCCACCTGCGTTACTTCCTCGCCGTTGCCGATACGCTGCACTTCGGCCAGGCGGCTGAGCGGCTGGGTATGTCGCAGCCGCCGCTCAGCCAGCAGATCCGCCAGCTGGAAGACCTGATCGGTGCGCGCCTGTTCGTGCGCAGCCATCGTCGTGTGCAGCTGACGCCTGCCGGTGAGCTGCTGCAGGAACGTGCACGCGCCATCGTGCAGCAGGTGGAAACGGCGGTGGACGAGGTGCAGCGCGCGCAGCGCGGTGAGCAGGGTGAGCTGCGCATCGGATTGACCCGCGCCACGCCGCTGTCGCCGCAGATTCCGCGTTCAATCCTGCAGTACCGCCAACGCTATCCGCAGGTGCGGCTGCAGCTGAGCGAGATGAACACCCTACAGCAGATCGATGCACTGCTCGATGGCAGCCTGGACGTGGGCATCATCCGCAAGCGCGCGTTGCCGCCGGAACTGGTTGCGCACAGCCTGTTCGTCGATCCGCTGGCGTTGATCGTGCATGCCGATCACCCTGCCCTGCGCAGACTGTCGAAACAGGGCACGCTGTCGCTGCGCGACTTCGCGCAGGAGCCGTTCGTGGCGTTCCGCCGCAGTGCCGGTGCCGGCATCCACGACCACATGATCGCGCTGTGTGCGGCGGCGGGATTCACCCCGCGCATCGTGCAGGAGGCGGGCGAGGCATCGACGCTGATCAGTCTGGCCGCTGCCGGTCTCGGTGCGGCGATCCTGCCGTCGTCCTGTGATCACATCCGGGTGGAAGGCGCGCGCTTCGTGGCGCTGGCCGATGCCGGGGCGCATTCGGAAGTGCAGCTGGCGTGGCACCGCGAGGGTGTGACGCCGCTGATCCGCAATTTTGCTGGGCTGCTGCGTGAGGCGTTCGCGGAAGGGTGAGGCGCAACTCACCCGGTAGCGGCCAACCTTGGTTGGCCCACGGCCACGGCGCCGACCAAGGTCGGCATCTACCAGAGCAGGTTCACGCCGTCACCGGCTGAGGGGCGCGCTGCTGCAGCGCCCAGACGATGCCACCGCCGATCAGGGTCAGCACGGCGGCGAACAGGCACACACCCAGCCAGTCCCACGCTGCATAGGCCAGGCCGCCCACACCACCGAGCACGCTCGAACCCAGGTAGTAGGCGAACAGGTACAGCGCCGACGCTTCGGCGCGCATCGCACCGGCGCGGCTGCCGACCCAGCTGCTGGCCACCGAGTGACCGCCGAAGAAGCCGAACGTCACCAGCGCGATACCGAGTGCCATCGTGCTCAGCCACGGCATCGCCAACAGCACGATGCCGGCACCAATCAGTGCGAACGAGATCGACAGGATGCGACCGCGCCCGTAGCGCGTGGCCTGCTGGCCCATCCACGCCGAACTGAAGGTACCAACCAGGTATACGCTGAAGATCAGCCCCACCACGGTCTGGCTGAGGTGGTACGGCGGCGCCAGCAGGTGATAGCCGAGGTAGTTGTAGAGGGTGACGAACACGCCCATCAGCACGAACGAGGTAGCGAACAGCCACGGCAGGCCCGGGTCGGCGAACAGCGTGCGCCAGCGCGACGGCAGTTGGCGCAGGCCATCGCGGCGCGGGTGGAAGTGGCGCGACGGCGGCAGCTGCAGCCAGAGCAGGACGGTACTGGCGATGGCGATGATCGAGACGACGCCGATGCCCCAGCGCCAGCCCCAGTGGTCGGCGATGATGCCGGCCAGCAGGCGCCCGCTCATGCCACCGATGGCGTTGCCGCCGATGTACAGGCCCATCGCCAGGCCCAGCGCGCGGCTGTCCATTTCCTCGACCAGGTACGTCATCGCCACTGCCGGCACGCCGCTCAACGCCAGGCCGAGCAGCGTGCGCAGCACCAGCAGCGTGGTCCAGTCATCCACCAGCGCCGTGCACAGCGACAGCGTGGCCGAGGCCAACAGCGCGACGATCATCAAAGGACGGCGGCCGACCGCATCGGACAGCAGGCCGGCCAGCAGCATCGCCACCGCCAGCGTGCCGGTGGTCAACGACAGCGACATCGCGCTGCCGGCGGCGGACACACCGAAATGACGGCTGAACTCCGGCAGCAGCGGCTGCACCGTGTAGAGCAGGCCGAAGGTGGAGAAACCGGCCAGGAACAGCGCCAGCGCGGTGCGGCGGAAGGCCGGTGTGCCCTGCTGGATGCGGGTCTCGGCGATGGGATCGACAGTGGGGGGGCGGCGTTCTACTGCCGCCGCGGTTTCGCCAGTCATGGGATCGATGGGCCGGTGGGGCGGCCAAGCGTGGGAGGGAACGGGCCTCAGACTAGGCCCGTCCATCCAGTCGATCCATAACCTGATAGGTCATGATTGATACATAAGAAGTATCAATTCAGCTTACAGACGCTGCCACTCGAAACCGTCGCCACGACGGTAGTACACCGCCACGGCGCGGCCGTAGAGCTTGTCGGCGTCAACGAAGCCGAAGAAGCGACCGTCGAAGCTGTTGCCACGGTGGTCACCCAGCACCAGTACCTTGCCGTCCGGCACCACCAGGTCAGCGATGTCCGGGCCGCCGCCCATGTCCAGGTCGAGGCTGGCATGGCGG
The DNA here is from genome assembly GCF_047500745.2 of Stenotrophomonas sp. FR024. NCBI lineage: Bacteria > Pseudomonadati > Pseudomonadota > Gammaproteobacteria > Lysobacterales > Lysobacteraceae > Stenotrophomonas > Stenotrophomonas sp. FR024. The sequence continues at coordinate 40,670 of NZ_JAXAXM020000014.1, forward strand.
TCGCCGAAGGCCTCCACGTCCTGCAGGTCGGCAATCTGCAGCGGCTGGCCGTTGATGCTCAGATGGCCTTCGCGCAGCTGCACATGATCACCGGCCACTGCAGCCACGCGCTTGATCAGGCGGGTGCCGTCGGCCGGTGAATCGAACACCGCCACTTCACCGCGCTGCGGAACGCCGGTCGACATCAGTTCCTTGCCGGTGAACGGCAGGCGCAGGCCATAGGCGCGCATGTCCACCACCACCCGATCGCCGGGCTGCAGGGTCGGCTGCATCGAGCCGCTGGGCACCACGTAGTGGTTGGCGAGGGTATCGCGGGCGGCGGCGAGCAGGCCAAGCATCACCAGCAGCGGCAGCGCCTCCTTCTTCAGCCAGGCCAGCGCGCGTTCGGAAAAGGGAGGACGGGCAACAGCATCCATGACAGGCTCCGGGTGGTTGGTAGCGGTATCAGACCACATGCGGGCGCAGGAGGTTCCCGCGCCTGGAACCTGTAGAGCCGAGCCCATGCTCGGCTTGCTCTTGTAGCGTCGAGCTTGCTCGACTGAGGCGCAGAGCAGTCGAGCAAGCTCGACTCTACGTAACGGCAGCCGAGCATGGGCTCGGCTCTACAATACGGGTTACGCAGGTTTTACGCGCCGGCCCGGCCGCGGGCATCGCACCTTTACGGGCAGCACGCGCATCGTGTGCCCACCGCGCCACAGGGCGCATTCCGCAAGGTGTTGTATGACCCTCCTGGTGATCCGCCACGCGTCTTCGTCGGCGCCGCGCCCGCAGCTGCCGGCGCAGCTGAGCGGCCATCGCGTGCTGTGCAGCGACTGCGCCAGCCTGTCCGAAGTGCGCCAGTGCCTGTGCCAGCCGCAGGCGCGCTCGGCCGACTGGGTACTGCTGGATGTCGGCGCCGCCGACGAGGCGCAATGGCAGGCCGAAGGTGGCGCGCTGCAGGCGGCGCTGGAACGGCTGCCGGCGCAGTACATCGAGCTGCAGGCCCCCAGCGAGCCCGGCCTGGATGCGCGCCTGCGCCTGCAGCATGGCCCCGCCGCGGTGGTGGTGGACCAGCGCAGCCAGCAGGCCGGGTATCCATTGTCGCTGGCCATTGTCGGCCGCCGTCTGGCACAGGAGGGCTGAGCCATGTCGATCTTCATCATCCGTGGCCCGGAAGCGGCCGGTGCCCTGATCCGCACCGCGATGCCGCTGCCGGCACCGGTCCTGAAGTCACTGGTGCATCGCGCGATCGACGCCGGTACCAGCGTGGCGATCCGTGCCTGTGGTTCGGAACAGGAACTGCTGGACGCGCTGCGCGTGGCTGACCACAGCCGCGGCGAGGTGACCCTGCTGGATCCGGGTGCGTGTGCCAACAGCCTGCGCCTGCAGCGCCTGCTGCCGTACCTGCACAACGCCTACGTGGAAGTGCATGACGACGGCGCGGTGGCCGAGCCGTGCCTGCCGGCGGGTGTCGGTCAGCGGCTGGGCATCGCTGCTGGGTATGGCGCGCAGAGTTATGTGCTGGCGCTGGATATCGCGCTGGATCACCTGGGCCTGGCCGAGCAGGCGAACCGGGTGCACGTGGGGACGTAAGCCGCTTGTGTAGAGTCGAGCTTGCTCGACTGGCTTTTCGTGGAAAGACCGTCGAGCAAGCTCGACGCTACACAAAGAAAAACGGCGGGGTTCCCCCCGCCGTTTTCGCTTTCTTATTTCAGCCCGCGGAACTTCAGCAGCGGTTCCACCGACGGGTCCTTGCCGCGGAAATCGCGGTACAGGGTCGACAGCTCCACGCTGTTGCCGCGCGAGAGGATCTTGTCGCGGAACTCCTGGCCATTGGCCGCCGTCAGGCCACCGTGTTCGGTGAACCACTGGTAGGCGTCATGGTCCAGCACTTCGGCCCAGAAGTAGGCGTAGTAACCGGCCGAGTAACCACCACCCCAGATGTGGTCGAAGTAGGTGGTGCGGTAACGCGGCGGCACCTGCGGCAGGTCGACCTTGAACTTCTTCAGCGCACTGGCTTCAAAGGCGCCGACATCCTGCAGCGGCGCATCGGCCTTCTGCGTATGCCAGGCCAGGTCCAGCAGCGCGGCCGACAGGTACTCGGTGGTCGCATAACCCTGGTTGAAGCTGCGTGCCTTGAGGATCTTGTCGACCAGTTCCTGCGGCATCGCCTCGCCGGTCTTGTAGTGCTTGGCGTAGTTGGCGAACACCTTCGGATCCAGCGCCCAGTGCTCGTTGAACTGCGACGGGAACTCGACGAAATCACGCGAGGTGGCGGTACCGGCGATCGACGGGTACTTCACGTTCGAGAACATGCCGTGCAGCGCATGGCCGAACTCATGGAACATCGTGGTCACGTCGTCGAAGCTGATCAGCGCAGGCTGGCCGGCGGCCGGCTTGGTGAAGTTGCAGACGTTGTAGACCACCGGCTTGGCACCGGTCAGGCCGTCCTGCTCGACGAACACGTCCATCCAGGCGCCGCCGGACTTGCTGTCACGCTTGAAGTAGTCGGTGTAGAACAGGGCCAGCGAGGTGCCGTCCTTGTCGAACACTTCATACACCTTCATGTCCGGGTTGTAGGTCGGAATGTCGGTACGCGGCTTGAAGGTGATGCCGTACAGCTGGGTGGCGGCGTAGAAGACGCCGTTCTGCAGCACGTTGTCCAGTTCGAAGTACGGCTTGATCTGCGACTCGTCCAGATCGTACTTGGCCTTGCGCACCTGCTCGGCGTAGAAGTCCCAGTCCGAGGCAGCGACCTGGAAACCACCCTTCTGCGCGTCGATCACCTTCTGGATCTCGCCGGCCTCGGCGCGCGCCTTGGCGGTGGCGGCCGGCACGGTGTCGGTCAGCAGCTTGAGCGCGGCGGCCGGGGTCTTGGCCATCTGGTCGCCCAGCTGGTAGTCGGCGAAGGTGTCAAAGCCGAGCAGCTTGGCCTTCTGCGCACGCAGCTGGGCCAGGCGCTGCACGGTCTGCCGGGTGTCGTTGGCATCGCCACGCTCGGCGCGGGTTTCCGAAGCCTTCAGCACGGCGGCACGCTGGTCGCGGTCGCTCAGCGAGCCGAGCACCGGCTGCTGGGTGGTGTTCTGCAGCGGCAGCAGGAACTTGCCATCCAGCTTGCGTTCCTTGGCGGCAGCCGCAGCGTTGTTGATCGCATCTTCGTCCAGGCCGGCCAGCTTGGCCTTGTCATCGACAACGACGGCAGCAGCGGCGGTGGCGGCCACCAGGCGGGTGTGGAACTGGGTGGAGAGAGTGGTCTCTTCCACGTTGAGCTTGCGCAGGGTGGCCTTGTCGGCGTCGGACAGCTGCGCACCGGCGCGCACCAGACCGTCGTAGTAGTGCTCGACCAGGCGCTTCTGCACCGGGTCCAGCTCCAGCGTGTCACGCTGGTCGTACAGCGACTTCACGCGCGCGAACAGCTTCGGATCGAGGTTGATCTCGTCCTGGTGCGCGGCCAGCTTCGGCGCCACGTCTTCCTGGATCTTCTGGCGCGCATCGTTGGTATCGGCCTGGACCAGGCCGAAGAAGATGCGCGACACGCGGTTCAGCGTCTCGCCGCTGCGCTCCATCGCCACGATGGTGTTGTCGAAGGTGGCCGGCTCGCTGCTGTCAGCGATCTTGCGCACGTCGGCAAGGTGCTGGCGCATGCCTTCCTCGAACGCCGGCAGGTAGTCGCTGTCCTTGATCTTGTCGAACTGCGGCGCCTGGAACGGCAGCGTGCTGGCGCTCAGCAGCGGATTGGTGGAGGCTTCGGCCGGCTGCTGGGCCGGGGCTTTCTGGGCATCGGACACGGGGGTGGACTCCTTGCCGGAACAGGCCGCCAGCGCCAGGCTGATGGCGGCGGCCAGGACTACGGTACGCGACATGTAAAACGCTCCTTGGGCAGACGGTATGGGATACCAGCCCTCCACCCTACTCCTGTCGCGCTCGCCCGGCATGTGCCGGACGTGGCGTCTATGCGGCGGCCTGCGGCCGGCTCAGACCGTACCGCGGGTCTTGCCGATCCAGGGCCGGTAGAACTCGCGGATGGCGGCCATGTCGGCGGCGTCATCGCCGGTCGGCGTGAACAGCGGGCCGATGCCGATGGTCTTCTCCGGGTAGTGGAAATACGCGGCCAGGATCGGCACGTCGGCCATCCGCGCGATCTTCAGGAAGCCGGCCTTCCAGTCCTTCACGGCCTTGCGGGTGCCCTCGGGCGTGATGGCGAACCACATCTTCTCGTTGTTGCGCAGCAGGTCCACGGCCTGGCCGACGGTGCCCTGCGGCGAGCTGCGGTCCAGCGGGATCACGCCCAGCTTGTGCAGCAGCGGGCCGAGCGGCCACCAGAACAGCGATGCCTTGCCCAGCACCTTCACCTTCATGCCCAGCGCGATCTTCGCGGCCATGCCCCACAGGCCATCCCAGTTGGACGAATGCGGGGCGATGATGAAGACCAGCCTGGGGATGTCGGGCAGGGTACCGGTCACCTTCCAGCCGCCCATGCGCAGGGTGCAGCGCGCCAGCCAGCGCAGGAAGGCGTTGGGTTTGACCTGCGGCATCTGCGGCGGCACGGCCGGCAGCAACGAAGTCGGGTTGTTCAAGCAATCACTCCCAGTCACGTGATGAGCGCCCGCGCTTGATCTGCGCGCGCCCGCGTTTGGCGTCCAGACGACGCAGTTTCGACCCGAGGGTCGGCTTGGTGGCCTTGCGCGGCTTGGGCACGCTCAGCCCGGCCTGGATGAAGGCCGCCAGCCGATCGCGCGCATCCTCGCGATTGCGATCCTGGGTCCGGAAACGTTGCGCGTCGATGACCAGCACGCCTTCGCCGGTCATGCGCCGGTCACGCCGCGCCAGCAGGCGCGCGCGCAACGGTTCGGGCAACGAGGGCGAGTTGGCCACATCGAAACGTAGTTCCACCGCGGTGGAGACCTTGTTGACGTTCTGGCCACCGGCGCCACTGGCACGCACGAACCGCTCGACGATCTCGCCGTCGGGGATTTCAAGCTGCGCGCTGATGGTGACCGGTCCACTGCCCATCCGCGCATTGTAGCGGCAGCCACGCACCGGAGTGCGGCATCGCGCCCCGTATGCCGCCGATCAGGTACCGAACACGCCGCCTTCGCCTTGGCTGCGGGTATGCTGGCCGTCCCATGTACTGCAGGAAGCCCCGCATGACCCGCACCGCACCCGCCCTGCCGTCCCTGCTGCGCCGCGCCGCCCTGCTGCTGGCGCTGGCCGTGGCCAGCGTTCCGGCCCTGGCCGCGCCGCCGACCGATGGCGACATCAACCGCCTGCTGTCGGCGTCACGCGCGCAGAGCATGATCGACACCATGCTGCCGCAGATCGAGGCGATGCAGCAGCAGCAGTTCCAGCAGGTAGCCGCACAGCGCCAGCTCAATGCCCAGCAGCAGGAACAGCTGAAGCGGATCCAGGCGCGGACCAGCCAGACCCTGCGCCAGGCCCTGTCGTGGCAGCAGCTGCGGCCGATGTACGTGGACCTGTACAAAAAGACCTTCAGCAAGGAAGACGTGCTGGCGATGGCCGAGTTCTACGAGAGCGCGGCCGGCCAGAGCCTGCTGGACAAGACCCCGGCGCTGATGCAGAACGTGATGGTGGCGATCCAGGCGCGCATGCAGCCGCTGTTTGCGGACCTGCAGAAGGATCTGGAAGCGATCGTCAACGAGCCGGAAAAGAAATGAAGTAGTGCCGGCCGCTGGCCGGCTCCCCATTACATCTGGAATCGCGCAGATGCCGGCCAGCGGCCGGCACTACCGTCAATCGGTATCCACCTGCCAGCCGAACAGGTCCAGCGCCTTCTGGAACCCGCCGTCCAACGGCGCACGCACGTCCACCGTGCCACCGTCCGGATGCGGGAAGCGCAGGCGCTCGGCGTGCAGCAGCATGCGGTGCACGCCCTGCATGCGGAAGATGCGGTTGTGGCGGCCATCGCCGTGGCTGGTGTCGCCGATCATGTGATGCGAGAGGTGCTTGAGGTGCCGGCGGATCTGCCGGAAGCGTCCGGTCTGCGGCTGGCAGCGCAGCAGCGCGTACCGCGAGCTGGTGAATTCACCGACCGGCACCGACAGCTCGCCGGTGGCCAGGCGCTGGAAGTCGGTGATCGCCGGCTTTTTCACCGGCTTGCCCGGGCCGCCGTCCAGATCATGATCGACCTGCCAGGCGAGCTCGGCCGGCCAGCCCCGGCAGACCGTCAGGTAGTCCTTCAGCACTTCGCCGCCCATCAGGGCCTTGCCCAGCGCGCTGGCGGTGTCGCGGTCGAAGGCCAGCAGCAGGCAGCCGCTGGTGGCCCGGTCCAGGCGATGCACGAGGAAGATCGGGCGGCCCAGCTGCTCGCGCAGGCGGTCGGCCAGGAAGTCGTCTTCGCCACGGGCCAGCTTGCTGTCGTGGACCATCAGCCCGGCAGGCTTGTTGACCACGGCCAGGCGTTCATCCAGGTGCAGCAGCTGCAGGGGCGCGGTGTCGGTCTCGACCGCGGCGAGGGTATCGGGTTCGTTGCTCACGGCAGGATTATCGGGGCTGGGCACTGAATGGGGTAGAGCCGGCCGCTGGCCGGCTGCCTCCGGGCAATCGGATGGCTGCGGTTGCCGGCCAGCGGCCGGCAACCGCGTGCCAACCAAGGTTGGCACCTACCTGTAGAGCGGTCAGGCGCTGCGCACGGCCAGCAGCTCGCCGTTGCCCACCGGCACCAGGCTGGTGCTGAAGTCCGGATCAGCGTCCAGCAGCACGCGCAGCGGTTGCATCTCTTCCGCATGCGAGGTGGCGTTGTCCACCACCAGCAGGCCACCCGGGCGCAGCACGCGACGCAACTGCGGCCACCAGCCGGCGTACTGCCCGCGGTCCGAATCGAGGAACAGCAGGTCGATGCAGGCATCGGCGGCCTGCGCCAGCCAGAGCCCGGCATCGTCGTGGACCAGCGTGATGCGATCGGCCAGACCACTGCGCGCGAAGGTATCACGCGCCATCGCCACCTTGTCCTCGGCGTATTCCAGCGTGGTCACGTGGCCGTCGATGGCGGCGGTTGCCTCGGCCAGCCACAGCGTGGAATAGCCGTTGGACGTACCGATTTCCAGCACCCGGCGAGCGTTGCCGAAGCGCACCAGCACCGACAGGAATTCACCGGTGTCGGGCGTGATGTTGAGCATGCGTCGGCCGCGCTCGCTTTCGCGTGCGTCGTTGTCGGCGCCGAAGCGGATCAGTTTGTCCTTGAGTGTCTGCAGCATGGGGCCTACTTCCACCACGCGCGCAGCAGCGCCACTGCGCCGACCGCACCGGACAGCCAGCTCCACGCCGGCACGTCGCCCCAGTACCAGCCCGGCGGCTGCAGCACATACATCAGTGCAGCGATGGCCAGCAGGCCGACACCGGTGATCGCGCCGACCGCATGCTTCTGCAGGCGCTGCACGCTGGCATCCAGTGCGGCCAGGTCGCGCGAACGCATCGACAGTTCGTGGCGGCCTTCCACCTGCTGGGTCAGCCAGGCGTGCACCAGGCGCGGCATGTCCGGCGCATGGGTCATGATTTCCGGCAGGCGCTTGCCGATCTCGCGTACCACCCGGCGCGGGCTGTAACGTTCGCGCAGGATCCTTGCCAGCACTGGCTTGGCCACCGCCCAGATGTCGATCTGCGGGTCGAGCTGGCGGCCGACGCCTTCGATGTTCAGCAGGGTCTTCTGCAGCAGGATCAGCTGCGGCTGCAGGGTCAGCTGGTAACGCTGGGCCACGCGGAACAGCTTCATCAGCACTTCGGCCAGCGAGATCTGCGACAGCGGCCGGGTGAAGTACGGCTCGCACACCGAACGCACGGCGGCCTCGAGGTCATCGATGCGCACGTTGTCCGGCATCCAGCGCGCCTGCACGTGCAGTTCGGCGATGCGGCGGTAATCGCGGTTGAAGATGGCCATGAAGTTCTCGGCCAGGTAGTACTGATCTTCCTGCGAGAGCTGGCCCATGATGCCGAAGTCCAGCGCGATGAAACGCGGGTTGGCGCGGCGCGCCGGATCGGTGTCGACCCAGATGTTGCCGGCGTGCGCATCGGCGTGGAAGAAGTTGTCGCGGAACACCTGGGTGTAGAACACCCGCACGCCCTTGGCGGCCAGCGCCTTGCGGTCGATGCCGGCCTTGTCCAGTGCGGCGATGTCATCGGACGGGATGCCCCACACGCGTTCCAGGGTCAGTGCCCGCTCGGCGGTGTGGCTCCAGATCACTTCCGGCACGTACAGATCGTCGCTGTTTTCCCAGAAGCGGCGCAGCACGCTGGCATTGGCGCCTTCGCGCTGCAGGTCCAGCTCGGCAGCCAGGGTGTTCTCGACTTCGGCCACCACTTCGCGCGGGCGGATCTTGTCGGCGCGCGGGTGGGTGCGCTCGACCAGGGCAGCCAGCGAATTGAGCAACGCGATATCGGCGTCGATCTGCTTCTCGATGCCCGGGCGCAGCACCTTGACCACCACCTGGCGGCCATCGGCCAGCGTGGCTGCGTGCACCTGCGCGATCGAGGCCGAGGCCAGCGGTTCGGTATCGAAGCTGGCGAAGGCCTCGCTGACCGGCAGGCCCAGCGCTTCCTCGACGATGCGACGCGCGGTCTCACCATCGAACGGCTTGACCCGGTCCTGCAGCAGGGTCAGTTCATTGGCCACATCCGGCGGCACCAGGTCGCGGCGGGTGGACAGGATCTGGCCGAACTTGACGAAGATCGGGCCCAGATCCTGCAGTGCCAGGCGCAGGCGTGCACCGCGCGACTGAGCAGCGATGTCGGCCGAGGCGCGCGGCACGAACGGCTTGGCCAGGCGCAGCCAGCGCTCGGCGGGAGTGCCCTGCAACAGGTCGTCGAGGCGGTAACGCAGGATCACCCGGCCGATGCGGCTGGCACGCAGCACGGCCTTCATGCGGCACCCCGCAGACGCTGCACACGGGCACCGAGGCGTTCGACGTCATCGCGCAGCACGTCCACATCGTCGTGGAAGGCATCCAGCTCGGCGCGCGGCACCACGTCACGCGATTCCTCGGTGATGAACTCGGCGGCGCTGTGGGCCAGGTCGATCGCGCCCTGGCGCGCATGCTGCAGGGCGCTGCGCAGGGTGTTGGCCACCTGCACGCCCAGCACTTCGCCGAACACGCTGACGAACGGCTGCTGCCAGTCAGGATCGAAGCCCTTGGCCAGCTGCTGCAGGCGACGCGCCAGTTCGGCATCACCGGCCACGCGCACGCGACCCTTGCCGTTGTTGTCGCCGCGCCGTGCGTTGGCCAGCAGCGGCAGCTGCGCCAGCACGCCGGCCAGGCTGCTGCGCACGGCCAGGTCGGCTTCCTGCGCGTCCACCGGGCCGACCCGCAGTGCATCACCGTCGACGCTGATGCGCATGGCCAGCGACGGCGCTTCCAGGGTCAGGTCGATATGCCGGCCATCCAGACTGGCCAGCGCGTGGCGGGTATCCGGATCCAGCGCCAGCGCGCGGTTCAGGGCGATCTGCAGGGCGCGGCCAGCGACCGGCTTGAGGGACTTGAGCAGGGAGAGAGCCATGTGCGCATTCTACCTGCGTGGGTGGGGGGCTTGGGCCGGGCTGCCGCCCGGCACCCGCAGATGCCACTGCCAGAGCAACATCAAAGGCTGGCTTCCTGTGGAGAGGCGGGGTGGGTTCGGTTGCGGGGGCCGCTGCAAGTCCCCCTCCGGGGCCCGGCCCAGCCGCTGGCGGCTGTGCGTTCGGGCGCTTGCGAAGCAGTGCTTCGCAAGCAAAGCGCCCTCACCCATGTAAGCTCGGTCGCCGCATCCATGCGGCTCACGCCCCCGCAAGCGGACCCACCCCGCCTTCGACAGTTTCCTGCGGCCTGTCGGAACGGCGTTCTGCTTTGGTGGGTGCCGACCGTTGGTCGGCACGGGGTCAGATCTGGTAGGTGTCGACCTTGGTCGACACGGTATATCCACGCCATGCGCGGATGGACCTGAGAAGTCGAGTGGTCTCCGCAAGTGGAGCCCCCTTGTTGTTCAAGGGGGCGCGCCGACAGGCGGGGGGTTAAGGTGGAATGCGCGGAACGCCGGCGCCCAAGGCGCCTGCGTTTCAAGGGGGCGCGCCGACAGGCGCGGGGATAAGGTGGAATGCGCGCGGGACCCACGGTTTGCGCAGCAAATCGTGGGACGTAGCGCAGGTGGAGATTAAATCTCCACCTGCGCGCCCAGTTCCACCAATCTGTTGCCCGGAATCCGGAAGAAGCCCGTGGCCGGAGCGGCGTTCCTGTGCATCAGCGCGAACAGCTTGTCGCGCCAGATCGGCATGCCGCGGTTGGCGGTGGCGACGATGGTTTCGCGGCTGGCGAAGAAGGTGGTGTCCATCGGGTCGAAGTAGATGCCGCCGTGGTCGCACGAGCGCATCAGCGCCAGCGGCACGTCCGGGGTCTCCATGAAACCGAAGCGCACGTAGACGCGGTAGAACTCGTCGCCCACCGATTCGATCTTCAGCCGCTGCCCTTCCATCGCATAGGGAATGGGCAGGGTTTCCACGTGCAGGAACACGTTGCGCTCGTGCAGCACCTTGTTGTGCTTGAGGTTGTGCATCAGCGCGTGCGGGGCCACGGTCGGGTCGGCGGTGAGGAATACCGCGGTGCCCGGCACGCGTACCGGCGGCGCCAGCATCAGGCCCGGCAGGAAGGTATCCAGGCGGATGCCGTCCTTGCGGATCTCATCGCGCAGCAGCTCGCGGCCACGGCGCCAGGTGCGCATCATGGTGAACAGGAAGATGCCCAGCACCACCGGGAACCAGGCGCCCTGCAGCAGCTTGGCGCCGTTGGCGATGACGAAGCCGAGGTCGATGACGAAGAACACCACACACAGCGGCAGGATCCACTTGCGCGCCTTCGGCCACAGCGAGCGCGCCACCAGGGCCAGCAGCAGGGTGTCGATCAGCATGGTGGCCGACACCGAGATGCCGTAGGCCACCGCCAGGTTGGAGGAGCTGCGGAAGGCCAGCACCAGGCCGATCACCATCACCGCGATGCCCCAGTTGATACCCGGGATGTAGATCTGGCCGATGGTGTCGTGCGAGGTGTGCTTGATCCGCATGCGCGGGATGTAGCCCAGCTGCATGGCCTGGCGCGATACCGAGAACGCGCCGGTGATGACCGACTGCGAAGCAATCACCGCGGCCATGGTGGCCAGGATGATCATCGGATACAGCGCCCACGACGGCACCGCTTCGAAGAACGGGTTCTTCACTGCCTCGGGGTGGTTGAGCACCAGCGCACCCTGCCCCAGGTAGTTCAGCACCAGGCACGGCAGCACGAAGAAGTACCAGGCGTGGCGGATCGGCTTGGCACCGAAGTGGCCCATGTCGGCGTACAGCGCCTCACCGCCGGTCACTGCCAGCACCACCGCGCCGAGAATGAAGATGCTGTGCCAGCCATGCTCCATGAAGAAGCGGATCGCCCACCACGGGTTGAACGCCTTCAGCACTTCCGGTGCATCGACGATGTTGTAGATGCCGATCGCCGCCAGCGAAATGAACCAGATCGAGGTGATCGGCCCGAACAGCTTGCCGATCTTCGCGGTGCCGAAGCGCTGTACCGCGAACACCGCCAGCAGTACCACCACGGTGATCGGAACGATGAAGGCGTGCAGTCCTGGCGCGGCAACTTCCAGGCCTTCCACCGCACCCAGCACCGATATCGCTGGGGTGATCACGCCATCACCGAAGAACAGCGAGGCACCGAAGATGCCGAGGATGCCGACCACATAGGCCGAGCGCGACCCGTTGCGCAGCGTGCGCTGGGTCAGCGCCATCAGCGCCATGATGCCGCCCTCGCCGTCGTTGTCGGCGCGCATGATGATGGTCACGTACTTCAGCGTGACCACGATGTTCAGCGCCCAGAACGCCAGCGACAGCACGCCCAGAACGGTGTCGTGGTCACTGTTGAGCCCGTAGTGCGGCGAGAACGCCTCCTTCAGGGTGTACAGCGGGCTGGTACCGATATCGCCGAAGACCACGCCGATCGCACCGATGATCAGCGCCAGGCCTCCGGCTGGAGGGGCGTGACCATGACCGCCTGGGGCGGCCGCGTGCGGGGTTTGACTGCTGGACATGGGACTCCTGGCGAGGCTCAGGCGGTGGGTTGGGGGAAAGGAAGGCGGGTCAGCGCAGTGCCGACTGCAGCGCCTTGCGGATCACGGTGGCCACTTCGTCACCTTCATTGAAGGCATCGCGGGCCATGCGCGCCGCTTCGGCCGGCTTGTAGCCCAGCTGCTGCAGGGCCACGGTGGCATCGGACAGCGGATCGGCCGGGGCCGGGCCGCTGCCGGTGGGCAGCGCGCCGCCGGCACCGAACTGCGCCGCGCGGTCACGCAGCTCCAGCACCATGCGCTCGGCGGTCTTCTTGCCGATGCCCGGAATGCGGGTCAGCGCGGTGATGTCACCGGCCTGGACCATGCGCGCGAATTCCTCGACGGTGACGCCGGACAGCACGGCCAGCGCGATCTTCGCGCCGATGCCACTGACCTTCTGCACGTCGCGGAACAGGCGCCGCTCACCTTCGCGCAGGAAGCCGTACAGCGAGACGCTGTCTTCCTTCTGCGAGTAATGGGTGTACAGGGTGACCTCGCGGCCGAGCTCGGGCAGGTCGTAGAAGGTGCTCATCGGCGCCTCCAGCTCGTAGCCCACTCCGTTCACGTCCACCACCAGCCACGGCGGCGCCTTGTAGGCGACGATGCCGCGCAGTCGACCGATCATTGCGTGCAGCTCCTCATTTGCGGCCCCACGCCTGGCGGGCACTGAGCCCCAGGCGGTTGGCCGTTGCCCTTACGTGGGCATGGGTGATCGCCACTGCCAACGCGTCGGCCGCGTCGGCCTGCAGCTTGGTTTTCAGGTTGAGCATGAGCCCGACCATGTGTTGAACCTGTTGCTTTTCGGCGCCACCGCGCCCGACCACCGCCAGCTTGATCTCGCTGGCGGCGTATTCGTGCACCGGCAGGTCACGCAGCACCACGGCGGAAATCGCCGCGCCACGGGCCTGGCCCAGCTTCAGCGCCGAATCGGGGTTGCGGGCCATGAACACGCGTTCGATGGCCACTTCCTGCGGCTGGTACTCGCGGCACAGGTCAGCCAGGCCCAGCACCAGCAGCTTCATGCGCTGCGGGAAATCGTCGGCGCCGAGCAGCACCAGCGGCTGGTGGTGCACGTGGCTGACGCGGCCGGTGGCGTCGACATCAATGATGCCGACCCCGGTCCGCTGCGAACCGGGGTCGATGCCGAGGATGCGGGTCATGCTGCACTCCTGGCGGGGCGGAACGGGAGGCGCTGGCAGGCGTATGGGCTCATGACTGTCCGCGGTGACCGTTCAACGGCCCGCGCCCAGGCCGTCAAGGACGGCTCAGGCGTAGGCGTCGGCGCCGAGTTCGGCGTTGGAGTACACGTCCTGCACGTCGTCCAGGTCTTCAAGCATGTCCAGCAGCTTCTTGACCTGCAGGGCAACCTCGCCCTCGACCTTGATGTCGTTGTCCGCGCGGAAGGTGATTTCGGCGTGGTCGGCGACATGGCCAGCGGCGGCCATCGCATCCTTGACCGCGTTGAACGCGTCAGGGCTGGTGACCACGTCGATCGAGACGTCGTCCGGGTAGACCACGATGTCATCGGCGCCGGCCTCGATGGCCGCTTCGGTGATGGCTTCCTCGTCGGCACCCGGGGCGAAGCTGAGCACGCCCAGGCGCTTGAACATGAAGGCGACCGAGCCTTCGGTGCCCATGTTGCCGCCGCACTTGCTGAACGCATGGCGGACATCGGCCACCGTGCGCACGCGGTTGTCGGTCAGGCAGTCGACGATCACGGCCACGCCACCCGGGGCGTAGCCCTCGTAGCGGATTTCCTCGTAATCGACGCCTTCCAGTTCACCGGTAGCCTTCTTGATGGCGCGCTCGATCACGTCCTTGGACATGTTCACGGCCAGGCCCTTGTCCACGGCCACGCGCAGGCGCGGATTGTTGTTGGGGTCGCCTCCACCGCCGCGCGCGGCAACGCCGATCTCGCGGATGATCTTGGTGAAAATCTTGCCGCGCTTCGCGTCGGACGCGTTCTTGCGGGCTTCGATGGAGGGGCCTCTACCCATGGGTGCTACCGTCTGGCTGCTTCAGGATCAAGGCGCGGATTCTACCTGATCGGGGGCGGCAACCGTGTCTAGGGCCGAATGGATATCGGGAAGGCGCCATCCACGCATGGCGTGGATCTACTGCCGCCGGGCATGGCCCGGCGCTACCGAGAGTGCACCGCCCTGCCCGGCGAACCGCCTTACGCAGCGGCGGCGTCGCGGCTGTGATCGAACTGGCCGTGGCGCAGGAAATGCGCGGTCTGCCGCGCGGCATCGGGCGATACCACCAGGCCACTGTGGCTGGTACGCACCACGCAATGGTCGGCCAGGCCCGGCAGGCGTGTCTCGGCCAGGGCCACGGTACCGTCGGAGGCATCGTCGATGGCGCCCAGCAGGCTGCCCAGGCCGTGCGGCACCGAACCGGCGATCAGGCCGACCTCGGCCTTGCCCCGCCAGTCCGGCAGGCCATCCAGCAGCAGCTCGCTGCTGCGCCCCAGCGCCAGGCCCCAGCCGTGATCGGACAACGAGCGCGCGGTACCGCTGCCGCGCAGCGGCGAGCCCAGACAGACCACGCGCTGCACCGGCAGCTGCGGATTGCGGCGCAGCGCTTCCAGCGCCAGCAGGCCTCCCAGGCTGTGGCCGACCAGCGACAACGGGCCGGCATCGGCCAGCCGCTCCAGCAGCTGCGGCACGGCCACGTCGGGGCCACCGAACACCGAGGAGTAACCGAACGCGTGCACCTGGAAACCACGCGCGCGCAGGCGCCAGGCCAGCGGCCCGACCCAGGCACGGGCATTCCAGATGCCATGCAACAGCAATACGGGGGGAGTCATGCAAACAGCCTGGCGGTCAGCGGGGCGGAAACGTACGGTGATTGAACACGCGCGCGCAGCAAGCGGCGGTGAACGTCAGGTCGCGCGCGGTGCGCGGCGCAGGATGAACTCGAGGTCCTGGGTATCACCGACCGGGAACAGGTACTCGCCGGCCTTCTCGAATCCATAGCGGGCGTAGAAACGCTGTGCGCCGAAGTTCTCCGACCACACGCCCAGCCACAGCGTGCGCGGGCCTTCGTGTTCCAGCCAGGCCAGCGCGGTTTCCAGCAGGCGGCTGCCCCAGCCGCAGCTCTGCTGCGTCTTGATCAGGTACAGGCGCTTGAGTTCGCCGTCACCGGGCTTCACGTCCGGGTGCGGCAGGCCACAGGGGCCGGCGGCGGCATGGCCGACCGCCTCCCCGTCCAGCTCCAGCAGCCACACCGCGTAATCGGGGTGGGCCAGGATCACGCGCTGGCGCTCGACCGAGTAGGCCTCCGCGAGGAAGGCCTGCAGGTCCTGCGGCGGATACAGATGGCCGAAGGTTTCGGTGAACGTGCGGGCAGCCAGCGCCGACAGGGTCGGCGCGTCGTCCACGGTGGCGCGGCGGATCGAATACATGCAGGAAGTTGACGTCAGGGCGAAGCGCGGGTCAAGCCTTTTCAGGCGATTCCGCTTCTTCTTCCTCGTCCTCTTCCTCGTACTCCTCTTCGTCCTCGTCCTCTTCTTCGCCTTCCTCGTCCTCGTCGTACTCTTCCTCTTCGTCGTCCTCGTAATCCTCGACGCCGAAGTCTTCACCGTCCCAACGGCCTTCGCCGTCGGCGACGAAGGTCAGGGCCATCGCCGTCGGGTTGGTTCCGACGCGAACCAGCCAACCACCGAACACGCGCGCACGCTCGGTGACCAGGGTGGCCTCGGAGCCTTCATTGCCCAGCTTTTCCCACTCCAGCGAAAACGCAAACTCGGTCATTGCCTGGATCTCCTGATCAGTTGGTCTTGGGGCGAACCTGGATGTGCACTTCGGCCAGCTGCGCGTCGACGATCGGCGACGGCGCGTCGGTCATCAGATCCTGTGCACCGGTGGTCTTCGGGAACGGGATGACGTCGCGGATCGACTCGGTGCCGGCCATCAGCGCGGCGATGCGGTCGATGCCGAAGGCGATGCCACCGTGCGGCGGCGCGCCGTAGTTCAGCGCGTCGAGCAGGAAGCCGAACTTGGCGCGGGCTTCCTCGGCGCCGATGCCGAGCAGTTCGAACACCGCGCTCTGCATGTCCGGACGATGGATACGGATCGAACCGCCGCCGATTTCATTGCCATTGAGCACCATGTCGTAGCCGCGCGAAACGGCGGTACGGGCATTGGCGCGCAGGTCGGCGATGTCGTCCACGGCCGGTGCGGTGAAGGGGTGATGCAGGGCGACGTAGCGCTGTTCTTCCTCGTCCCACTCGAACATCGGGAAGTCGGTGACCCACAGCGGTGCCCAGCCGTCGGCGACCAGGCCGAAGTCCTTGCCGGCCTTCAGGCGCAGCGCGCCCATGAAGTCGGAGACCTTGTTGTAGCCACCGGCGCCGAAGAACACGATGTCGCCGTTACCGGCGCCGACGTGGGCGACCAGCGCAGCGAAGGATTCCTCGCTGAAGAACTTCTGGATCGGCGAGCTGACTTCGCCGTTGTCGGCAATCTTGATGTAGGCCAGGCCCTTGGCGCCGTACTTGGCGGCATGCGCGGCGTATTCGTCGATCTGCTTGCGGCTGAGCGCTGCACCGCCCGGGATGCGCAGCGCGGCGACGCGGCCTTCGGCGTCATTGGCCGGGCCGGTGAACACGGCGAACTCGCTGTCCTTGACCAGCTCGGCCACGTCGACCAGCTCCAGCGCGATGCGCAGGTCCGGCTTGTCCGAGCCGTAGCGACGCATTGCCTCGGCCCAGGTCATGCGCGGGAAGCTGGCATCCAGCTGGACGTCGACCACTTCCTTGAAGATGGCGCGGATCATGTCCTCGACGAAATCCTGCACGTCGCGCTCGCGGACGAAGGCGAATTCCATGTCCAGCTGGGTGAATTCCAGCTGGCGGTCGGCACGCAGGGCCTCGTCGCGGAAGCAGCGCGCGATCTGGTAGTAGCGGTCGAAGCCGGCCACCATCAGGATCTGCTTGAACAGCTGCGGGCTCTGCGGCAGGGCGTAGAACTCGCCCGGGTGCATGCGCGCCGGCACCAGGAAGTCACGCGCGCCTTCCGGGGTGGCCTTGGTCAGGATCGGGGTCTCGATGTCCTGGAAGCCCTTTTCGTCCAGATGGCGGCGCAGGGCCTGCACCAGCTTGATGCGGGTGCGCTGCATGCGCTGCATTTCCGGGCGGCGCAGGTCCAGGTAGCGGTACTTCAGGCGGGTTTCCTCGCCCGGATTCTCGTGGGCGTGGAACGGCAGCGGCGCGGCCTTGTTCAGCACGGTGATGGCGGTGGCGATCACTTCCACCTTGCCGGTGCGCATCTTGTCGTTCACCGCGTGGCGGGCACGCACCACGCCTTCCACCTGCAGCACGTCCTCGTAGCCCAGCGACGCGGCCACGGCGAACACGTCGGCGTTGTCGACTTCCACGGTCACCTGCACGATGCCTTCATGATCTCGAAGATCGATGAAGCAGACGCCGCCCTGGTTACGGGCCACGTCGGTCCAGCCGGCGAGGGTGACAGTCTGGCCAATCAGGGTCTCATCGACCAGGCCGCAGAAGTGGGTACGCATGGGGGGAAGCTCCGCTGGAGAACGCCGGCACCGGATGGGGGCCGGAAAGCCTCGTATTCTGCGGCCGAGGCCCCGGCCGGGGCAAATCCGGCCAGTCACACCGGCTTGATCGCCCCCCTCCCTATAGTCGGGCACCTGCCACCGTATGGGATGCCGCCATGAAACCGCTGTCCCTGGCCAGCCTGGCCGTAACCCTCAGCCTGGGTGCCGCGGGCACCCTTGCCCTGCCCGCCCCTTCCGCGCATGCGCAGAGCGGCGTGGTCCGCTGCGAAAGCCAGAACAACCGCGAACGGGTCTGCAACACCGGCTGGCGCAATGCGCAGCTGGTGCGCCAGCTGTCCGGCTCGGACTGCGATGAAGGACGCACCTGGGGCAGCCGTAACGGCAGCATCTGGGTCACCAACGGTTGCCGCGCGGAATTCGTCGAGGCCCGCGGTGGCTGGGGCGGCGGCAATGGCGGTGGCTGGGGCGGCAACAACGGCCGGCCCGGCGAGACCATCCGCTGCGAGAGCCAGAACAACCGTGAGCGCAGCTGCCCGGTCGGCTGGCGCAATGCCCGCCTGGTCCGCCAGCTGTCCGGCAGCCCCTGCAACGAAGGGCGTACCTGGGGCGTGCGCAACGGCGCGGTCTGGGTCAGTGGCGGCTGCCGTGCCGAATTCGCCGAAGCCCGCGGCTGGGGCGGTGGTGGCGGTGGCTGGGGCGGCGGCAACAGCAATTACTCGGTTACCTGCAGCAGCAACAACAACCGCTCGCAGACCTGCGACTGGGATGAGCGCCAGGGCCGCCCGGTGCTGCAGCAGCAGCTGTCCGGCAGTGCCTGCCAGGAAGGCCGCAGCTGGGGCTACTCACGTGGCCAGGTGTGGGTGAGCAACGGCTGCCGCGCGCGTTTCGGTACGCGGTAAGTACACGGTCGGATCCCTGGCCGACGGCCAGGGCTCTGACCCCGGTCCGGTATCCCGCATCCACACATGGCGTGGATCTACTGAGGGCCTTTCTGGGGTCGAGGCCCTCCGCAGGAGGGATCCGACCCTGTGATCACGGGGCGGACGCTTTATCGTCGCCCCACGGTGCAGGCGGCAGGGCAACCGGCTTGCTCAGGTCGAACTGCACGCGGAAGCGGCGGCCCTCCGGGCGGGTCAGCTCGTAGACAAAGGTCTGGTCGGGATCAATCTCCATCGCCCAGGTGTTGTGCGTGGAGGCCAGCATGTCGGCGCGGCGGAACATCGCCACCGAATCGGCGTCGGCGGGGAACTGCTGGCGCTCGGCGGTGCCCGGCGGCGTGCTGTCGCCACCGTAGAGGGTGATCGCGTCGGGGCTGCCGTCTTCGTGGCGATGGTCGTGCTTCAGGCGCAGGCCGGTTTCCGTACGGGTCAGCACCCAGGTCCGCGAGTGGTCATCGCCGACATGGAACGGGATGCGCAGCTCGTGCGCCGGATCGGCACAGCCGCGCACATGCATGACCAGGCGCTGCCCGGCGAACGGATCCTTGCCGGTCGGTGCCGGCGTGTCCTCCACCACCTTGCCGGCGTAAGCCTGGCCGCAATGCGCGGCGATGGCGGCCATGAAGGCATCGGCCGGTGCGGTCGCCAGATCATGGGCGACCGTATCGGAGCGCTGCGAACACGCAGCAAGGCTGAGCAGGAGGGCGGAAGCGGTGACAACGGCAGGCAGTTTCATGCCCCAACCCTAACGGCCATGGCCGAAGTGCGCAAACCGCACGCGCAGCATCCGCTCAGCGATCGACTGCAGATGCCGCTGGCAGCGTTTCGGTGGCCGCCACCGGCGCGGCTTCGCCTTCACCCGCAGGTTCCTGTTCAACCGGATCGACATCGAACGGCGTGCGGAACACCAGCGACGGCAGCAGCGTGGTCAGCGCCGCATACAGCAGCAGCGCGCCGAACAGCACCGCCGGAATCTGGAAACGCTCGCGCATGATCGCTGCCAGCACCAGGGTGAAAATCAGCGTCGGGGCCAACGCCAGCGAGACCCGCAGGCTGCTGCGGAAGCTCTCGCCGAACATCACCCGGCGCTGCAGCCAGACCACGCCGATGCGCAGCGGCAGCACCACCAGGGTGATCACGATGCCCAGCCCCAGCGCCTCAAAGCTCAGTGCTTCGCTGGGCACCTTGGTGCCGGCATTGAAGAAATAGAACGGAACGAAGAACGAAGCGAACAGGCGCAGCGCGTGCAGGTTCTCATGCGAGGCCAGCAGCGGCATGCGCTGGTGCAGCAGGCGCGCGACCAGACCGGCGATGAACGCACCGACCAGGTAGTACACGCCCAGCAGATAGGTGATGTAGGCCGCGACCATGCCCACCATCACCAGCAGCGAGAACTCTGAACCCGGCGCGTGCGGCGCCACCCAGCGGCCCAGCGCGATGAACAGCAGCGGCAGGCCGACCATCATCGCCAGCAGGGCCAGGCTGGACAGCGCCATGTGCCCCGGATCACCGGCCTGCAGCACGATGAACAACGCCGCCAGCGCCAGCAGTTCGCCAGCGATGGCCTTGCTGGTCACCCAGAACCGCTCGTCCTCGCTCAGGCCCAGCCGCGACAGCGAATCCATGATGAAGCCGGTGGACGGCGTCAGCAGCGCCAGCGCCAGCAGGCCGGCGGCCTGCCACGGCAGCCCCGCGTAGCGCCAGGCCAGCCAGCCCACACCGAACAGCGTGCCGGTACGGATCACCAGATGCGCCAGCAGCGGCCACATGCCACGGCGCAGCGCCTGCAGATCCACTTCCAGGCCGGCGAACAGGAACAGCGAGGAAATGCCCAGCGTGGCCAACAGACCGATCACCGCGTCGTGCGCCTGGTCGCCCAGCCAGAGCATGCCGATGATGCCGAACAGCAGGCAGGTCAGCGGCGCGGGCAGGCTGAAACGCTGCAGCGCGCGTGGGATCACCAGCAGCGCGAAGATCAGCAGCAGGTAGATCAGTTCATGGCTCATGGGGGACTTCCGTGTGGTTCGAACGCGCGCAGGATGCGCGCGCCGAACCGATCCGGCAAGCCACTTCTGAATGACCCCGGTTACCTCAACCGATCAGCCGATCGGCGATGCGGCCTACCTGCGCCAGCACCGTGGCACGCTGTTCGTTGCTGATCGCACCCGCCTGCAGGTAGGCGGTCAGCACCCAGGGCGTGCCGCCGGCCAGCGGCCACAACACGGCGATGTCGTTGCGCGCGTCCTCGCCGTTGCTGCCGGTCTTGTCACCGACGCGCCAGCGCTTGCCCAGGCCCGCGCGCAGGCAGGCGTCGCCGGTTTCGTTGTCGATCAGCCAATCGGCCAGCTGCTGCCGCGACGCCGGCTGCAGCACATCCCCCAGCACCACGCGCTGCAGGGTCGCAGCCATCGCCGCCGGCGTAGTGGTGTCGCGCGGATCGCCCTTGGCAAAGCTGTTCAGCTCCGGCTCCAGGCGATCACTGCGGCTCACCGCATCACCGCTCGCGCGCAGGAACGCAGTCACCGCGGGCGGGCCACCGACCACGCCGAACAGCAGGTTGGCTGCAGTGTTGTCGCTGGTGATGATCGTGGCACGGCACAGATCCCGCACGGTCATGTCCTTGCCGGCGTGGCGGCGGGTGACCGGCGCGTGCGAGAGCAGGTCGGCATCGCGCACCGGCACGCGCGTGTCCAGCAACGCGGGCCTGCGCTCGGCCTGGCTGAGCACGCTGGCGGCCAGCACGCTCTTGAACGTGCTGCACATCGGGAAACGCTCGTCCTGGCGATGACCGATGCGGCGGCCGCTGGCGGTATCAAGCAGGGTCACGCCGAGGCGGCCGGCACAGGCCTTTTCCAGTGCGGCGAAGTCGGTGGCGGCGGTGAGGGCGGCATCGGTCGGTGCACTGGCGGCGGTCTTGCCCGCCGCACGGGCCAGCAACGGCAGGGCAAGCGAGGAAGCAACGGCAGCACCACTGAACTGCAGGAATCGGCGACGGGCGAGCATGCGGGTTCTCCTGGGGGACCGCCCGATTATTGAAGCCTCGCACGCAGGCGACCAGCGCGAAAAATCAGCGGAAGGCATTAGCTGAATTAATGCCTGTCGCAATCAACCCTTTAATTCTCCTGAACTAGCTACTGGGAAGGTAGGATCAGCCATCACATTGACTCACGACTACTCCGATGCTGCACCCCACCCTGCCGCTGAACGCGCTGCGCGCCTTCGAGGCGGCCGCACGCCACCAGAACTTCACCCGTGCCGCGCTGGAGCTGTGCGTCAGCCAGGCCGCGCTGAGCCACCAGATCCGCGGGCTGGAGGACCGGCTCGGCATCCGTCTGTTCCATCGCCTGCCGCGCGGCGTGGCGCTCACCGAGGAGGGCGCGGCGCTGTATCCGGTGCTCAACGAATCGTTCGAGCGCATCTCGGCCAGCATCGCGCGCTACACCGGTGGCCCGGCCCGTGAAGTACTGACGCTGGGCGTGGTCGGCACCTTCGCCACCGGTTGGCTGCTGCCACGGCTGGCTGCGTTCGAGGCCGCGCACCCGGACATCGAGCTGCGACTGCAGACCCACAACAATCGCATTGATCTGGCCGGCGAGGGCCTGGACCTGGCGATCCGCTTCGGTGATGGCGACTGGCAGGGCCAGGCCTGCACAGCGATCCTCGACGCGCCGTTTGCACCGCTGTGCGCACCAGCATTGGCGCGGCGGCTCAAACAGCCACGCGACCTGGGCACCCTGCCCCTGCTGCGCTCCTACCGCAGCGACGAATGGCCGCGCTGGCTGCAGGCGGCAGGAGTGAGTGGCGTGGAAGCCCGCGGGCCGGTGTTTGATTCGTCGTTGACGGTGGCGATGGCCGCGGTGGGTGGTGCCGGCGTGGCGCTGCTGCCGCTGCGCATGTTCGAGCAGGAACTGGCCGAGGGTCGCCTGCTGCAGCCATTCAGCACCACGCTGGAGCTGGGGCGCTACTGGCTCACGCGACTGCGCTCGCGTGCCGAGCGTGAGCCGGCGAAGCGGTTCCGCGAATGGCTGCAGGCGCAGGGATGAAAAAGGGGACGGAGGGGATTAAGTCGTTTGTGCCACAAACGACTTAATCCCCTCCGTCCCCTTTTTTGCGTGATCAGGACTCCAGCAGTTCCATCCACGTCGCTTCGGCTTTTTCCAGCTGGGCGGCAGCGGTTTCGCGGTCACGGCCGATCACCGCCAAGCGGGTGGCATCGGCGTAGTTGGCCGGGTCGGCCAGCTGGCGGTCCAGCTCGGCCAGGGCGCTTTCCAGCTCGGCCACCTTGGCCTCGGCGGCAGCCAGCTTGTGCGGGTTCACCGGCCTCTTCTGCACCACCTGAGCCACCGGCGCGGTCTTGACCACCACCGGCTCTTCCACCTGTTCCATGCGCGCCTTGGTGCCCTGCGCCTGCGGACGGGTGCGCAGCCAGGCCGCGTAGGCGTCGAGGTCGCCGTCGAACGGCTCGACCACGCCATCGGCCACGCGCCAGTAGGTATCGCAGACCAGGCCGATCAGATGGCGGTCATGCGAGACCATCACGATCGCGCCTTCGAAGGTGGCCAGTGCCTCAGCCAGCGCTTCGCGCATTTCCAGGTCAAGGTGGTTGGTCGGTTCGTCCAGCAGCAGCACATTCGGCTGCTGCCAGGCGATCAGCGCCAGCGCCAGGCGCGCGCGCTCGCCGCCGGAGAAACCATCCACCGGCTCGAACGCGCGGTCGCCCGGGAAGTTCCACTTGCCAAGGAAATCGCGGAACGACTGGTTCGGTGCGTCCGGCGCGATCTCGCGGAAATGCTCCATCGGCGACTGGCCTTCGTGCAGCGACTCCACCGTGTGCTGGGCGAAGTAGCCGATCTTCAGGTCCGGGTGCGCCATGCGCTCGCCGACGATCGGCGCCAGCTCGCCCACCAGGGTCTTCACCAGGGTGGTCTTACCGGCACCGTTGGGGCCGAGCAGGCCGATGCGCTGGCCCGCTTCCAGGCCGAAGCCGACGTTGTGCAGGATCACCGCGTCCTTGCCGTAGCCGGCCTCGACGTGGTTCAGGCGGATCAGCGAGAACGGCAGCTTGGCCGGCGGCGCGAACTCGATGCGGAACTCGCGCTCGGCACGCACCGCTTCGGTGCCGGCCAGCTTGGCCAGGCGCTTCATGCGGCTCTGCGCCTGCGCGGCCTTGCTGGCCTGCGCCTTGAAGCGGTCGATGAAGCTCTGCAGGTGGGCACGCTCGGCCTGTTCCTTCTCGTGCGCGATCTGCTGCTGGCGCAGCTGTTCGGCGCGCTGGCGCTCGAAGTCGGTGTAGCCGCCCGGATAGAGCTTGGCGCCGCCACCGTGCAGGTGCAGGGTGTGGGTGGCCACGTTGTCGAGGAACTCGCGGTCATGCGAGATCAGCAGCAGCGTGCCCGGATACTTCAGCAGCCACTGCTCCAGCCAGTACACCGCGTCCAGATCCAGGTGGTTGGTCGGTTCGTCCAGCAGCAGCAGGTCGCTTGGCATCATCAGCGCGCGGGCCAGGTTCAGGCGCACGCGCCAGCCGCCGGAGAACGAGGACACCGCGCGGTGGTGGGTCTCTGCCGGGAAACCGAGGCCGTGCAGCAGCTTGCCGGCGCGCGCTTCGGCGTCGTAGGCATTGAGCTCGGCCATCTTCGTGTGCGCCTCGGCCACCGCTTCCCAGTCTTCACGGGCGGTCGCCTCGGCCTCGGCGGCCAGCACGGCGGCCACTTCGGTATCACCGCCCAGCACGAAGCTCAGCGCCGGGTCCGGCAGCGACGGGGTTTCCTGGGCGACGCTGGCGATGCGCACCTTGCCGGGCAGATCGACATCGCCCTTGTCCGCCTCCAGCTCGCCCTTCACCGCCGCGAACAGGCTGGACTTGCCAGCACCGTTGCGGCCGACCACACCCACCCGGTAACCGGCGTGCAGGGTCAGGTCGACATTGGACAACAGCAGCCGCTCGCCGCGGCGCAAGGCGAAATTACGAAGGGAAATCATCGGGGGAGGCGTCCATATAACCAGATGGAATGTGCTGGTGAGCACTGTTCCTGCGACGCAATTCTAGCGTTAACGAATACTTGACGCGTCCCGGGATGCGCGGCGGCCGGCGTTCCTCTCTCCCACGTCCTTGCCGCGCGCGTCCCGGGCTCCCTCCCCCGCCAGTGCCGATCCGGGCTAAATGGTTGCTGCTGCAACGTTTTTTCCGATGACCGGCATTTGACACGCACTGAATATCCCGTTAATTCCTGCTTTGCGCACCGCAACAACCGCCGTCCGCCTCACCCCCGTGATGTCGATTCCGGTGCCGCCCCCGCCAACCGGAGCTCCGTCCCGATGACCCGCAAGACCAGCCTGATCGCCGCCGCCGTCGCTGTCGCACTCGGTGGTTCTCCGTTCGTTGCCGCTGCCCAGCAGGCCGGCACCGCCGCCAACACCCTGGACACGGTGATCGTCACCGGTACCCGCGTGGCCGACCGCACGGTGGCCGAGTCGCAGTCGCCGATCGACATCATCACCCCCGAAGCCCTGCAGTCCACCGGCACCAGCGAGCTGGCCACCGCGCTGTCGCGCGCCCTGCCCTCGCTGAACTTCCCGCGCCCGGCGCTGACCGATGGCACCAGCGGTGTGCGCCCGGCGCAGCTGCGCGGCCTGTCACCGGACCAGGTGCTGGTGCTGGTCGACGGCAAGCGCCGCCACACCTCGGCGATGATCAACGTCAACGGCAGCATCGGCCGTGGTTCGTCGGCAGTGGACATCAATGCGATCCCGATCGCCGCCATCGAACGCGTGGAAGTGCTGCGCGACGGTGCGTCGGCGCAGTACGGCTCGGACGCCATCGCCGGCGTCATCAACATCGTGCTCAAGGGCAGCGGCAGTGGCGGCAGCCTGGCGGTGGACTACGGCCAGTACTCGGCCGGTGACGGCAACAAGTACCAGCTCTCCGGCGATACCGGCGTCGAGTTCGGCAACGGCCGTGGCCGCGTGCACGTGGCCGGCCAGATCAGCCAGCAGGACGAAAGCAACCGCGCCGGCCCGTACCGCGGCACCACCCCGAACACCGGCAACTTCCCGAGCATCGGCCAGAAGACCTTCATCGTCGGCGACCCGCGCGTGGATGCGACTGCGGCTTCGGTCAACGCCAGTTTCGATTTCAGTGACCGCGTGACCGGCTACGCCAGCGCGCTGCTCAGCAACCGCGACATCACCTCGTTCGCGTTCTACCGCTCGCGCAACCACAGCGGGCAGAGCGCGCTGCTGGCGCAGACCTACCCGGACGGCTTCGTGCCGGAGATCAACCAGTACTCCAAGGACCGCTCGCTGGTGGCCGGGGTCAAGGGCAACACCGATAACGGCTGGACCTGGGACCTGAGCCTGAACCACGGCGAGAACACCCTCGACTTCCACACCCGCAACAGCATCAACTACAGCCTCGGCGCAACCAGCCCGCGCTCGTTCTACGACGGCACGCTGAAGTACCAGCAGGACATCTTCAATGCCGACCTGACCAAGTCGCTGGACTGGGGCCTGGCCTACCCGGTCACGCTGTCATTCGGTGGTGAATACCGCAAGGAGAAGTGGGACCAGAAGCCGGGCGAGCTGAACTCGTACACCGGCAGTGGCGCGCAGGGCTTCGGTGGCTTCACCCCGACCAATGAAGTGCATGCCGACCGCCACAACTACGCGGTCTATGCGGGTCTGGAAGCGGACCTGACCGAGAAGTTCTCGGCCGGCATCACCGGCCGCTACGAGGACTACTCGGACTTCGGCGACCGCTTCTCCGGCAAGCTGTCGGCGCGCTACGCGTTCACCGACAAGATCGCGCTGCGGGCCACCGCGTCCAGCGGCTTCCGTGCGCCGTCGCTGGCGCAGCAGGGCTACCAGGCGGTCACCAGCCAGTTCCTCAACGGCGTGTTCGTCGAGCGCGGCACCTTCCCCACCACCAGCCCGGCTGCGCAGGCGCTGGGCGCCTCGCCGCTGAAGGCCGAGACCTCCACCTCCTACAGCCTGGGCCTGGTGCTGCAGCCGGTCGACCGCCTGTACATCACCGTCGACGCCTACCAGATCGACATCGATGACCGCATCGCATTGTCGTCCAGCATCACCACCAACACCGCCACCAGCGCGCTGCTGGGCACGTTGGGCCTGCCGCAGGTGACCGCGTTCTCGTACTTCACCAACGGCCTGGATACGCGCACCCGCGGTGTCGATTTCGTGTCCAGCTACACGGTGCCCTTCAGCGCCAGCAGCCTGGAACTGACCGCCGCGTACAGCTACAACGACACCGAAGTGCGCCGCGTCGGCGGCACCCCGGCGGTGTTCGGCACGCTGGGCCTGACCCAGTCGCTGATCGGCCGCGATGAGATCGGCCGCATCGAGGACAGCTATCCGCGCGACAAGGCGATCCTGAGCGGCACCTGGCGTTCGGACCACTGGGAACTGGGCCTGGCCGCGACCCGCTACGGTAAGTTCACCGTGCGCAACTCGGCCACCGCACTGCGCGACCAGACCTATGGCGACGCCTGGGTGGTGGATGCCTCGGCCAGCTACAAGCCGAGCAGCAACTGGACCCTGACCGTGGGCGCCGACAACCTGCTGGACAAGTACCCGG
The DNA here is from genome assembly GCF_047500745.2 of Stenotrophomonas sp. FR024. NCBI lineage: Bacteria > Pseudomonadati > Pseudomonadota > Gammaproteobacteria > Lysobacterales > Lysobacteraceae > Stenotrophomonas > Stenotrophomonas sp. FR024. The sequence goes on from NZ_JAXAXM020000014.1 coordinate 67,781, forward strand.
ACCGCACCGAAGACCTGCAGAACTCCACCTTCGGCATGCTGCCGTACAGCAACTACTCGCCGTTCGGCTTCAACGGCGCGTACGTATACGGCCGGGTCAAGTACACCTGGTAAGCGCTGGCGGGCGCCTCTTTGGTAGTGCCGGCCGCTGGCCGGCAACTCCCTGGTGGGGTCAGATCCTTTTTCCTGCGGGAGAGGGATCTGACCCCATTCGCATTTAAGGTTTGCCGTATCTGGCGTCATCGGTGAAAATCGGGATACCCCCGTTTTTCTGCGAGTGCCGATGCACCATGACACCGACCTGATCAACATCGTTGCCGTTGGCCTCGGGCTCGCCTTCATCTTCGGCGCGCTGGCCAACAAGCTCCGCTTGTCTCCCTTGGTCGGTTACCTGGTTGCTGGCATCTGCGTAGGCCCGTTCACCCCCGGCTTCGTCGCCGACCAGGCGCTGGCCAACCAGCTGGCCGAGCTGGGCGTGATGCTGCTGATGTTCGGCGTCGGCCTGCACTTCTCGCTGAAGGACCTGATGGCGGTCAAGGCCATCGCCATCCCCGGTGCCATCGGCCAGATCGCGGTCGCTACCCTGCTCGGCTGGGGCGTGGCCTCGCTGATGGGCTGGCCAGCCCTGCATGGCGTCATCTTCGGTTTCTCGCTGGCCACCGCCAGTACCGTGGTACTGCTGCGGGCGATGGAGGAGCGCCGCCTGCTGGAGACCATGCGCGGCAAGATCGCGGTCGGCTGGCTGATCGTGGAAGACCTGGCCTGTGTGCTGGCGCTGGTGATGATGCCGGTGATGGCCGGTGTGTTCGGCCCCGATGCGGCCAAGGAATCGCACTCGCTGGGCAGCGTGCTGGCCGACATCGGCTGGACCTTCGTGCAGCTGGGCCTGTTCGTGGCGGTGATGCTGGTGGTCGGACGCCGGGTCATCCCGTGGATCCTCGAACGCATCGCCGGCACCGGATCGCGCGAACTGTTCACCCTGTCGGTGCTGGCGATCGCGCTGGGCGTGGCGTTCGGCTCGGCGATGCTGTTCGGCGTCTCGTTCGCGCTGGGCGCGTTCTTCGCCGGCATGCTGCTCAACGAATCGGAGCTGAGCCACAAGGCCGCACATGATTCGCTGCCGCTGCGCGATGCGTTCGCGGTGCTGTTCTTCGTCTCGGTCGGCATGCTGTTCGACCCCAACATCCTCGTCCAGCACCCTTGGCAGGTGCTGGCCACGGTGCTGATCATCATGTTCGGCAAGTCGGCCGCCGCGTTCTTCATCGTGCGCGCGTTCGGCCACCCGACCAGCACTGCGCTGACCATCTCGGCCAGCCTGGCGCAGATCGGCGAATTCGCCTTCATCATCGCCGGCCTCGGCGTCGCGCTGCAGATCCTGCCGAAGGAAGGCCAGTCGCTGGTGCTGGCCGGTGCGCTGGTGTCGATCATGCTCAACCCGCTGGTGTTCGGGCTGCTTGACCGTTGGCAGGCCAAGCAGGAGCAGTCGCCCCAGGCCGCCGAGCCGGAAGAGGCCACCGGCCCCTCGCGTGACCTGCATGACCATGCCATCGTCATTGGTTACGGCCGGGTCGGCAGCGAGCTGGCGCAGGTGCTGCGCGATCGTGGCGTGCCGGTGCTGGTGATCGATGACAACAAGGAGCACGTCGAACAGGCGCACGCCAAGGGCCTGGCGGCGATCCGTGGTAGTGCTGCTGCCGACCGCGTGCTGGCCGAAGCGCATCCGGAACGCGCGAAGATTGCGGTGCTGGCGATTCCTCAGCCGCTGGAAGCCGGTGAGGCGCTGGCCAAGCTGCGTGCGATCAATCCGGATCTGACCCTGCTGGCGCGAGCACACAGCGATGCGGAGGTGAAGCACCTGCTGGAGCATGGTGCCGATGGCACGGTGATGGCCGAGCGTGAGCTGGCGTACTCGCTGGCGGAGATGGTGATGGCCACGCCGCCGTATCGCGGGCTGGGACAGCACAGTATTCCGGTGGTGTGAGGAGTGTGGGTGCGGCAGGGCTTGCAGCCCTGCACCTGCTGAAGCAACGGCAACGACAAAAGCAAAAGCTGGCATTCCGTGGGATGGCGGGGTGGGTCCGGTTGCAGGGGACGCCGTGAATCCGTCCATGGAGGCTCGGTCGCGCCATCCATGGCGCTCACGCCCCTGCAACCGGGCCCACCCTGCCTTCGACAATTTCCTGCGGCTGTTGGTAGGTGTCGACCTTGGTCGACACGGCGGTGCATCTGACCCCGGAAACAAAAAAATCCCCGGTCGACCCGCATCGACCGGGGATCTGGATCGCCACGTTGCCATGCCTCGGAGAGGCAGTTCCACCGTAGCGCATCGCGGTGCCGGTGGTGATCGCCTGTGGCGATGACGACCAAGCGTGCGGCTATCAGGCGCCTGCCAGGGCCTGCTCCAGGTCGGCACGCAGGTCGCCGATGTGCTCGATGCCGATCGACAGCCGCACGGTGTCCTCGCTGACGCCGGCCTTGGCCAGTTCGGCGGCATCCAGCTGGCGATGGGTGGTCGAGGCCGGATGGGTGGCCAGCGATTTTGCATCGCCCAGGTTGACCAGGCGGGTGAACAGCTTCAGCGCATCGAGGAAACGTGCGCCGGCTTCACGGCCGCCCGGCAGGCCGAAGGTCAGTACGCCCGAGCCGTGCCCACCCAGGTAACGTTGCGCGGCGGCATGCTCGGGGTCGTCGGCCAGCCCGGCGTAGCGCACCCAGGCCACCTTTGCGTGTGACTTCAGAAACTGCGCGACAGCCAGCGCGTTGGCGTTGATGCGCTCCATGCGCAGCGCCAGGGTTTCAATGCCCTGCAGGATCAGGAACGCATTGAACGGCGACAGCGCCGCGCCGGTATTGCGCAGCGGCACCACCCGCGCGCGGCCGATGTAGGCCGCCGACCCCAGCGCTTCGGTATAGACCACGCCGTGATAGCTGGGGTCGGGCTGGTTGAGCCGTGCGAAGCGCTGGGGTTGTGCAGCCCAGTCGAAGCGGCCGGAATCGACGATCGCGCCGCCGAGGCTGTTGCCGTGGCCGCCGAGGTACTTGGTCAGCGAATGCACCACGATGTCGGCGCCGTGCTCGAACGGGCGCAGCAGGAACGGCGTGGCCACGGTGTTGTCGACAATCAGCGGCACGCCAGCGGCATGCGCGACCTCGGCAATCGCCGCGATGTCGGTGACGTTGCCACGCGGGTTGCCGATCGATTCGACGAACACCGCCTTGGTGCGTTCGTCGATCAGCGCGGCGAAGGCGGACGGATCGGCCGGGTCGGCGAAGCGCGCCTGGATGCCGTACTGCGGCAGCGTGTGCGCCAGCAGGTTGAGGCTGCCGCCATACAGCGCACTGGAGGCAACGATGTTGTCACCGGCCTCGGCAATGGTCTGGATGGCATAGGTGATGGCCGCCTGCCCCGAGGCCAGTGCCAGCGCACCGATGCCGCCTTCCAGTGCGGCCAGGCGCTGCTCCAGTACGTCGGTGGTGGGGTTCATGATGCGCGTGTAGATGTTGCCGGGCACCTTCAGGTCGAACAGATCGGCGCCATGCTGGGTGTCATCGAAGGCATACGCCACCGTCTGGTAGATCGGCACCGCCACCGCGCGGGTGGTCGGGTCGGGACGGTAGCCGCCGTGCACGGCCAGGGTTTCCAGTTGCCACTGCGGGTCGCTCATTGCGCCAGGCTCCATCCGGGGAAACCGCCACCATAGGCCAGCCAGAACCACGCGCTGAAAGCTGCTGGCGATGACGCCAGTACCACCGGTTATCAGGTTGGCCGCGATTCAGGCAGCCGTCATGGGCCGTTGCTAGGCTTCGCCGCCGGGCGCTCCTGCCCGGGCACGGAGGCCCAACGCGCATGCAGCCATCCCCTTGGACACCCACCGCCAGCGGCACGCCGACCCCGGTGCTGCTGGTGGAGGACGACCGCCGCCTGGCCGAGCTGGTCAGTGACTACCTTCACGAACACGGCTTCGCCGTGCAGCATGTGGCCCGTGGCGACCTCGCCGGTGCGGCCTGCCGCCAGCACGCGCCGGAACTGGTGGTGCTGGACCTGATGCTGCCCGGCCTCGGCGGCATAGACGTGTGCCGGCAGATCCGCAGCTTCTCCGATGTGCCGATCCTGATGCTGACCGCCTGCGAGGACGACATCGAACAGGTGCTCGGCCTGGAATCGGGCGCCGACGACTATGTGCACAAGCCGATCGAGCCGCGCCTGCTGCTGGCCCGCCTGCGCGCCCTGCTGCGCCGCCGCCATGGCAGCAGCAACACCGGCACCCCCTGCCGCCTGATGCACGGCGAGCTGCTGATCGACCGCATGCAGCGCGAGGTGCATCTGCACGGCCAGCCGGTGGACATGGGCACCACCGAATTCGAGATCCTGTGGCTGCTGGCCAGCCAGCCGGGGCAGATTCTCTCGCGTGACCAGATCCTGCAGGCGGTGCGCGGCATCGGCTTCGACGGGCTGGACCGCAGTGTCGATGTCAGCATCGGCAAGCTTCGCCGCAAGCTGGGCGATGACGCGCGCGAACCGCGGCGGATCAAGACGGTGTGGGGCCGCGGCTACCAGTTCAATCCCTCGTCCTGGTCGGCATGAAGCGGCTGTTTCTGCGCCTGTGGCTGGTGGTCGGCGCGAGCTTCCTGATCACCCTGCTGCTGATCAACGTGATCTTCGATCGCATCTACCTGCCGTTCCAGCAGCGTGTGTTCGCAGAGCAGGTGCGCGGCCAGTTGTATGCATTGCGGCAGGGGTTGGACGGAAAGGACTCCGCCGCCCAGCAGGATCAGCTGGCGCAATGGCAACCCCACTATGGCATCGCATTGGCTCTGCTGCCGTCAGCACCGGCCCTCGCGGCCGGCGAACAGGAACAGCTGCAGCGCAACGGGCTCATTTCCCGGCAGAAGTTCGAGATCGTACTGGCGCCGCTTGATCCACTGCATCCCGATGGCCCCTGGCTGCGCCTGCATCTACCAGGCGAGCCGTCGATGACCCTCTATCTCACCCTGATCGCCTATTCGGTAATGCTGGCCCTGTTCGGGCTGTGCCTGTACGCCTGGGTGCGCCTGCTCTGGCGCGATCTGGACGCGCTGCGCGTGCACGCCGATCGCATCGGTGCCGGCGATCTGCAGGCGCGCGCGCAGGTTTCGCCACGCTCGCAGATACGCGTCATCGTCGACCATTCCAACCGCATGGCCGCGCGCGTGGCCGAGCTGGTGCAGCGCCAGCGCGACCTCACCCATGCCATATCGCACGAACTGCGCACGCCCATCGCGCGCGTGGCCTTCGGCCTGGACCTGATGCAGGACAGCGATGACCGCGAACGCCGCGAACGGCTGGCGCGGGGCCTGCACGGCGATCTGGCCGAACTCAACCGGCTGGTCAGCGAACTGCTGGCTTACGAACGGCTGGAGCATCCCAGCGAGGGCGAGCCGATGCAGCGCATCGAAGCCAACGACTGGCTGCAGGCCTGCCTGGCCGATGCGCGCCGTGATGCCGAACGGGCCGGCGTGGTCCTGCGCGTGCAGCCCAGTGCGTTGCCGCGGGTGGATGCCGAACCGCGGCTGCTGCAGCTGGCGCTGAGCAATCTGGTAGGCAATGCGCTGCGCCACGCGCGTTCGCAGGTGGAAGTGTCGCTGGTCGGTGTCGGCGGCCGCGCGTGCCTGCGTGTGGATGACGACGGCCCGGGCATCGCCGAGGCCGACCATGAAAAAGTGATGCGCCCGTTCACCCGCCTGGATGACAGCCGCAGCCGCGACACCGGCGGCTTCGGGCTGGGCCTGGCCATCGTCAGCCGCATTGCAGCCCGCCACGGTGGCGAGCTGCGCATCAGCCGCGCCACGCTGGGTGGCGCGCGCCTGGAAATGCACTGGCCGCTGGCTGCCAGCTGAACGCCCACGGGCGCCATTACAGTTGATTACAACTCCCGCACAACTGCGGAGGGATCGGTCGCCGGCATATCGCCACGCTGGCGACCCTGCAGCACTCGCCGGATGCGCGCGCTGCTTTCCTCCCATTGTCGAGAGATTCCATGTCCCAGCTTCGCCGTTCCCCCACCCTGCTCTGCCTGGCCCTGCTGCCGCTGTTCGCCACGCCGATCGCCCACGCCAAGGATGACCACTGGACCTTCGAGGTCGCTGCCGGCGGTGGCGTGGCGCCGCGCTACAGCGGCAGCGAGGAGTATCGTGCGACGCCGTCGTTGTCCTTTGATGTCACCTCGCCGGGTGGATGGTTTCTGGGCACCAGTGGCATTGGCTGGGGCACCTCCATCGGCGAGCACACCCGCGTGCGCGCTTATGTCGGCGCCAGCGGCATCCGCAAGGAAAAGGACTCGCTGCTCGGCGGTTCCGACTTCCTGCGCGGCATGGGTGATATCGATACCCGTCCCCTGGTCGGCATCTCGGCTGGTTATACGCTGGGCGAAGCCGTGCTGAGCGGCGCCTGGCAGTTCACCCGCAAGGACGAGGACAAGGCCGAGAACGGCCTGGCCACCCAGCAGATCCACCTGAACCTGAGCATGCCGCTGTTCGACCTGGCCGGCGGTGTGGTCAGCGGCAGCGTGTCCACCGACTACGGCAACCGTGGCTACATGCAGACCTGGTACGGCGTCAGCCCGGAACAGGCGGCGCGCACCGGCTTTGCCCAGCACACGCCGAAGGCCGGCCTGGTCAGTGCCGGTCTTGGCCTGAAATGGAGCCACCGCGTGGGCCGCAACGGCAACTGGTACATCTCGGCTGAGGGCACGCGACTGCTTGGCGACGCCGCCGACAGCCCGATCGTGCAGAAGCCCAACCAGTTCGGCCTGATGAGCGGCTACACGCACCGCTTCTGAGTGAGCGCCGGGCATGGCCCGGCGTACTCCGCAGGAAACGGGGCGCCGCGATCAGGCAGCGCCCCGTGTGAATCACGCCTTGGCGAACACCAGGTGGCCGCCGTCGTTGCCGACTTCAATGGTGTCGCCGTTGACGAAGGCACCGGACAGGATCTTCTGCGCCAGCGGGTTCTCCAGCTGCGCCTGGATCGCACGCTTCAACGGACGTGCGCCGTACACCGGATCGAAACCAACGTTGCCAAGCAGGTCGAACGCTGCATCGGACACCAGCAACTTCAAACCACGTTCGGCCAGGCGCTTTTCCAGCCCACGCATCTGGATGCGCGCGATCTGCTTGATCTGCCGCTTGTCCAGCGGGTGGAACACCACGATGTCGTCCAGGCGGTTGATGAACTCCGGGCGGAAGTGCGCCTGCACCACGCCCATCACCGCCGCCTTCATCTGCGTGTAGGCCTCCGGGCTGTCATCAGCGCTCATGTCCTGGATCTGGTGCGAACCCAGGTTCGAGGTCATCACGATGACGGTGTTGCGGAAGTCCACGGTGCGGCCCTGGCCATCGGTCAGGCGGCCATCGTCCAGCACCTGCAGCAGGATGTTGAACACATCCGGATGCGCCTTCTCCACTTCGTCCAGCAGGATCAACGAATACGGACGGCGACGCACGGCCTCGGTCAGGTAGCCACCCTCTTCGTAACCGACGTAGCCCGGGGGCGCACCGATCAGGCGGGCGACGCTGTGCTTCTCCATGAACTCGCTCATGTCGATGCGGATCATCGCGTCGGCACTGTCGAACAGGAACTCGGCCAGCGACTTGCACAGCTCGGTCTTGCCGACGCCGGTCGGGCCGAGGAACAGGAACGAACCGGCCGGGCGATTCGGATCGGACAGGCCCGCACGCGAACGGCGCACGGCATCGGAGACGACCTTGATCGCTTCCTCCTGGCCGACCACGCGGTTGTGCAGCACCTCTTCCATCCGCAGCAGCTTGTCGCGCTCACCTTCGAGCATCTTGTTGACCGGAATGCCGGTCCAGCGCGACACGACCTCGGCGATCTCCTCGTCGGTCACGCGGTCCTGCACCAGCTTGAAGTCCCTGTGTTCGGCTTCCTGCGCGGCGGCCAGCTGTTTTTCCAGCTGCGGCAGCAGGCCGTACTGGATCTCGCTCATCTTGGCGAAATCCTGGCGGCGCTGCGCGGCTTCCAGCTCCAGCTTGGCCTGCTCGACCTGCTCCTTGATCTTGGTCGCACCCTGCAGCGCGGCCTTCTCCGACTTCCAGATTTCATTGAGGTCGGAGAACTCGCGCTCCAGCGCCTCGATGTCGTTCTCCAGATCGGCCAGGCGCTGCCGCGAGGCCTCGTCCTTTTCCTTCTTCAGCATCTCGCGCTGGATCTTCAGCTGGATCACCCGGCGTTCCAGGCGGTCCAGTTCCTCCGGCTTGGAGTCGATCTCCATGCGCAGGCGCGAGGCGGCTTCGTCCATCAGGTCGATGGCCTTGTCCGGCAGCTGGCGGTCGGTGATGTAGCGGTTGGACAGCGTCGCAGCGGCAACGATGGCCGGGTCGGTGATCTCCACGCCGTGGTGCAGCGCGTACTTCTCCTTCAGACCGCGCAGGATCGCAATGGTGTCCTCCACCGACGGCTCGCCCACGAACACCTTCTGGAAGCGGCGCTCCAGCGCAGCATCCTTCTCGATGTACTTGCGGTACTCGTCCAGCGTGGTGGCACCGATGCAGTGCAGCTCGCCACGTGCCAGTGCCGGCTTCAGCATGTTGCCGGCATCCATCGCGCCGTCGGCCTTGCCGGCGCCGACCATGGTGTGCAATTCGTCGATGAACAGGATGATCTGGCCTTCGTTCTTGGCCAGGTCGTTCAGCACGCCCTTCAGGCGCTCTTCGAATTCACCGCGGAACTTGGCACCGGCGATCAGCGCGCCCATGTCCAGCGACAGCACGCGCTTGCCGCGCAGGCCTTCGGGCACTTCGTCGTTGATGATGCGCTGGGCCAGCCCCTCGACAATGGCAGTCTTGCCCACGCCGGGTTCGCCGATCAGCACCGGGTTGTTCTTGGTCCGGCGCTGCAGCACCTGGATGGTGCGACGGATCTCCTCGTCACGTCCGATCACCGGATCGAGCTTGCCGCTCTCGGCGCGCGCGGTCAGGTCGATGGTGTACTTCTCCAGCGCCTGCCGCTGTTCCTCGGCATTCTCCGACTGCACGTTCTCGCCGCCACGCAGCTTGTCGATCGCGGCCTGCAGGCGGGTCTTGTCAGCACCGGCGGCACGCAGTGCCATGCCCAGCGTGCCGCCGTCGTCCAGCGCTGCCAGCACGAACCACTCGCTGGCAATGAAGGCATCACCGTGCTGCTGGGCCAGCTTGTCGGTCTGGTTCAGCAGGCGCCCCAGGTCGTTGCCCATCGAGACATTGCCGGCCTGGCCGGACACCTTCGGCAGCGCGTCCAGTGCTTCGGTCAGGCGCTCGCGCAGGACCGGCACGTTCACGCCGGCCTGGGCCAGCAGCGGGCGCGTGCTGCCACCCTGCTGGTCCAGCAGCGCACTGAACAAATGAACCGGTTCGATGATGCTGTTGTCGCGGCCCACGGCCAGCGACTGTGCGTCTGCCAGCGCCTGCTGGAAACGCGAGGTGAGCTTGTCCATCCGCATTGCGAATCCTCATCGGTCATCAGGGCCGGCCCGCGCCGGCGATGCTGGAAAGATGCGGTTGCCCCACCCCGTTTCAAGGGTGGCTGCGACTGCACCCCGAGGCCAGTCAGCCTGCGGCCAGCATGCCGGAACGGGTGTGGTCGGCGCGTTGATCCCGATCAGTTCCGCGCGGTGGAGGGACTCAGCGGGTGATCGCGCTGCGGATCGCCCGCAGCTGCTGCTTGACCGCCCGCGCCTGCGCCACATCCATGCGCAGCAGGGCCTTCTGCCCGATCGAGCGTGACTGCAGGGTGGGATCGACGAAGCGATAGCGGCCCCGTTCGTCGCGCTGCACCAGCGGCGCCTGGGCCAGTTCCGGGGTCTCCAGCAGGTGGTCGATCACCGTGACCAGACGGTCGTTGAAATAGCCCTCGGGCCGGCCAAGGTCCACGTAAGCCTGCTGGATCAGCGGATAGAAGCGCTTGTAGGCGGTAGCCGTTGCCGCCGGGTCGAGCGCGGCAAATGCCTGCAAGTAGGGCGCATAGCGCGCCGCATTGCTGGCGGCGATGCGTTCGCCGCCCTCACCCGCCTCGACCTGCAGGTTGCCCGGCAGCGGCCGCGCGGCCAGCGCGGTGGGTGGCACGCTGGGCTTGTCCAGGTTGTCGACCTGGGTGACCAGGCGCTGGATCAGATGGTCGCGCAACAGCAGGGTCAGCGGACCCTCGCCCTGGAACAGCTGGCTCAGCGCGCCCCAGGCAGCGGCATCGCTGTCAGCCAGCTTCGGCAGCGCCGGATCTGCCGCGGCCCCGGTATCCAGCGGATGCTTGATCGGAGGCGACGCTGGCGCGGGTTCTGCGGCCGCCTGCGGTTGTGGCGGTGCGCTGGTACTGGCAGGGGTTGATTGCACCGGCACCGAAACTCCGTCCGCCAGGCTCTTCAGCTGGTCGCGGAACAGCCAACCGCCCGCGCCACCGATCACCACCACGCCCAACACCCAGGGCCAAACTGCTTTTCGACTCTGCATGATGCAGCACCTCGTTCTCACACGCATGGAGAAGGTGTGACCCGGCCGATTTCCGTGGGTTCCCCACCCGTTCCGGTAAGGTTCGGGAAACGCGTTGACAGCGCAGTGCGACGGGCGGCCCAATGAGCAGTCCAGCCCCTTCGACGAACGACCCATGGAGCTTCGCCCGGAACCGGTGCCTTTCCGCATCAGCACGCTCGACCTGACACTGGTGTATCGAGAGCAGAACGCGAGCGCACAGGTGAACGTGGAGGCACAGACGCTGGAGGACTATGCAGCGCAGCCGGGCATGCGTTACCGCTCACTGCAGGTGGATTTCGAACTTGTCCATGAAGCGCGTTGCCGGGGCGGAAATTTTCACGAGATGCGCCACGGCGAGATCTTCGAGGAAACCGGACCAGCCGATGAAACCGCGCACTGGCGGCAAACCGGTCTCTGCCCTTTCCCCGGCTTCTACCGGGTCATCCACGATCCTGGCCTGGCGGCACTGCTCGCGCACTACGATCCCCGCAATGTCCACGACCTGCAGCTTTTCATCCTTGCCGCACATGACAGCTACGTTGAAGTGCTGGCCAAGGGATATCGCTACACGCTGGCTGGCAGCGTCAATGAACACGACATCATCACCGTCGCGCCATCGGCCTGAACACTCCGACATCCAACGCCAGGTAGGCATTGCACTCACGCCCGCTTTGCGCGAGCAGCGCGACGCTATGCATCCTGTCCCGTGGAGACACAGCCATGCAGTACGCGCTGTATTACTGGACCGGCATCCAGGGCCGTGGCGAGTTCGTGCGCCTGGCGCTGGAGGATGCCGGTGCCGACTACATCGACATGGCGCGGGCGCACGGCGATGCAGTGATGCAGCCGTTTCTCGATGGCAGCAGTGAAGGTGCGCAGCCCTTCGCGCCGCCGTTCCTGAAGGCCGGTCGCCAGGTCATCGCGCAGGTCGCGGCAATCCTGGATTTCCTGGGCCCGACGCTGGACCTGGTGCCGCAGGCGGCCTCGCGGCGGACGCAGGCACTGCAGTTGCAGCTGACCATCGCCGACCTGGTGGCCGAGGTGCATGACACCCACCATCCGATCGCTGCATCGAGGTACTACGAAGAGCAGAAGACCGAAGCCAAGGCACGCGCCGCGTCACTGCGCAGCGAGAGGCTGCCGAAGTTCCTCGGCTACTTCGAGCAGGTGCTGGCCGCCAACGGTGGCCGCCATGCACTGCGCGAGCACTCGTATGTGGATCTGTCGCTGTTCCAGCTGCTGAGCGGGCTGAACTACATGTTCCCACGCCGCATGCAGGCACTGGAACCTACCCTGCCCCTGCTGCGCGCGCTGCAGGAGCGGGTGGCGAAACGACCCAACATTGCCTCCTATCTGGACTCGGAACGGCGATTGCCGTTCAACACCAACGGCATCTTCCGCCACTACCCGGAACTGGATGGAGAGCGGTAGTGCCGGCCGCTGGCCGGCAGCTGCACACTACGTCCGAGGTCCATGAGGATGCCAGCCGGCGGCCGGCACTACCCTGGGGTCAGCTGTTCTCACCCAGCGGCTTCACCGCCTGCTTCTGCAGTGACAGCAGGCCCAGCAGCAGCGCCAATGCCACATAGGCGCCGGCGAACTGCCAGCTGATGATGCGCGCCAGGCCGTCCAGATCCCACGGCAGGTAGATGCCACCGCGCGGGTCCACCGAATGGATCAGGCCGAACAGGGTCAGCACCGCCGCCACCAGCAGGAAGCCGCAGGCGCGGCGCAGGCGGCCATCAACCATGGCCGCCACCGCAGAGATCCACAGCATTGAGGTGATGATGAAGCCATTGCCGAGGGTGAAGATCACCGCCAGCTCGGGCAGGCCGTGGCCGTCGAGCTTGGTCAGCAGCTGCGGCAGCTGGTCCGGCGCGATCCAGCCTGGCGCCTTGATCGCCAGCAGGTACGCTACCGACGGCAGGAAACCGAACACCATCGCGCCGGTGTGGTGGCGCGGCGTGGCCTGGAAGGCCTGGGTGGTGATGTCGATGGCCACGTACACGATGATCGGTGCCAGCACCGCCAGCGGCAGCCACTGCACCAGCCCGGAGATGATGCCGAGCATGCCGCCGATGCCGACGAACAGGCCGGTCAGCAGCGTGTAGCCGCTGCGCGCGCCCATGTGCTTGTAGGCCGGCTGGCCGATGTACGGCGTGGTCTGCGCCACGCCACCGCAGACACCGGCCACCAGCGTAGCCACCGCTTCCACCAGCAGGATGTCACGGGTGCGGTAGTCATCGCCGGCCGCGCGCGCGCTTTCGGAGACGTTGATGCCACCGACCACCATCAGCAGGCCGAACGGCAGCAGCAGCGGCAGGTAGGTCATCGCCGTGGGCAGGCCGTCGAGGAAGCCCAGCGTCGGCAGCGGCAGCACCACCTGCGGCGGCACCCACTCCGGCACGTGGAAGCCCGGTGCGCCCAGCCCGGCCAGGCCAAGGCCGTAATACAGCACGGTGCCGAACACGAAGGCCAACAGCACGCCAGGGCCACGCACCGGCAGCTTGCCCTTGGCGATCAGCACGTACAGCAGCAGGCCCAGCGTGGTGAAGCCGACCAGCGGCGAGCGCAGCGTTTCCAGCAACGGCAGCAGGCCCATCAGCACCAGCGCGATGCCGGCGATGGAACCCAGCAGCGCAGCACGCGGCAGCGCGCGGGTGACCGCTTCACCGAAGAATGACAGCACGAACTTGAGCACGCCCATGATGACCAGCGCGGCCATGCCCAGCTGCCAGGTGGCGATGCCTGCAGCGTGCGGATCCATGCCCTGCTGCTTGAAGGCGATGAAGGCCGGGCCGAGCACCAGCAGCGCCATGCCGATGCTGGTCGGTGCATCCAGGCCGAGCGGCATGGCAGTGACATCGTCGCGACCGGTACGCGCAGCCAGCCGGCGGGCCATCAGGGTGTACAGCAGGTTGCCCACCAGCACACCGAAGGCGGTGCCGGGGAACATGCGGCCGAACACCACGTCGGCGGGGAACTGGAAGATCCCGACCAGGGCCATGGCGATGAAGCCGAGGATGGAGAGGTTGTCGACGACCAGGCCGAAGAAGCCGTTGAAGTCGCCGGAGACGAACCAGCGACGCGGTGCGGCGGAAGCGGGAGCGGACATGGAAGGGGTGGTGGGGGTGGGGACCGCCGATGGTAGGCCCAGCGGGGCCGGTGCGCCAATTCCGTCGTGGAATGATGGGTTCCAGCCAACGGCGGGGCCCCTCGTGGCTGGGTTGGTCGCGGACAGCGATTTCTGGGTTGGGCCGGTCGGGATGGGCTGCGCAGGACACGCCGTAAACCCGTCCCTGGGGGCTGGATGGCGCCATCCATGGCGCCAACGGTCCTGCGCAGCCCATCCCGAACGGCCCCTGACAGTTTCCTGCGCGTGCCAGCCACGGAAGAGAATCAAAAGATCAAAAGCAAAGGCAGGCTCTCGTTGTTGCGCCGAGCCCATGCTCGGCTGCTGTACGCCAAGCCTCTCAGCCGAGCATGGCTCGGCTCTACAAGAACAATTCGATCATTTCCACGCTATCCACGCATGGCGTGGATCTACCGTGTCGACCAAGGTCGACACCTACCAACAGCAGCGAAAAACTGTCGAGGGCGGGGTGGGTCCGGTTGCGGGGGCGTGAGCGCCATGGATGGCGCGACCGAGCTTACATGGGTGAGGGCGCTTTGCTTGCGAAGCATTGCTTCGCAAGCGCCCGAACGCACAGCCGCCAGCGGCTGGGCCGGGCCCCGGAGGGGGACTTGCAGCGTCCCCCGCAACCGGACCCACCCCGCCATCCCACGGAAGGCCCGCTGTTGCTTTTGCTGTTGCCTTGAATTGAAGCAGGTGCAGGGCGCAGCCCTGCAAAACTCCCTACCTCCCCGGCAACTGCGCGAACGCGCGCTGCATGCAGTCCTCGCGCGGGCACACCCGGCACCCCGGTCCGATCGACACCGAATTACCCGGGCTCTGCACATCCAGCCCCAATGAATACACCAGCCGCTCGGCATGCTGCAGATCGCAGCCCAGCGCCACCGCGAACGTCTTCCGCGGTTGGCCATGCCCCACCGGCCCGCTGCTGACCTGCCGCGCCAGCCAGAAGTGGCGCCGCCCATCGGGCATGCGCGCGGTCTGGGTGAGGATGCGGCCGGGCTGGTTGAATGCCTCGTAGACGATCCACAGCGGGCACGAACCACCCACCTGCGAGAAGTGGAAATCGGTGGCGGAGTGGCGCTTGGATACGTTGCCGGCGCGGTCCACCCGGATGAAGAAAAACGGCAGGCCGGGTGCGCTGCGCCGTGCCAGCGTGCTCAGCCGGTGGCAGACCGCTTCGAAGCCGACGCCGAACTGATGCGCCAGCAGTTCGATGTCGTAGCTGCTGGTTTCCGCCGCACGCAGGAAGCGCATGTACGGCATCACCAGCGCGCCGGCGAAATAGTTGGAAAGACCGATCCGCGCCTGCGCGATGCGCGCGTCGTCGGTGAAGCCGGCGCGCGCCACCACCGCATCGATCTGCGGCAGGTAGCCGTGCAGTGCCAGCTCGGCCGCCATCTGGAACGCCTGCTGGCCGGGCTCCAGGTAATCGGGCAGCCACAGCCGCCGCGCACCGGCATCGTATTGCCGTTTCTCGCGCCCGGCCTGCAGTGCAGCCACTTCCACCAGCACGCCATGGCGGTCGGCCAGCAGCTGGCGCAGCCGCGGTGCCACATGCCCGGGCGACAGTCCCCATTCGGCGAACAGCTGCTCGGCCAGCTCGTCCAGTTCGGGGATGTGGTTGTGCATGCGATTGAAGAACTCGCGCACCTGGTCACCGGCGGGCAGGGTGCTGCCGGCGCCGGGCTCGCCCAGCTGGAACTCCAGCGCCGCGGCATGCTCGCGCAGCGCCAGGTGGCGGCGGTGCAGTTCCAGCAGCGCGCGGCTGACCTGCGGCAGGTTGCCGGCCAGGGCGCGCAGTTCGGTGGCGCTGACTTCGGCCAGGCCCAGATCGCGCAGGGTCTCGCCCAGCGCTTCCTGCAGGGCAGCGGGCTCATCTTCGTCGAACAACGAAGAAACGTCGCCCAACACCTCGCCCAGCTTCTTCTGCACGGCCGGGGTGAGTGGGCGTTTGTTGCGCTCGATCTGGTTCAGGTAACTGGCCGACAGGCCCAAGGCGCGGGCCAGGTCCACCTGGCTGTAGCCGCGCTGCTCGCGCAGCCGCAGCAGGCGCAGGCCAAGTTGTCGCTGGGGGGCTGAATAATTCACAGAATTAACATGAATCGTCTGGCGTGTTGGCCAGATTAAGCGGATTCAGCCCGGAAATCGAGGTGGGTGCTGTGAATAATGCCAAGCATCTTTCGCACCCTGTGGGATTGTCGTCATGACTGTTGCAGCGCCCCGTATCCGCATGCTGATCGATGGCCAGTTCGTTGAATCGGCCACCTCCCACTGGCAGGACGTGATCAATCCGGCCACCCAGGACGTGCTGGCCAAGGTGCCGTTCGCCACCACCGGCGAAGTGGACGCCGCCGTCGCCGCCGCCAAGGAAGCCTTCAAGACCTGGCGCAAGACCCCGATCGGCACCCGTGCGCGCATCTTCCTGAAGTACCAGCAGCTGATCCGCGAAAACATGAGCGAGCTGGCCCACATCCTTACCGCCGAACAGGGCAAGACCCTGCCGGACGCCGAAGGCGATGTGTTCCGCGGCCTGGAAGTGGTCGAGCACGCCGCCGCCATCGGCAACCTGCAGCTGGGCGAGCTGGCCAACAACGTGGCCAATGGCGTGGATACCTATACGATCATGCAGCCGCTGGGCGTGTGCGCCGGCATCACCCCGTTCAACTTCCCGGCGATGATCCCGCTGTGGATGTTCCCGATGGCGATTGCAACGGGCAACACCTTCATCCTCAAGCCGTCCGAGCAGGACCCGATGGTCACCATGCGCCTGGTCGAGCTTGCGCTGGAAGCAGGCATTCCGAAGGGCGTGCTGAACGTCGTCCACGGCGGCGAGGAAGTGGTCAACGCGATCTGCGACCACCCGGACATCAAGGCCGTGTCGTTCGTCGGTTCCACCCGCGTCGGCACCCACGTCTACAACCGTGCCTCGCTGGCCGGCAAGCGCGTGCAGTGCATGATGGGCGCCAAGAACCACGCCGTGGTGCTGCCGGACGCCAACAAGGAACAGACCCTCAACGCGATGGTCGGTGCCGCCTTTGGTGCCGCGGGCCAGCGCTGCATGGCGGCCTCCACGCTGGTGCTGGTCGGTGAAGCACGCAACTGGGTGCAGGACCTGGTCACCAAGGCCAAGAGCCTGAAGGTCAGCGGCGGCACCGTCGCCGGCACCGACGTCGGGCCGGTCATTTCCTGCAGCGCCCGCGAGCGCGTGGAAGGCCTGATCGCCTCGGGCGTGGAGCAGGGCGCCAAGCTGGTGCTGGATGGCCGCAAGCCGCAGGTCGATGGTTTCGAGAAGGGTAACTTCGTCGGCCCGACCATCTTTGCCGGTGTCACCACCGACATGCGCATCTACCAGGAAGAAATCTTCGGGCCGGTGCTGGTCATCCTCGAAGCGGAGACGCTGGAAGAGGCCATCGCGATGGTCAACAGCAACCCGAACGGCAACGGCACCGCACTGTTCACCCAGTCCGGCGCCGCCGCGCGCAAGTTCCAGGAAGACATCGACGTCGGCCAGGTCGGCATCAACGTGCCGATCCCGGTGCCGGTGCCGCTGTTCTCGTTCACCGGTTCGCGTGCGTCCAAGCTGGGCGACCTGGGCCCGTACGGCAAGCAGGTGGTGCTGTTCTACACCCAGACCAAGACGGTCACCGCGCGCTGGTTCGATGACGAGACGCTGAGCCACGGCGTCAACACCACGATCAGCCTGAAGTAACGGCAGGAGCAGCCATGAGCCACTCGATGACGACGGAACTGGAAGAAGCGCAGCAGGCGTACCGCGAGGCGGCGCGCGACTTCGCACAGGCCGAACTGGCGCCGCACGCCGCGCGATGGGATGCGGAGGGCATCTTTCCGCGCGAGGCGATCGCCAAGGCCGGTGAACTGGGCTTCTGCGGCCTGTACATGGACCCGGAAGTGGGCGGCAGCGGCTTGAGCCGACTGGACGCCGCCGTCGTCATCGAGGAGCTCGCCAACGTCGATCCGTCGACCGCGGCGTACATCAGCATCCACAACATGGCCTCGTGGATGGTGTCCAAGTGGGGCCAGCCGGCACTGCGCGATGCGTGGGGCACCGATCTGTCTTCGGGCAACAAGCTGGCCTCGTACTGCCTGACCGAACCGGGTGCCGGTTCCGATGCGGCGTCGTTGAAGACCACCGCCGTGCGCGATGGTGACTTCTATGTGCTGAACGGCTCGAAGGCCTTCATTTCCGGCGCCGGTGCCACCGAACTGCTGGTGGTGATGGCGCGTACCGGTGGTGCCGGTGCCGGCGGTGTCAGCGCCATTGCGGTGCCGGCCGACCTGCCGGGCATCAGCTTCGGCCGCAAGGAAGAGAAGATGGGCTGGAACAGCCAGCCCACCCGTGGCATCACCTTCGAAAACGTCCGCGTACCGGTCAGCCACCTTCTGGGAGAGGAAGGCGGCGGCTTCAAGCTGGCGATGAAGGGGCTCGATGGCGGCCGCATCAACATCGCCGCCTGCTCGCTGGGCGCCGCGCAGGGTGCGCTGGACGCTGCACGCCGCTACATGGGCGAGCGCCGCCAGTTCGGCAAGGCACTGGCCGAGTTCCAGGCACTGCAGTTCAAGCTGGCCGACATGGTCACCCAGCTGGTGGCCGCCCGGCAGATGGTGCACACCGCTGCGCGCAAGCTCGATGCCGGTGCCAGCGACGCCAACGTGTGGTGCGCGATGGCCAAGCGCTTCGCCACCGATGCCGGTTTCAACGTCTGCAACGAAGCACTGCAGATCCACGGTGGCTACGGCTACATCCGCGAATATCCGATCGAGCGCCTGCTGCGTGACTGCCGCGTGCACCAGATCCTGGAAGGCACCAACGAGATCATGCGGGTGATCGTTGCCCGTCACCTGCTCAACACCGAAGAGGAACTGCGATGAAGGATTGGCGTACCCAGGAGCACGTGGGCTTGAAGGTGGAGGTGGATGGCCACACCGCCGTGGTCACCCTGAACAACCCGCCGGCGCATACCTGGACTGTGCACAGCCTGTCGGCGCTGCGTGATCTGGTCGGCGCGCTCAACGCAGACCGCGAGATCTACGCGCTGGTGATCACCGGTGACGGCGAGAAGTTCTTCTCCGCCGGTGCCGATCTCAACCAGTTCGCCTCCGGCGACAAGGCCGCTGCGCGTGAAGCCGCGCGCCGCTTCGGTGAAGCCTTCGAAGCGCTGTCCGGTTTCCGTGGCGTGTCGATTGCCGCGATCAACGGCTACGCCATGGGCGGTGGCCTGGAATGCGCGCTGGCCTGCGACCTGCGCATCATTGAAGACCATGCCCAGGTTGCGCTGCCGGAGGCCACCGTCGGCCTGCTGCCGTGCGCCGGTGGCACCCAGAACCTGCCGCGCCTGGTCGGCGAGGGCTGGGCCAAGCGCATGATCCTGCTGGGCGAGCGCATCAACGCCGACACCGCACTGCGCATTGGCTTGGCCGAAGAAAAGGTCGGCAAGCGCGAAGCCAAGGCGCTGGCGCTGGAATGGGCGAAGAAGGCCGGCAAGCAGAGCCCGACCAGCATCGCCGCCTGCAAGACTCTGGTGCAGGCCACCCGCACCGGTACCCACGCTTCGGCGCTGGTGGCCGAACGCGAAGCCTTCGTCGACCTGTTCGACACCGCCGACCAGGTCGAGGGCGTGACCGCCTTCCTGGAAAAGCGCGCTGCGCAGTGGAAGAACGCATGAGCACCGACACCGCTGCCGACGACGCACCGGTGCTGTTCGAAGAGCGCGTGGCTGGCAATGGCACGCGCATCGGCATCGCCACGCTCAATGCGCCGCGTACGCTCAACGGTTTCTCGCTGCCGATGGCACACCTGCTGCTGAAGCAGTTGAATGCCTGGGCCGACGACGATGGCATCGCCATGGTGGTGCTGCAGGGTGCCGGCGAAAAGGCGTTCTGCGCCGGCGGTGACCTGCACAGCCTGTACAAGAGCATGGTCGACTTCCGCGAGGCCGGCCGCAGCGACATCCGCGAGAACGACTACGCCGCTGAGTTCTTCGACGTTGAATACCGCGTCGATTACCTCATCCACACCTACGCCAAGCCGATCCTGTGCTGGGGCCACGGCATCGTGATGGGCGGCGGCATCGGCCTGATGTCCGGCGCCAGCCACCGCGTGGTCAGCGAGCGCTCCAAGCTGGCCTTCCCGGAAATCACCGTCGGCCTTTTCCCCGATGTGGGTGGCAGCTGGCTGCTGCCGCGCGTGCCGGGCAAGGGCGGCCTGTTCCTGGCCCTGACCGGCGCGCTGCTGAACCCGGGCGACGCCATCTACGCCGGCCTGGCCGACGTGCATGTTGCCGAAGAACGCCGCAGCGCGGTGTTCGATGCGCTGCTGCAGGTCGCGTGGTCCAGCAACGCCGCACACAACCACGAACGCCTCAGCCATCTGCTGCAGTCGCATGCCAGTGACGCCGCGACCGGTCCGCTGCTGGCCAATGCGGCGCAGGTCGATGCGCTGTGCGAAGGCGATGACCTCTCCGCGATCATCGGCCGCATCTCCACTCTGCAGACCGACGATGCCTGGCTGCAGGCGGCACAGAAGACCCTCGCCGCCGGTGCACCGGGTTCGGCACGGTTGTCGTACGAACTGCAGCGCCGCAGTGCCGGCCAGGACCTTGCCGCGATCTATCGCCTGGAGTACATCGTCGCCCTGCATTGCGCCGCCCACGGTGATTTCGCCGAAGGCATCCGCGCGCTGCTGATCGACAAGGACCGCAATCCGCAGTGGAACCCGGCCACCCTGGCCGAGGCCACCGGCGCGTGGGCCGACACCTTCTTCGCTTCCCCCTGGGCCGATGCCGCGCATCCGCTGGCCGACCTGGGCACTCCCCTTGTTGAAAGGAGCCTTGCATGAGCCGCATTGCATTCATCGGGTTGGGCAACATGGGTGGCCCGATGGCCGCCAATCTGGTCAAGAACGGCCACACCGTGCGCGTGTTCGATCTGGTCCCGGCCGCGGTGCAGGCCGCCGTCGATGCTGGCGCCAGCGCGGCCGCATCGGCGCGCGAAACCCTGGCCGATGCCGAGGTGGTGATCTCGATGCTGCCGGCCAGCCGCCACGTCGAAGGCGTGTACCTGGGCGATGACGGCATTCTTGCCGCGATTCCGGCCGGCGCACTGGTCATCGACTGCAGCACGATCGCCCCGGCCAGCGCCCGCAAGGTTTCCGAAGCCGCTGCCGCACGTGGCCTGCAGATGATCGACGCACCGGTGTCCGGCGGTACCGCCGGTGCCCAGGCCGGCACCCTGACCTTCATCGTCGGTGGTGAGGAGGACGCGCTGGAACGTGCGCGCCCGGTGCTGCAGGCGATGGGCAAGAACATCTTCCATGTCGGCGCCAGTGGTGCCGGCCAGGTGGCCAAGCTGTGCAACAACATGGCGCTGGGCGTGATCATGGCCGTCACCGGTGAAGCCATCGCCCTCGGCGTGGCGCACGGGCTGGACCCGAAGGTGCTGTCGCAGATGATGGCGGTCAGCACCGGCCGCAGCTGGGCCACCGAAGTGTGCAACCCGTGGCCGGGCGTGCTGGAAAACGCCCCGGCCTCGCGCGGCTACAGCGGCGGCTTCGGCAGTGATCTGATGCTGAAGGACATGGGCCTGGCGGTGGAAGCGGCGATGAGTGTCGGCGCCTCGATCCCGCTGGGCGAAGTGGCCCGCAACCTGTACTCGATGAACCACCAGGCCGGCCGCGGCAAGCTGGACTTCTCCAGCGTCGTGCAGCTGATCACCAGCGAGACGTGACCTGGTAGTGCCGGCCGCTGGCCGGCAACCTCATGCCCCCGTGCGGGACAACGAAGGTGGGATGGGCGGATGTTCGGTTTCGACCGGCATCCGCCCATTTTTTTGCTCTGGCGCGGGTAGTGCCGGCCGCTGGCCGGCATCACCCCATCAGGCAACGACCAGCGTCACGTGGATGTTGCCGCGCGTGGCATTCGAGTACGGGCACACGATGTGTGCCTTCTGCACCAGTTCTTCCAGCTGCTCGCGCGGCACGCCAGGAGCGCTGATGGTCAGCTCGGCTTCGATGCCGAAACCGGTCGGGATCTGGCCGATACCGACCTTGCCGGTCACCGTGGTGTCGGCCGGCAGCGCGACCTTGGCCTGGCCGGCCACGAACTTCAGCGCGCCCAGGAAGCAAGCCGAGTAGCCGGCCGCGAACAGCTGTTCCGGGTTGGTGCCCGGGCCGCCGGCGCCGCCCAGCTCGCGCGGGGTCGACAGCTGGATATCCAGCACGTTGTCGGAGGAGACGGAACGGCCTTCACGGCCGCCGGTGGAGGTGGCCTGGGCGGTGTACAGAACCTTTTCGATGGACATCGGGATGCTCCTGGTCGGTGGGTGGGTGTTGCGATGGAGCCTACTTTGCCCGGTTTCCGCGTACGTTGGGTTGCAATGCGTACGAAAAATTTGATTGATCGTCCTGCCAGCCTAGATCGTCCATTCGCGGTCGGTGGTGAACATGATGGTCAGCCAGCGGTCCGGCGAGGCCTCGCCCAGTGCATCGCCGATCTCGTCGCGCAGCTGGTCCCATTCCACCAGGGGCCGCGGCGGGTCGTTTTCCGGTACCACGAAGAACAGCTCGATCTGCTCGCCACGCCCCACCTGGGCCACGTAGCTGCGGTGCTCGACGAAGCCGTGCTTGGCCACGATCCCGCGTGCCACTGCATCCACATGGGCCTGCAGTTCCGGCGGGGTGACCAGCAGGATGCCGGCCAGCGCCCGCCTCACTGTGCCGAGCGGGGCGATCATCACCAGCACGCAGACGAAGGCGAGGATGGCCGGGTCGATGTACGGCCCGACCCACGCCAGCGACGTGCCCTGCACCAGTACGCCGCCGAGGAAAGCCAGCAGGTAGCAGGCCGACATGCTGGCCGCGATCACCCAGTTCTTCGCGTCCAATGCGATGAACTCCGAGCCGATGCGGCGGTTGGCGCGCAGGATGAACCAGGCCAGTGCGCCTTCGCCCACGATCGACAGCCCGGCGAAGGCAATGGCCGGGCCGAGGGCGATGTGGCGGCCCCCGGACATCAACGCGTCCACCGCATTGACCAGCGCATACAGCGCCGCACCGATCATCAGTGTGCCGCTCACCCCCAGCACGATCGGCTCCAGGTGCCAGAAGCCCATGGTGAAGCGCTGGTTGAGCCGCGATTGCAGCGCATCGGTCTGCGTGGACAGCGCGATCAGGCGCGCCACCAGCAGTGACAGCCAGGTCATCACCACGTCGATCAGGCCGTAGATGCCGTCGAAGATGATCAGCGAAGAACTGGCCAGTAGGCCGAACACCACCGCCGCCGCGGCCAGCAGCAGAGAGGCGGCGATCGACAGGCGCAGCACGCCCTGTTCGGTGGCGGGGTCGAAGAACTGCGGGCGGTTGGCGGCCATGGTTCAATTGTAGAGCGGAGCCAGGCTCCGCTGCCTTTCGCTGCCTTCGCCGGCCAACCGCGCTACCCCCGTAGGGCCGCTTCCCGTAGACTGCGCGCCTCCCACGTACCGACGCCCGCCTGCAGTGATCACGCCACCCTGACCCTTGCCGCACATCGGCAGCCGGCCTGCCCGGCTCAGGAACCCGTGTCTTTCCACTGCAGCGCCATGCGGCCACGCCCGCCTGTGCGCGGAGCTTTCCCATGCAAACGTCCTACCCCCTGCGCCAGCAATGGCTCGGCAACATCCGTGGCGACCTGCTGTCCGGCATCGTCGTCGCCCTGGCCCTGATTCCCGAGGCCATCGCGTTCTCGCTCATTGCCGGCGTCGACCCCAAGGTTGGCCTGTACGCCGCGTTCTCGATTGCCGTCATCACCGCTATTGCTGGCGGCCGCCCTGGCATGATCTCCGCCGCCACCGGTGCAATGGCGCTGGTGATGGTCGACCTGGTCAAGGACCACGGCCTGCAGTACCTGTTCGCCGCCAGCATCCTGGCCGGCCTGCTGCAGGTGCTGGCCGGCGTGTTCAAGCTGGGCTCGTTGATGCGCTTCGTCTCGCGCTCGGTCATCACCGGCTTCGTCAACGCGCTGGCGATCCTGATCTTCCTGGCACAGATGCCCGAGCTGATCGGTCGCGGGCCTACGGTCTATGTGCTGTGCGCCGCCGCGCTGGCGATCATCTACCTGCTGCCACGCATTACCCGCGCGGTGCCGTCGCCTCTGGTGGCCATTGTGGTGCTGACCGCCGTGGTGATCGGCTTCGGCGTGGACGTACGCAGCGTCGGTGACATGGGCCAGCTGCCCGACAGCCTGCCGCATTTCCTGCTGCCCGATGTGCCGCTCACCTGGGAGACGCTGCGCATTCTGCTGCCGGTGTCGGCCACGCTGGCCGTGGTCGGCCTGCTCGAATCGATGATGACCCTGCAGATCGTTGAGGACATCACCGAAACGCCGAGCGAGCGCAACCGCGAATGTGTTGGCCAGGGCGTGGCGAATACGGTCACCGGCTTCCTCGGCGGCATGGCCGGCTGCGCGATGATCGGCCAGTCGGTGATCAACGTGACCTCCGGTGGGCGCGGCCGCCTGTCCTGCCTGGTGGCCGGCGTGTTCCTGCTGATACTGGTGGTGTACGGCAGCGATCTGGTACGGCAGATCCCGATGGCGGCGCTGGTGGCGGTGATGATCATGGTCAGCATCGGCACCTTCAGCTGGCGCTCGCTGCGCGACCTGCGCACGCATCCGCGCAGTTCCTCTGCGGTGATGCTGCTGACCGTGGTGGTCACCGTGGCCACCCATGATCTGGCCAAGGGCGTGCTCAGCGGTGTGCTGCTGTCGGCCCTGTTCTTCGCGCGCAAGGTTGGCCGCATGCTGGACGTGCAGCGCGACGATGCCGATGACACGCAGGTCTATCGCGTGCGCGGGCAGGTGTTCTTCGCCTCGGCAGGGCAGCTGGGTGCAGCGTTCGATTACCAGCACGTGGCGCCGAAGGTGCAGATTGATCTGCGCGATGCGCACCTGTGGGACCTGACTGCCGTGGCCGCGCTGGAGCGGGCGCAGGAAAAGTTGGCCACGCATGGTGCGGAGGTGACGGTGGTGGGGCTCAATGCGGCCAGCCAGACCCTCATTGAGCAGGTGGGTGGCAAAGGCGCTGCTGGCAGCGCGCATTGACGCTATCGGCTCTCGTGGAGCAACTGCAACGCCATGGCCGCTGTTGCGGTTGCTGCATCTTCAGCCTGTGAACCCCACCCAAGGTGGAAGAATCGCTGTGATCGTGCTCCGTTGTGATCCTCACGACGGAGTACTTCTGCCGGAATGGATTCGCTCTTCAACAACGCCACCACGCTGCTGACCTTTCTGCTGCCGGGTTTCCTGTCTGCATGGGTGTTCTATGGGCTGACATCCCATCCCAAGCCGCCGCAGTTCGAACGGACCGTGGAAGCGTTGGTGTTCACCTTCGCGGTCCAGGTGCTGGTCAAGTTCACCGAACTGATGCTCCTGCTGGCGGGTCGCTGCTTTGTGCTGGGGACCTGGACCGAGACCAGCAGCCTGCTATGGGGTTTTGTCCTCGCCGCACTGCTGGGGGCAGGATTGGCCCTCGCTGCGAACAAGGATTCCCTCCACAGGGTTCTCCGCCGCGCAGGCTTCACCACGAGGACATCCCACCCGAGCGAGTGGTACTGCGTGCTGGGTACGCGTCCTGCCTTCGTGGTGCTGCAATTGAAGGATGGCCGTCGATTGACCGGCTACCCCAAGGAGTGGCCGATCAGCCCCGCTGCGGGACAGTTCTACATGCAGATGCCGGCCTGGCTGGTGGATGCGGATCCACCCGATGAAGGTGCCGATCCAGCAGCGGATCCCGTGGCCAGCCCCGCCGTGGTCGAGCTTCCGCAGCTCGATGGCATACTGATTCACGCAGTGGATGTGCAGTGGGTCGAGATTCTCCAGGAGACAGACAATGGCTAAGTTGAGGAAGGGTTCCAACCCACCACTGGACCAGTTGGTCGTATCCATGGAGAACGCGAACCCCAAGCTCCCCGAGGGCAGGAAGCGTCCGCCGCCACCGCCCAGCCCGCCCCGGCCGCCAGCCGGAGCCGGGCCCAACCGGCGCTCGCCGCGCGGCTGACCGGGCGCATTCAGCCGCCCGGTGTAAACTATTGATCTCACTGGCAATGCCAGTCTCCACGATCAATGCCCCGATGACGTCCGCCACCGCCCGTTACGCCGATTCCCTGCGCCTGTCCGTCGCCCCGATGATGGACTGGACCGATCGCCATTGCCGCGTTTTCCACCGCGTGCTGGCACCGGGCGTACGCCTGTACACGGAGATGGTGCACGCCAACGCGGTCATCCACGGCGACCGCGAGCGCCTGCTCGGCTTCGACCGCAGCGAACAGCCGCTGGCGCTACAGCTGGGCGGCAGTGATCCGGCGCTGCTGGCGCAGGCCGCGCGTATTGCCGCCGAGTGGGGCTATGACGAGGTCAACCTCAACTGCGGCTGCCCGTCTGATCGCGTGCAGGCCGGCCGCTTCGGCGCGTGCCTGATGCGCGAGCCGGCGCTGGTGGCCGAGTGCGTTGCGGCCATGGTCGATGCGGTTGATATCCCGGTGACGGTGAAGTGCCGCTTGGGCGTGGACGAGGACAACGACTACGACGTGTTCGCCGCCTTCGTCGACCGTCAGGTCGCCGCCGGTGCGGCGATGGTGGTGGTGCACGCGCGCAACGCGTGGCTGAAGGGCCTGTCGCCGAAGGAGAACCGCGAGGTTCCCCCGCTCAAATACGACTGGGCCTACCGCCTGAAGCGGGAGCGCTCGGCACTGCCGGTGGTGATCAACGGCGGCCTGGCCAGCATCGAGGCGGTGCAGGCGCAGGCCGCGCACGTCGATGGCGTGATGCTGGGCCGCGCGGCCTACCACGACCCCTACCTGCTGCATCAGCTGGAGGCGCTGCACACCGGCGCCCCGCTGCAGGCCCGTGGCGACCTGCTGCGCGCGATGCGCCCCTACATCGAGGCGCGGCTGGGCGAAGGCCTGGCGCTGAAGCACATCACCCGCCACCTGCTCGGCCTGTTCCACGGCCAACCCGGTGGGCGCGCATTCCGCCAGGTGCTGAGCGAGGGCGCACACCGCCCCGGCGCCGGCTGGAGCCTGATCGAACAGGCCTTGGCGGTCACCGACCGCGAAGCTGATCGCGCCGCAGCGTGACCGCAGTCACATTCCTGACTTGACAAGGGACGGCGATTCGTCCCGAATGTTCACTTAGCTGAACGACTCGGGCACAGGGCCGGAAAAGTTCAGACCGGATTCACCGCTGTAAACCAAGAATTTGCAAAAGATTTGTAAAACGCTGGGTTTCGAACCCGGCGCCGGATTTACGACTTTTGAACGAATCGCCGTGCTCGGCTAGGATCGCATCGATGTCTTCCGCTCCCTTCCACCGCCGCATTGCCCTGGCCACCTGCGTGGTCCTGTCGGCTGTGCCGCTGTCTTCGGCGCTGGCGCAACAGCCGCCGCGCGGCGACCAGGGGCGGGCGGAGATGATGGAGCGGGGCGAGCGCGGCAACCGTGGCGACGAGCGTTCGCTGTCCGATGCCGTGCGCCGCGTGCAGCGCACCACCGGCGGCCACATCCTCGGCGCCGAGCGCGTGCCGTTCGATGGTCGTGATATCAACCGGGTGAAGTACATGGACGATCGGGGCCGGGTCCGCTACATGGACGACCCCGCGCCGTCGCGTTCACAGCCGCGCACGCCGCGGTCGGATATGTCATCACTACGCGGCGATAACCCCTGAACAGGGATAGTTGTCGCTATCAACCCGTACCCCACAGGCCTCCGGGCCACACCCAGGACACTAGGGAGAGTTCATGCGTATCCTTCTGGTCGAAGACGAAGCCCCGCTGCGTGAGACCCTGGCAGCCCGGCTCAAGCGCGAAGGCTTTGCCGTCGATGCTGCGCAGGACGGCGAGGAAGGCCTCTACATGGGGCGCGAAGTTCCGTTCGATGTCGGCATCATCGACCTCGGCCTGCCCAAGATGTCGGGCATGGAGCTGATCAAGGCCCTGCGTGACGAAGGCAAGAAGTTCCCGGTGCTGATCCTGACCGCGCGTTCGAGCTGGCAGGACAAGGTCGAGGGCCTGAAGCAGGGCGCTGACGATTACCTGGTCAAGCCGTTCCACGTCGAAGAACTGCTGGCCCGCGTCAATGCGCTGCTGCGCCGTGCCGCTGGCTGGAGCAAGCCGACGCTGGAATGCGGCCCGGTTGCGCTGGATCTCGCCGCCCAGACCGTCAGCGTGGCCGGCAGCAATGTCGACCTGACCAGCTACGAGTACAAGGTGCTGGAGTACCTGATGATGCATGCCGGTGAACTGGTCTCGAAGGCCGATCTCACCGAGCACATCTACCAGCAGGACTTCGACCGCGACTCGAACGTGCTGGAGGTCTTCATCGGCCGCCTGCGCAAGAAGCTGGATCCGGATGGCGAGCTGAAGCCGATCGAGACCGTGCGCGGTCGCGGCTACCGTTTCGCGATCCCCCGCAACGAGGGCTGAGCCGGCTCACCCTGGCGATACCATGATGTCCGGCCGTCTGTGGTTCTTCCGACGCTGGCGGCCGCGCTCACTGCAGGCGCGCCAGATGCTCGCCGCGTCCGTGGGCCTGGTCGCGTTCCTGGCGCTGGCCGGTTACGCGCTCGACGCCGCCTTCGCCGATACGGCGAAGGCGAACCTGCGTGAGCGCCTGAAGAACTACGCCACCGCCTATGCGGCCGGCATCGACTTCACCCGCGACCGCTCGCTGTACATCCGCGAGCAGCCACCGGATTCGCGCTTCGACGTGCCCGGCAGCGGCCTGTACCTGCAGGTGGTGATGCCGCACGGCAAGGGCAATTCGATGTCTGCCGAAGGCCCGATGCTGCCCACCGTCGGCGGTGGCCTGCTGGCGCCGCGCCAGGAAGTGTTCGAAGGCCCGCTGCCGATGATCCAGATCGACGGCAGCCAGGGCTCGGTGTACCGCTATGGCCTGGGCCTGGTGTGGGACGCCGACGCTGATCCCGCCACCGAATTCCCGTACACCATCTACGTGA
Organism: Stenotrophomonas sp. FR024; assembly: GCF_047500745.2. Taxonomy (NCBI): domain Bacteria; kingdom Pseudomonadati; phylum Pseudomonadota; class Gammaproteobacteria; order Lysobacterales; family Lysobacteraceae; genus Stenotrophomonas; species Stenotrophomonas sp. FR024. The sequence continues at coordinate 96,416 of NZ_JAXAXM020000014.1, forward strand.
TGGAAGACTCGCGCGCGCTGGGTGCGCAGCTGCGGGTGTTCCGTGGCCGGGTGTGGTTCTACCTGGGTGGCATCGGCTTGATCCTGCTGCTGCTGCAGACCGTCATCCTGCAGTGGAGCCTGCGGCCCCTGCGTCGCGTGATCACCGAGCTGACCAAGGTGCAGCGTGGCGAGACCGCGCGCATGAGCGAGCGCCACCCGCGCGAGCTGGAACCCCTGACCGACAGCATCAACGCCTTCATTGAAAGCGAGCGCGAGAACCTCGAGCGTCAGCGCAATACCCTGGCCGACCTGGCGCACAGCCTGAAGACACCGATCGCAGTGCTGCGCACGCAGATGGACAGCGGCGCGGGCGATGGTGCGCTGCGCGAGGAGCTGGACGTGCAGCTGCAGCGCATGAACAACCTGGTCTCCTACCAGCTGGCACGTGCTGCGTCGTCGGGCCACAAGCTGTTCTCCGCGCCGCTGCCGATCGAATCCAACGCCGAGGAAATCGTGCGTGGCCTGGAAAAGGTCTATGCCTCGAAGGGCGTGCTGTGCGAATTCGATATCGACCCGGCCGCGCGTTTCCACGGCGAACCGGGCGACCTGCAGGAACTGCTCGGCAACCTGCTGGAAAACGCCTTCAAGTGGGCCAACCGCCGCGTGCTGCTGACCGCGCAGCCGCTGCCGGCACCGAACGCGCGCCGCGCCGGCCTGCTGCTGGCGGTGGACGACGATGGCCCCGGCATCGCCCCGGACGACATCGGCAAGGTGCTGCAGCGTGGCGTGCGTGGCGACGAGCGCGTGCAGGGCCACGGTATCGGCCTGTCGATCGTGCAGGACCTGATCAAGGATTATCGCGGTGAACTGGCTGTAGGCCGCTCCGAGGAACTGGGCGGCGCCCGTTTCGAAGTGCGCCTGCCGCCGGGGCCGTAATCCGCGCGTTCCCGCCCGCCGGGCATCGCCTGGCGCAACAGCGCGGGTGTTCCGGCAGTGCCGGCCGCTGGCCGGCAACCCCATGATCTTCGGTGGCATTGCCAAGGTGCCGGTCAGCGGCCGGCACTACCGTGTTTCGATCGTCGGCGGCTCGCCATAGAACCGCCGCAGCTGCGCGTTCCCGTCCGCGGGGCATCGCCTGGCGCAACAGCGCGGGTGTTCCGGTAGTGCCGGCCGCTGGCCGGCAACCTCATGAACTTCGGTGGCATTGCCAAGGTGCCGGCCAGCGGCCGGCACTACCGTGTTTCGATCGTCGGCGGATTGCCATAGAACCGCCGCAGTTGTGCAGCGACCTCCGGCAACGCCTGCTGCAGCAGATCCGGCGCGGAGAAGTGGTACTCGCTGGTCACCGCGAAGAACTCTTCCGGCGCTTCGGCCGCATACGGATCGATCAACGTCTCTTCGCCGGCATCCACCCGCACGCAGAAGGCATCGTAAGCCTGCTGGAACGTGGCCGCCCATTCGCGCTGCCATGCGCGCGGCAGGGGCGGCGTGCCGTCCATCGCGCCATCCAGCGCATCCAGCTTGTGCACCATCTCGTGCACCGCCACGCAGTAGCCCTCGTGCGGCGCCGCCAGGTCGGCCTGCACGTCGGCCCAGGACAGGATCAACGGACCGCTGTCCCACGATTCGCCAATCAATTCGTCATCCCACTCATGCAGCACCCCGGCCGCATCCATGTGGCTGCGGTGCACGCGGAATGCGTCGGGGTAGATGATCAGCTGCGACCAGCCTTCCAGTCCCACCTCGCCGAATTCCAGCAGCGGCAGGCAGCACAGCGCGGCCAGCAGCACACCGTCGCCGGCCTGCAATTGCAGGTCACCAATCGGCGTAATGGTCTTCTCATGCAGGAAGCGCGTGGTCAGCACACGCAGTCGCGCGCGGCGTTCGTCGTCCAGTCCGTGCAGCCAGGCCGCGCGGCGGCAGGCGTCATCCCAAAGTGCATCGTCGATCGGCCGCGGCGCAGGCCGCAGCCACTGCAGCAACGACTTGATCAGCGGAACATTCCCGGCAGATAGCTATGCCACTTCGGCGCGCGGATGCGCGGCAGCATGTCGTCGTCGCTGCCACCGCCACCGGTGGTGGTGCTGGCCGCCGGGCGTACCGGTGCCGCCTTGGTGCTGGCGGCCGATGCGCTGGCGGTGGGCGCGCGCTGCGAGGCGGCATCACCGTTGGACGACACGCAGGCCCCACGGCTGTCGTCCAGCGCTGCCGTCGCAGACGCCGCGAAGGGCATCATCAGCAGGATCAGGCAATGGGCATAACGGCGCATTGACGACATCCACGTTAAGGGAGGGTGAGTTCCCGATTCTAGCCCGAACCCGGCGCCCCGTTGGAAGCCCCCGCGAAACCCAGCGTGGCGGGCGTCGCTGGCGGCTTTCCCGCATAATTCCTTCCTGACTTCGTGGAAGCTGCCGTGGACGATCGCCAATTGCTGGCCAAACTCGCTGCCGGTCGCCTGTCCGGCGACGCCCTGGCCCGTGAGCTGGGTCAGACCCGGGCGGCCATTTGGAAGCGTATTCAAGGACTTAGGGCCGCCGGTGTGGACGTCGAGGGCCGCGCTGGCGAAGGCTATGGCCTGACCCGCCCGGTCGACCTGCTGGACCCGGATGCGATCCGCGCAGGCCTGCCTGCAGAGGTTATGCCGCTGCTGCACGACCTGCAGGTGGCCTGGACGGTGGACTCGACCAACGCCGAATTGCTGCGTTGCAGCGCGCCCCAGCGCGGGGTGAGCGTCCTGCTGGCCGAACGCCAGACCGGCGGCCGTGGCCGTCGCGGCCGTGCCTGGGCCTCGCCGCTGGCCGCGCACATCTACCTGTCGGTGCTGCGCCTGTACTCCGGTGGCCTCGGCCGCCTGGCCGGGCTGAGCCTGGTGGCCGGTATCGCCGTGGCCGAAGCGCTGCACGACCTGGGCTACACCCAGGCGCAGCTGAAGTGGCCGAATGACCTGATCGTCGATGGCAAGCGCAAACTGGTCGGCCTGCTCGCAGAAGGCGGTGGCGAGTACGCCGGCCCGGCGCGCGCGGTGATCGGCATCGGCATCAACACGCATATGCCACCGTCGTTCGCCGAGCAGATCACCCAGCCGTGGGTGGATCTGGACACGCTGGCTGGCAAGCCGGTGGACCGCAACGTGGTCGTTGCTGCCGTGCTGACGCGCCTGCTGCCGGCGCTGGAAGAATTCGATCGCGAAGGCCTCGCTCCGTTCCTGCCGCGCTACGCCGCGTTCGACATGCTGGCCGGCCGCGAAGTGCGCGTGGAACTGGACGGGCAGTGGCAGCACGGCACCGCACTTGGCCTGGCCGATGACGGCGCATTGCGCGTGCGCATTGATGGCCAGGAACGTCTGCTGCACGCGGGCGAAGTCAGCGTGAGGGCGGCATGAGCGATTGGTTGTTCGACCTCGGCAACTCGCGCTTCAAGTTCGCGCCGTTGCAGGGTGACCGCGCCGGCGACGTACAGGCCTGGGCGCACGGCGCCGAAGGCATGGCCGGACAGCCGCCGCACAGCCTGCCCAGCGGCACCACCGCGTTCGTGGCCAGCGTGGCCGCACCGTCGCTGACCAGCGCCATGCTGGACCAGCTGCAGCGCCGCTTCGAACACGTGCATGTGGTGCGCACCAGCGCCGAATGTGCCGGCGTGCGCATTGCCTATGCCAAACCGGAAAAGTTCGGCGTCGACCGCTTCCTGGCCCTGCTGGCCGCAGCCAAGGCGCAGCGCCCGGTGCTGGTGGTCGGCGTGGGCACCGCACTGACGATTGATCTGCTCGACGCCAATGGCCAGCATCACGGCGGGCGCATTTCCGCATCGCCCACCACCATGCGTGAAGCGCTGCACGCGCGTGCCGTGCAGTTGCCGGCCACCGGGGGTGACTACAGCGAGTTCGCCAACGACACCGCCGATGCGCTGGCCTCCGGCTGCGATGGCGCCGCCGTGGCGCTGATCGAACGCAGCGCGCAGCAGGCGCATGCGCTGCTGGGCGTGGCACCGTCGCTGCTGGTGCACGGTGGCGGCGCACCGGCGCTGATGCCGTTGCTGCCCGGCGCCGACTACCACCCCTCGCTGGTGCTGGATGGCCTCGCCCGCTGGGCGGTGCACCAGCCCGCAGGCTAGTATCCGCGCATGCTGACCCGTGCCCTGATCGTCGTACTGGCCATCCTCAATCTTGGCGTCGCCTGCTGGTGGCTGCTGCGCGATGCACCGCAACCGCCCGCGCCGCCGCCGCAACCGGCTGGCGTAGCCGAGCTGCGGTGGGTGCCCGGTGGCGTGGATGCCGCTGCGGCCGCCGAAGCGACCGCAGCTGCCCCGACCGCGCCGCTGGTGGAACGCGAACCGGCGGAGAAGACCGCTGTGGCTGCGACGCCTGCACCGGCCACGCCGGAAATTGCCAAGCCACAGGTGGCTGAGGCTACGCCGGTTGCTGCCGCTGCCAAGCCGGTAACGCCGCCTGCACCGGCCCCGGCGCCGGAAAAACCCGTAACCCCGCCCGTGGCTGCCGAGCCGCCGCGCTGCATCGCGCTGGGCCCGTTCGCCGACCGCGCTGCTGTGACCAGTGCGCAAGGCAAGGCCGGCAACGTCATCAGTCAGGTGCGCCTGCGCGAACAGCCTGCTGCCAGCGGCAGCGCACGTTTCCGGGTGATGCTGCCGGCCGCCGCCAGCCGCGAAGAAGCCCAAGCCACGGTGAAGCGTATCGTCGCCGCCGGCCTGAGCGACTACTACATCATCAGCCAGGGCGAGGACATCAACGCCGTGGCGCTGGGCCAGTACCGCAACCGTGAAGGCGCCGAGCGCCGCATGGCGGCGGTGCAGGCCGCAGGCTTCCAGCCGCGCCTGGTCGCCAGCGGTGACGCCGGCCAGTGGTGGCTGGAAGGGCAGCTGGCGGCGGGCACGCAGCCGGCCCAGGCCCAGCAGCGCAGCGGGGCGGCACAGAGCCGGTCGCTGGAATGCACACGGTTGCGCTAGAATCCCCGGACCGAGGCGCTGCCGCCGGTGCACCACCCATGCCGCTTTAGCTCAGTTGGTAGAGCAACTGTCTTGTAAACAGTAGGTCATCCGTTCGATTCGGATAAGCGGCACCATCTTCGATCCCTTGGCATCCGCACATGTCTACGGGGAACAATCAACCCGCTGAAATAGCGGGTTTTTTGTGCGTTGCCGTTCCGGAAAGAATGCGGGTCTGCAGGCGTGTTCAACGCGACCTCGTAAGACCCCTTCTGAGTTGGTTGCAACGCTGGAGCATACGTTCGCCAGACTGTTCATTCATTCGAATGCGGCCATCGGCGAGAAGGGGATAGGTCTCGAGACGGACACGATAGGCTGCTTGCGAAGACAGCTGCACTGCAGCGTCGTCCGTGCCGATGGCGGCTCCAGGCAGCGAATCCTCTCGAACAACGCCATTTACCTGAAGCTGTGCGCAGAGCCCGGCGTAGTAGGCGACGCGTTCATCAAGCGCCTGAGGGTGCCTTGTGGCATGACCCAGCGCATGGAATGTCTCGTGTGCGACCAGATCGACAAGGTTTGCAACTGTCCGTCCGCGGTCGTCATGTATCGAAGCCGCAAGTGCCAATGTCTTCCCACCCGAGAACGATCCCAAAGCACGCGACTGTATCGTCGCGGCGGTATCCGTTGGCACGAGAAGAATCCGGTATCTGTTCGCCTTTGCTTCTATCCATGATTCGGAGAATTTCGCTGCTGCATCAATGCGCGTACAGGTATCGGCAACGTCAATCTGTGATCCTGCAGCCATCAAGAGCAGGATTCCGTGCTGGGTGTTGGTGCAGTGAAACGATTCCAGAGCGGGCAGGTCCTTGTGCCCTGGAACAATGGAGAGAGACCGGAAGTAGCGGAATGGCCCGAGAGGCGTGGACACCAGCTCGGTATAGCCATCCGGAGGGATGCCTTGTGGAAATCCAATCGTTGTGGCGCAGCCTGCCAGGATGGAGGCGGCGAATGCGGCGAGTACGACTCCTTTCATCGCTTCTCCCAAAGGTGCGGGTGCTCAAGGTGCACCCGCACCTCCTGTTGTTTACTACATCTCCATGCACAAGTGCGGCGACGGGTGGTTGACGCAATCCCGTCCTTCGAACTCCAGGTAGTAGCTCGCCTTGGTAATGCCTTCCTGTTTGGCTTGCCCAGCGATAACCTGCGGGCCATTTCCGTATGCCGAATGGAAGGGGAGCAGGTCGTAGCTCAAGGCATCGCCATTACCCACATTTGCGTATATCCAGGCATTCACCGCGTTAGGATCCGCAACTCGGATCACGGTGCCTGTCCTGACCCATGAAAACGTTTGGGACGCGCTGATTGCGCCGGTAGCGACGTTCTTTACCCGGAGTATCGCATTGCCCGTGGCAGGATACGGTATGGTTGATCCGGATGTATCCAGCTCAAACGTCGCGGCATCTGGGAGTACGCTGAGAGACGAGAGCAGGGAGTTGTAGATGCTCCTCTTCCCACCACCGTCCCCTTCCCAGATAACTTCCATACCCGCCTTGCACTCTCCGCCACCTGCTTGTTTTCCACTGCACTCGCCATAAGCTCGAACACTCTTCAGGGTGCAACCTGTGAACAGAAGTGCGCTTCCCAATGCGATAGTGGAGGCGGCCAGTATGCTCTTGGAATTCATTCTCATGCTAGATCTCTCCTTGGTCTAGAAGGATGCGTGGTCCACCGTGGTTTCGAAACCACGCGGAGCAGTTGAAATGAGATCGACAGAGGTAGATGTGACTTCGGTCTTGGAATTGAGTATCCGTCGGTGTCGTCGAGTATCACTCTCGGAAATGAGGCGCGTGTGCGAGTGCAAGGAAGCATTCCACAGCGAAGTAGAATCCGGGCGTTTGTGCAGAAGCTCTCGCCAGCTACCTCCCACCCACCTGCAACGCCACATACTCCGCCAAACCACGGCAGGCCAATATCAGCCCCTCGCGCGCACCATCGCCGATATCGTCTTTCTCTTCCCCGTCTACGCGCACGCGCTCAGCGGCGTGATACAGCTCCAGCAGCGACACCAGGCCAACCGCAGCGCGGTCCCGGCGTGCGGCGGCCACGGCCTGGCCGGGTGTGCTGGCGGTCCCCGTCCACGGCTGTCCGTCGGCGGCATCACCGGCGCGGATGCGTTGCAGGCAGCTGGGCAGGTTGATTGGCGCGGGTGCCTCGTTCGCAGCGGCGAAGGCCGCTTCCAACGGCTGCGCCAGTTCCGGCGGCAGGCGCAGGGCGGCCTCGCCCAGGGTTGCGGTCAGGTACGGGTGATGGGCGTTGGACATGCGGGCATCCTCGTCAGGAACAGAGGTGCCGCCACGATAGGGTGGCGGGCGATGCGTGGCTTCCAAGACCGGGAATCGATGAGCCGGCGGGCACGGGGCCCCCACGCACCGCCCGCCGTCGATCGGCGAACGGATTGCCAGCCGGCGCCGCTCTTGGGAAGACGGCGCCGGCTGGCAAGCGTATACAGCATCGATTACGCGGGCTTGGAAGACCCGACCACCTTTGCAGGTGGCGATTCATCATGCGCACGTGAAATCACCGCCTGCCAGTCGTTTGTTTCGATGGCATCGGGTGATCTGAAAGGAAAAATGAATTATCGCGTTTGGCCCGTTTCGGGCATTGCAATGCCAGAAGCGACATATCGCGCCGAGCTGCAGCCAACGACGAATCCTGGTGCGTCTTGCTGTCGCACAACCCTTCATGGCCCAGGAAGTAAAGCTGGCTTAACCGTCCCGGCAAAGCTCCAAGAACACCCTATCAGACATGAATCCCCGCGCGCGTCACGCGGATCTTGATAATCCTCACGGACAGCCCGCAGCGCTGCACCGCATACTGCCGCCACACGCCCATCCTGGGCCCCTTCGGGATCCGCACATGCGTCGCCATGCCCTGCCGCTTACCGTCGCACTGTTGTCCACCGCTTTCGTTACCCCGGCCATGGCCGCCGTGCCGTTCTTCAACGCCAGCTGCCCGGGCGGCATCGATGTGCACGCCGACGATGGCGGGCCGGTCTACGTGCAGGGCCGCGAGGCCACGCTGAAGCGCTTCAACGACCGCTACTTCGAAGCACGCGATGCCAACAGTGGCATCACGCTGTCGATCAGCAGCAGCGAGGACGGCACGCCGCAGATCAGCTACACCGGCCGAGGCGGCGCCAATGGCATCTGCCAGGTCATTGTCAGCGGAACGCCCGCATCGTCTGAACATCGCGACCACCGTCGCCACGATGACGACAACGACACGGCACTACCGCGCGAAGTCACCTGCGAGTCCACCGACCAGCGCCAGGTGTCGTGCGACATGGATACCCGTGGCAACGTGGAAATCGTGCGCCAGCTCAGCCACACCCGTTGCGAACAAGGCCAGAACTGGGGCCTGTCGCGGCATTCGGTGTGGGTCAATGGCGGGTGCCGCGCGGTGTTCCGCAATGTGTCCAAGGCGGCCAACAGCGCGCCGGCGGGCGATACCGGGCTGGGTTCCTGCAACATGCGCAAGGGTGCGCAGGGCACGCTGGTGACCCAGCTACCGGTGGGCAGCGATTACCAGGAACTGATCATCGATTATCCCGATGGCCGCTTCCTGTGCATGATGCGCAACAACGGCCAGGTGCAGAGCTTGACGCCGGTTCGCCGCCGCGGCGGTTGAGTTCGTCGCAGGCTGGGACCTCCGTCAGCCGCCTGATGTTCGCAGCAACACCCATGCCAGCATCAGGGCGAACATGCTGGCGAACGTCAGGCCAAACCACAGCGCCGCCACCTTCACGTTGCCGATCAACGCTGCCAGCATCCGCTGCGGCTCGCTTTTCAGGATCGGATATTCGGCGTGTGCCTTGCGCAGACGCTGCCAGCCAAGCCCAAGGAACACCAGGATGGAGAACGGCACCACCAGCAGCGTCGCCTGCATCAGCCAGCCATTCGGCGACGCATCGATCGAGTTGCTCAAAAAAACTGCGAAAACGGCGATGGGCAGCGCCACGGTGAAAAAGCGTGGCCACGCGGTATTGATGAAGGGCGACATCGCAATCTTCCATGAAGGACGGTCGGGTCCGCGCGGCATCATGCCATGCCAATGTCCTGCTGCACCGCCGCGAGTGGTGTCACATCCCTCTGGCTAGACTGTGCTTCTTTTTCCCCCGCAGGAGGCACCCATGGCCCATCCCATCTCCGTATCCCTGATTGGCGTTCCCACCGACGTGGGTGCGGGCCATCGTGGTGCCCGGCTTGGCCCGGAAGCGCTGCGCGTGGCGGGCCTGCCGGAGGCGCTGGAGGCGCGCGGCGTGGACGTGCGCGACCTGGGCAACCTGGATGGCCCGCGCAACCCGTGGACCGCGCCGGTGGAAGGCTACCGCCACCTGGATGAAGTGGTGGCGTGGAACCATGCGCTGATGGAAGCCAGCTACGCCGAACTGCAGGCCGGCCGCATGCCGATCATGCTCGGCGGCGACCACTGCCTGGGCATTGGTTCGATCACTGCGGTGGCGCGCTGGTGCCGCGAACAGGGCAAGACCCTGCGCGTGCTGTGGCTGGATGCCCATTCGGATTTCAACACCAGCGACGTGACCCCGTCGGGCAACATCCATGGCATGCCGGTGGCCTGCCTGTGCGGCCTCGGCCCGGATGCGTTGACCCGCCTTGGTGGCACCGTGCCGGCGATCACCCCGGCGCAGATGCACCAGATCGGCATCCGTTCGGTGGACCCGGAAGAGAAGCGCCTGATCAAGACCCACAAGGTGGATGTCTATGACATGCGCTACATCGACGAGAACGGCATGAAGCGCGCGGTGGAAGCCGCACTGGCCGGCATCGACGAGAACACCCACCTGCATGTCAGCTTCGATGTGGACTTCCTGGACCCGAGCATCGCGCCGGGTGTGGGCACCACTGTGCCGGGCGGGGTGAACTACCGCGAGGCGCAGCTGGTGATGGAGATGATCGCCGACACCGGACGCATGGGGTCGTTGGACATCGTCGAGCTCAACCCCTTGCTGGACAAGCAGAATGCCACTGCCGAACTGGCCGTGGACCTGGTCGAAAGCCTGTTCGGCAAGTCCACCCTGATGCGCGACTGACGGCGCCGCCTGAACGGATCTGTGATCCGTTCACACCCGCTCCACGCCGCTGCCGCCAGATTGCACTTCACGCGGCGGTGGTGGGCGTTGGCCTTCTCCCGCCGAGCGAAACAATCCCATCCGCGAATGAAGCGGTGTAGCGGCAAACCCAAGGAGAAGCCCATGAAGCGCGTAGTTGCCCTGATGCTGTTGTCGATGTTCTCGGTGGCCCTGCTGGCCGGCTGCAACACCATTGCCGGTGCCGGCAAGGACGTGCAGAAGGCGGGCGAGAAGGTCGAGGACACCGCGAAGGGCCGTTGAGCCCTGCACGGAACGGAAAGAGAAAAGGCCGGGGATTTCCCCGGCCTTTTTTTGCGCGTGCTTTTCGCTGCGTGCTGTCGAAGCGGAGTGAACCATTCAAGCAGGTGAGCATCTATTTCATTGCCGGTTGACCGGTATTCAACAGCTGCTGCGCGAAGCTGGAGCCACGGTAAGAACGCCGTTGCAACCAAGGACTCCCAGCAATGAACAAAGACATCATTTCCGGCAAGTGGTCGCAGCTGAAGGGCAAGGCCCAGGCCAAGTGGGGCGATCTGACCAACGACGACTTCGATGTGGCCGAAGGCAATGCCGAGTATCTGGCCGGTCGCCTGCAGGAACGTTATGGCTGGGCCAAGGACCGCGCGGAGAAGGAAGTGCGTGAGTTCCAGGACGCCGTGAGCAAGGACTACCCGGATTACAAGTAAGCACTTCGGTTTCCCCCACAACACAACGCCCGCACCGAGAGGTTGCGGGCGTTGTGCTGTCTGGACGGGGCGATCAGCGCGCCGGCGGGTCCGGCACGTAGCGGTTGGGGAACGCCTGCGGTTCACGCGGCAGGCGCGAGGGCGAATCCACCAGGATGCCGCGCGCACGCAGGTTGCGGGCGCTGTCGTAGCGCAGCTGCAAGACCTGTGCGGGGCTGCGGCTGGCGCGTTCGAAGTCGGTGTCGCGCACCGAAGACTGCTCGCGTGCACCGTGACCGGTACCCAGCGCTGGCGCCTGCGACTTGCTGGCATAGCCCTCGATGCGGCTGCTGCTGGCGCTGGCATCGGCCGACGCTTCCGCCGCCGGGGCTGGCAGCGGCAGGCCACGGCGCAGGATCGGATCCGGACGCCAGCGGCGCGCTTCCTCGAACACCGCTACGCCCACCACGCCGATGTTGTCCGGGCGGCCGGTGCGGCTGGCATAACTGCCGCTGGGGCTGCTGAACACGAACTGCGCCACTTCGTCCTGGCTCTTGCGCCAGCCGGTGATGTCGGCGCGCTGGCCGGGATTGAGCACGTAGCCGGTCTGCAAAGGATCGGCATCTTCGCCGGAGATGGCGTTGACGCCGTCTACCGACAGCACCACCAGCACCCGGCGCGGGCTGTCGTTGTACAGGCGCACGGCGTAGCGGTGGCCGCGCTCGCCGGCCACCCAGCGCTGGCCCCCGGCGGGGTAGCTGCGCAGTTCGGTGCCGCGGTCGCGGTCGACCAGGGCCATGCGCACGGGGCCGCCGTCGTACACCGGCGGCGGCATCGGGGCCGGGCGGAAGCCGGCCAAGGGCAGGATCAGCAGCAGGGGCAGCAGGCGTTTCATCGGGCGTCTCCAGCGGGGTTGCGTGAATGAACGCGCCGCAGGCCCTGACGGGGTTGGTGGCGTGCAAGGTAAACTGGCCCCGTTCATCGAAGGTTACCCCACGCAGTCATGACGACCCGAGTCCTTACCGGCATCACCCCCTCCGGCACGCCCCACCTGGGCAACTACGTTGGCGCCATCCGTCCGGCCATCGCGGCCAGCCGCGCGCCGGGGATCGAGAGCTTCTTCTTCCTGGCCGACCTGCACAGCCTGATCAAGTCCCAGGACCCGCAGCGCACCCAGCGCGCGACCCTGGAGATCGCGGCCAGCTGGCTGGCCTGCGGGCTGGACCCGGAACACGTGTGGTTCTACCGCCAGAGCGACATCCGCGAGACCACCGAGCTGATGTGGTTCCTGACCGCCATCGCCAGCAAGGGCATCCTCAACCGCGCGCACGCCTACAAGGCGGCGGTGGACAAGAACCGCGAGGAAGGTGTGGACGAGGACGCAGGCGTCAGCGCCGGCCTGTTCATGTACCCGGTGCTGATGGCCGCCGACATCCTGATCTTCAAGGCCAACCAGGTGCCGGTGGGCCGTGACCAGATCCAGCACATCGAGATGGCGCGCGACTTCGCCCAGCGCTTCAACCATGTGTACGGCAAGGAGTACTTCCCGCTGCCGGACGTGGTGATCGACGAGCAGGTGGCGACGCTGGCGGGCCTGGATGGCCGCAAGATGAGCAAGAGCTACCACAACACCATTCCGCTGTTCGTGCCGCGCGAAGAGCTGAAGAAGCTGGTGTTCTCGATCCTGACCGACTCGCGCGCACCGGGTGAGCCGAAGGACACCGAGGGCTCGGCGCTGTTCCAGATGTACCAGGCGTTCGCCACCCCGGAACAGACCGCGGAATTCGCCAAGGCGTTCGCCGCCGGCATCAGCTGGGGCGATGCCAAGCAGCAGCTGTTCGAGCGCATCGACAGCGAGCTCTCGCCGCTGCGCGAGCGCTACAACGCGCTGATGGCCGAGCCGGAGAAGATCGAGGCGCTGCTCAAGCGCCGTGGCCAGCAGCTGCGCGAGCAGCTGGCGGCACCGCTGCTGGACGAGCTGCGCCATGCGGTGGGCCTGCGTGACCTGTCCACCGCAGGCGACATCGCCAGCGAGGATGCCGGCGTGGCCCGCGTGGCACCGCCGCTGTTCAAGCAGTACCGTGAAAAGGATGGCCGCTTCTACTTCAAGCTGACCGCTGGTGACGGCACCCTGCTGATCCAGAGCGAAGGCTTCGATTCGCCGCGCGATGCGGGCCAGCTGATCGCGGTGATCAAGCAGGCCGAGCAGGGTGACCAGCTGCAGAGCGAGCTGTTCAAGCTGGAAGCGGAAGTGGATGTAGTGCTGGCCGCGCTGGCGGCGCTGCGAGCCGACTGATCGGTAGATGCCGACCTTGGTCGGTGCCGTTGAAGGGCGGATGCCGGCCAGCGGCCGGCACTACCCGTGAACGAAGGTCATGGCATGATGTCCGCGCGCCTCCGGCGCGATGACATGGAGTCTGCGATGGCCTGGTTGTCGCTGCTGCTGTTCCTGCCCTGGTTCCTGCTGCTGGGCAGCCTGTACTGGCTGTTCCCGCGCCAGCCGCGCACCGCGCGGCGGCGCCTGTTCGACAGCACCACCCTGGTGCTCGCATTCGCGCTGAGCATCGTGTCGATGCTGTGGGGCTACCGCATTGGCGTGGTGCAGCCCGGCGCCGGCCCGATCTGGCCGCAGGTGCTGGCGGTGCTGTACGCCTACGGCGCGTTCCTGGCGGTGCTGGTGTTGGCCCTGTTGCTGCGGCCGCGGTTCGCATTGCGCTCCGGCTGATCGGTAGTGCCAGTCGCTGGCCGGCACATGCATTCTCCTGGCTATCCCGAGGTTGCCGGCCAGCGGCCGGCACTACCCGACCAAAGCCGCATCGAACCCGGGCCGCCTGCGCGCCTACCATGGGGGTCTGTTCCCGATCCTGCCAGGTGCGTGCCGATGACCGCCGACCCCAGCATCCACACCATCGATACCGGCTTCCAGCGCCCGGATTTCGACGCGGCGTACCTGATCGTTGAAAACGGCCGCGCTGCGTTCGTCGACTGCGGCACCGGCCTGTCGGTGCCGGCGATGCTGCAGGCGCTGGCGGATGCCGGCCTGGGCGTGGAGGCGGTGGACTGGCTGCTGCTCACCCACGTGCATCTGGATCATGCAGGCGGTGCAGGCCTGCTGATGCAGCAGTTGCCGAATGCGAAGGCGGTGCTGCACCCGCGCGGTGCGCCGCACATGATCGATCCGACGCGCCTGATTGCGGGTGCCACGGCGGTATATGGCGCCGAAGAGATCGCGCGCAGCTATGGCCGCATCGAGGCGATTCCGGAGCACCGTGTGGTGGTGGTCGAAGACGGCCACCGCATCGATCTGGCTGGCCGCGAGCTAATGCTGTTGCACACGCCGGGTCACGCGCTGCACCACTACTGCGTGTGGGATGCGCGCAGCCGCAGCTGGTTCACCGGCGATACGTTCGGTATCTCCTACCGTGAGCTGGACAGTGCGCAGGGTGCTTTCATCTTCCCCACCTCATCGCCGGTGCAGTTCGATCCGGAGGCGATGAAGGCCTCGATCCGGCGCATGCTCGATTACGCGCCGCAGGCGATGTACCTGACCCACTACGGTCGTGTGGAACAGGTGGAGAAACTGGCCGACGACCTGTTCGAGCAGATCGATGCGATGGCCGCCATCGGCCGCCAGTGCGATGGCCGACCGGACCGCCACCGCTGCCTGCTGGCCGCACTGCAGGCGCTGTACCTGGAACGTGCACAGCTGCATGGCTGTGCGCTGGACGATGCCGCGGTGACCGCTGTTCTGGCGATGGACATCGAACTCAACGCGCAGGGCCTGGCGTGCTGGCTGGATCGCATCAGCAGGTAGATCCACGCCATGCGTGGATGACGTGGGCCCAGGCTGCGCCGTGATGTCACGACCACGTTACACTCTGGTGACTTCCAAGCTAGCCGTGGTACTGCCGTGAATCCGATGCGCGTGTTGCTGCTGTCGTCCTGCCTGTTTGTCGGTGGCCTGGCCCATGCGGCCAACGACCTGCCGGGTGGCGGTATCGATCCGCAGGCACTATCGCGCCACGTGCATGTGCTGGCGTCGGATGAATTCGAGGGCCGCGCGCCGGCCACCGAGGGCGAAGAACGCACGGTGCAGTACCTGATCGAGCAGTTCCGCAGCTACGGCCTGCAGCCGGGTGGCGTGGATGGCAGCTGGGTACAGCCGGTGCCGCTGGTGCGCGCACAGCTGGATGGCGCGGCCAAGGCCAGCCTGTCGCTGAAGCAGGGCAAGCGCGCGCTGGCCAACGGCGTGGACGTGACCCTGCAGAGCCTGCAGCCGCGCAAGCGCGTGCAGATCAAGGATGCGCCGCTGGTGTTCGTCGGCTACGGCATCGACGCGCCGGAACGCCAGTGGAACGACTACAAGGACGTGGACCTGCACGGCAAGATCGCCGTCGTGCTGATCAACGACGCCGATTTCGAAGCCGATGCGCCGGGCGCGTTCGACGGCAAGGCGGTGACCTACTACGGCCGCTGGACCTACAAGTTCGAGGAAGCCGCGCGCCGTGGCGCCGAGGGCGTGTTGATCGTGCACGAGACCGCACCGGCCGCCTATGGCTGGGCCACGGTGAAGAGCTCGGGCACTTCGCCGCTGTTCGACATCGAGCGCGGCCAGGCCGAGGCGATGGCCCAGCACACCCCGCTGCGTGGCTGGATGCAGCGCGAACTGGCCGAGGCGATCTTCGCCGACGCCGGCCTCGACTTCGATGCCGAGAAGCGCAAGGCGATGCGCGCCGACTTCCGTCCGGTGGCGCTGGACAACGCGAAGCTGAGCGTTGATTTCGCGCTCAAGCGCGAGCAGGTGGTGACCCGCAACGTGGTGGCCAAGCTGCCCGGTGGCGAGCATGCCGACGAGGCGGTGATCTTCTCGGCGCACTGGGATGCCTTTGGTATCGGCCAGGCCGACGCCAAGGGTGACCGCATCCGCCGCGGTGCGATCGACAACGCCACCGGTGTGGCCACCGTGCTGGAACTGGGCCGGGTGTTCGCCGCCGGCCCGCAGCCGCAGCGCACGCTGTACTTCGTGGCACTTACCGCTGAAGAGAAGGGCCTGCTGGGCGCCAGCTACTACGCCGCACACCCGCTGGCGCCACTGGACAAGACCGCCGCAGTACTGAACATCGAGATGTTCAGCCCGGATGGTGCGACCCGTGACATCGCGTCGTGGGGCAAGGGCCGGGTCTCGCTGGAAGGTGACCTGGAACGCGTGGCCAAGGCCCGCGGCCGCAGCTACAGCCCGGACCCGAATCTGGAAGCCGGCTTCTTCTACCGTGCCGACCACTTCGCCTTCGCCCGCCTGGGCGTGCCGGCGATCACCATCGGCCCGGGCCTGGACAAGCTGGACGGCGGCGTTGAAGCCGGCCGCGCGCTGCGCGAGAAGTACTTCGCCGACTGCTACCACCAGGCCTGCGATGCGTGGACGCCGAGCTGGGACCCGAGCGGCCACGCCGCCGACACCCTGCTGGTCTACGACCTGGGCGCCGAGCTGGCCAACAGCCGCCGTTGGCCGACGTGGGAAAAGGAATCGGAGTTCCGCGGCGCGCGCGACAAGAGCGAAGCGGCCCGCCGTTGAGGTACTGCCGGCCGCTGGCCGGCAACTCCCTGCTCTTTCCGGAGGTTCATGAGGTTGCCGGCCAGCGGCCGGCACTACCGAAAGAATGTGGAGTTGCCGACCAGCGGCTGGCACTACCGAAAGAGGTGGCGTTGGCCGCCCCCCCCCCCCCCCCCCC
>NZ_JAXAXM020000014.1:112887-148426 GCF_047500745.2 Stenotrophomonas sp. FR024
CGTTGCCGGCCAGCGGCCGGCACGCCCGGGTATTCGTCAGCGCCGGCGCAGCAGCTTCCACGCGCCCCAGCCACTGGCGGCGAGCGCTGCCAGATAGCACGCCACCATCGTGCGCAGTCCAACCGGCGACCCGGAATTGATGCCGCGGTGCAGGCGCAGCTGCAGCGAGCTGTGGCCGCTGCCCAGGTCCACCGCCAGCTGCAGCGCCAGCGCGGCGCAGAACACCAACAGGGCGATCCCGAATCCGATGCGCGGCCACGCGGCCTGTGCGTTGGGGCGGCGCAGCAGCCAGGCCAATGCCGTGGCTGCGGCCAGCGTCGCCGCGATCCACATCAATGGCGTGGCGGGAGACGCAGCGGCCACCGGCATTGCACCGGTGGCCGCGATCAGGGCAACGCGCTTACTTGCGGGTGCCGTCGAGCCAGTTCGGGCCCTTGTTGGTGAGGAAGAACACATAGATCACCAACGATACCGCGATCGTCGCGGTCACGTAGATGGCGAACCAGTCGACGTGGCCGGTCTTCAGCGCGCCCTGGTACAGCAGCGGGGCGGTGCCGCCGAACAGCGAGTTGGCCAGCGCGTAGCCCAGGCCCACGCCCAGTGCGCGCACATGGGTGGGGAACAGCTCGGCCTTCACCACCGCGTTGATGGAGGTGTAACCGGTGAGGATGACGAACGCCATGGCCAGGGTCAGGAAGGCCAGGGTGGCGTCATGCTGGTGCGGCAGCTGGGTGATCAGGTACCAGCTGTACAGCACGCCGCCGACGCCGAAGAACACCAGCAGGGTCTTGCGGCCGATGATGTCCGACAGCCAGCCAC
Source organism: Stenotrophomonas sp. FR024 (assembly GCF_047500745.2). NCBI lineage: Bacteria > Pseudomonadati > Pseudomonadota > Gammaproteobacteria > Lysobacterales > Lysobacteraceae > Stenotrophomonas > Stenotrophomonas sp. FR024. Next base: position 113,707 of record NZ_JAXAXM020000014.1, read on the forward strand.
CGACCGGCTGCAGCACCATCAGGAACGCCAGCACGCCCAGGTTGATCAGGGTGCCGGTCATCGGGTCGTTGCCGGCGAAGGCGCTCTGGATCATCTTCGGGCCGTTCACCGAATAGGTGTAGAAGGCCACGGTGCCGCCGGCGGTGATCAGGAAGCACAGCAGCAGCGGCCGCCACTGGTGCACGAACAGTTCGTACATCGAGCCGGACTTCTGCGCCTTGCCCTCGCGTGCGGCCTCGATGGACGACTCCGACAGCGACTCGTCCATGCCACGGCGCAGCCAGAACACCACCACTGCGGCGATGCCGCCGATGCCGAAGGCAATGCGCCAGCCCCACTCGGAGATTTCCGGCTTGCCCCAGAAGGTCAGCATCAGCAGTAGCGTCAGCTGGGCCAGCACATGACCACCGACCAGGGTGACGTAGTGGAAGGACGACAGGAAGCCGCGACGGCCGGGGATGGCGGCCTCGGACATGTAGGTGGCGCTGGCACCATATTCGCCACCGGTGGCGAAGCCCTGCAGCAGGCGTGCGAACAGCAGGATCACCGCGGCCCAGATGCCGATGCTGGCGGCGGTGGGGGTGATGGCGATCAGGAACGAACACAGCGCCATCAGCGTGACCGAGACGGTCAGCGCAAGGCGGCGGCCATGGCGGTCGGCGAAGCGGCCGAAGAACCAGGCACCGATCGGGCGCATCAGGAAGGTCGCCGCGAAGATCGCCCACACGTACATCGTGGAGTTCTTGTCGTCGGGCGAGAAGAACTGCGATTCGAAGTACACGGCGAACACCGAGTACACGTAGACGTCGTACCACTCCACCAGGTTGCCGGCGGAGCCTTTGAGGGTGTTGGAGATCGACCGCCGCAGGGCGGCGCGGTCGTTCGCGGGGACAGCAGGTTGGGACGTGGTGCTCATCTGGGTGGGAATCCTCGATGCGGCGCGTCCGTGCGCTGGGAAAACGGCGCCCGGCCTTGGGGCGGCGCGGCCGGGCAGCCCTCTTGGTACTGCATCGACCGTCAACACGGGGTAGCAGACCAGAGCAGGGTGCATGGATGGATGACAGCGTGCCACCGTATGGGGTCCCGGACCATACTCAAAACGTCCTAGAATCCGCCTTCCCCCGGCTCCCTGGTGTGTCATGTCGGCTCCCCCCTCTTCGTCTGCGGCTGCCCCCCGGGGTGGCCTTGTCGCGCTGGCACTGCTGCTGGTCTACGTGGTCTGGGGCTCGACCTACCTGGGCATCGCCAAGGCCCTGCACGGCGGCGCACTGCCGCTGACGATGGTCTCCGGCAGCCGGTTCATCATTGCCGGTGGCCTGATGTTCCTGGCCTTGCGCCTGTTCTGGAAGATGCCGAACCCGACCCTGCGGCAGTGGCGCAACCTGGTCATCATGGGCGTGACCATGCTGGTGCTGGGCAACGGCATGGTGGTGCTGGCCGAGCGTGAGGTGTCCTCGGGCCTGGCCGCCACCGCAGTGGCCTCGGTGCCGCTGTGGATGGCGCTGTTCTCGGCGCTGCGCGGCCAGCACGCCAGCAAGGGCGAATGGCTGGGCATCGCCATCGGTTTCCTGGGCGTGGTCTGGCTCAACGCCGGCAGCAGCCTGACCGCCTCGCCGACCGGGCTGGTGCTGCTGCTGATCGCGCCGATCGGCTGGGCCTTCGGTTCGGTGTGGGCACGCGGGTTGGACCTGCCGGGCCCGTTCATGACCGCCGCCGGGCAGATGCTCTGCGGCGGCGTGCTGCTGGTGCTGATCGGCCTGGCGGTGGGCGAGCGCCCGACCACGCTGCCCGATACCGGTGGCCTGCTGGCGATGGCCTACCTGTGCGTGTTCGGCTCCATCGTCGCGTTCACCGCCTACGTGTGGCTGCTGCAGAACGTGCGCCCCGCGCTGGCGGGCAGCTACGCGTACGTCAATCCGGTGATCGCGGTGCTGCTGGGCGCACTGCTCAACGGTGAACGGTTCGGCTGGCGCGACCTGCTGGCGATGGTGGTGATTCTTCTGGGTGTGGTGGTGCTGACGATGGCAAGGACGAGAAAGAAATGAGCATGGATGAGAAAGAACAACGCCGGGGCCTGCTGGTCACTGCGTCCACCTTCGTGATCTGGGGCCTGGTGCCGGTGTACTGGCACCTGCTCAACGAGGTGCCCTCGTTCCAGATCATCGCCCACCGCATCATCTGGAGCACCGTGCTGGTGCTGGGCTGGCTGCTGCTCAGCTCGCGCCTGGGCTGGTGGCAGAAGATCGCCGCACAGCCGCGCGCGCTGCCGATCCTGCTGGTGTCGAGCCTGACCATCGCCTTCAACTGGGGCCTGTACATCTGGGCGGTCAACGCCGGCCATGTCATCGAGACCAGCCTGGGCTACTTCATCAACCCGCTGGTGAACGTGCTGCTGGGCGTGCTGGTGCTGAAGGAACGCCTGCGCCGCCTGCAGTGGGTGGCGGTGGCGATGGCGGCGGTAGGCGTGGCCTGGCTGACCATCGACGCCGGCACACCGCCGTGGATCGCGCTGGGCCTGGCCTGTTCGTTCGGCCTGTATGGCCTGCTGCGCAAGCTGGTTTCGGTCGACCCGGTGGCCGGCCTGGGCGTGGAAAGCATGTACCTGTTCCTGCCGGCGCTGGCCTTCGCGATCTGGGCCGAGAACGGCCATGGCGGCGCGTTCTTCCATGGCTGGGGCTGGCGCAACGACCTGCTGCTGATCTTCGGCGGCGCAGTCACCGCCGTGCCGCTGATCGGCTTCGCCTACGGCGTGAAGCGCATTCCGCTGTCGCTGGTCGGCATCCTGCAGTACATCGCGCCGAGCCTGCAGCTGCTGCTGGGTGTGTTCTTCTTCCACGAAGCGTTTGACACCGCAAAGGCGATCGGCTTTGCCGCGATCTGGGCCGGCCTGGTGCTGTTCGTCGGCGACAACATCCGCACGATGCGCGCCAAGCGCTAGCGCCGCTGACACGTGTGCACAAAAAAGAGCGGCGCCCCGAGGGGCGCCGCTCTGCTTCCATCCACAGCCAGGAGAGAGTTGGCTGTGACGGGAACGCGGTTGCAGGCTTAGAAGCGCTGCTGGTACTTCATGTACATGAAGCGGCCGATGTCGAAGCCACCGTAGTAGGTGAAGCTGCTGTTCGGCTGGCTGTACATGATCGGACCCTGGTGGTCGAACACGTTGTTCACGCCCAGCGACACGGTGCCGTCCCACGGCAGGCTGTAACGCACCTGCAGGTCGTGGAAGGTGTTGGAGCCCACCTTGTTGGTCGGCGATGCACTGGTGTACGACGAACTGAAGCCCGGCAGGTTGCACTCGTCCATGTACGAGCACTTCTCCTTCATGCTGGAGTAGTAGCGCGCGGTCCAGCCGATGCCGAGGTCGCCGTACTGCCAATCCAGGTTGAAGGTCGAGCGGACGCGGAAGTCGCCGCCCCAGCTGGTGCGCTGCTCCACCGGCGTGGTCGCGGCGTTGTCGTTGCGCTGCTTCAGGTAGTCGGTGTAGGTGGTGTTCCAGTTGACGGCGAACTGGCCGAACGTGGTTTCCGGCAGGCGGTAACGCACGTTGATGTCATAGCCGGCGGTTTCGCGGAAACCGGCATTGACCAGCGAGCGGTCCAGGCTGTTGACCTGGCCGTTGCTGCCACGGGTGAAGCGACCACAGGCGGCGTCCGAACCCTGCACATAGCACTGCTCGAGAATGCTGTTGGTGGTCTCGGAGACGATGGCGTTGTTGATGCGGATCTTCCACCAGTCGAGGCTGACATCCAGGCCGGCCACGAAGTCCGGGCTGTACACCAGGCCCACGGTCCAGGTCTTGGCGGTTTCCGGCTTCAGCGCCGCGTTGGAACCCGAGTTGAAGTCGACGGTCGACTGCTGGCCCGGCTTGGTGGCAACGGTGCCATCGCTGTTGAGCTGGCGGAAGTTGGCCGGCACCTTCAGCGCCTGGCAACGGGCAGCAACGGTCGGGCTGGTGGCCGCGGTACCGAACGAGGTATCGCACGGATCGGTGAACGAATCGCGGGTGCTGACGGTACCGCCGTACAGGTCATCCACGGTGGGCGCACGGAAGCCGGTGCCATAGGTTGCGCGGACCAGCAGGCTGTCGATCGGCTTCCACTTCAGGCCGAACTTGCTGTTGGTGGTCGAGCCGAAGTTGTTGTAATCCGAGTAGCGACCGGCCACGTCCAGCGACAGTTCGCGCGCGAATGGCAGATCGGCCAGCAGTGGCACCTGCAGCTCCAGGTAGACCTCGTTGAGCGAGTAGTCGCCACGGGTCGGCTGGCCGGTGGTGCCGGCAATCTCACCCTTCTGCACCCGCATGTCCGGGGTGTAGCTGGCTTCTTCGCTGCGGTGCTCGAAGCCCATCGCGCCCATGATGTCGCCGGCCGGCAGGGTGAACAGCGAACCGGAGATGTTGGCGCTGGCCACCTTGGTGGTGCTCTTCATCTTGTCGACGAAGCGGGCGAACAGGTAGTCCTGTACGTCCTGGTTGCTCAGCGAGCCAGGGCCGGTATAACCCATCGGCGCAGCCGGGTTCCACGGCACGCAGCCGGCGATCACCGCACCCGGTGAGCCGCAGCGGGCCACGTTGCCATCCATGAAGGACGGGCCGACGGCCTGGTTGACGTGCGGCTGGTACATGCTGCCGGTACCGATGCGCTCGCCTTCATTGCGGTTGTACATGTAGCTGACGTTCCAGTCCCAGTACCGCGAACCGGTTTCGAAGCTGCCTTCCAGGCCGATGCTGGCGCGCTTGGTCTCCAGATTGTTCTCGGTGCCGCGCGGCAGCTCCTCGGAGCGGTGCGCGAACAGCACATCCTGGCCCCACAGGTTGAACGTGCTGTCCTTGGACAGGGCGGCACGGCTGCCGTTGCGCGCCTGGGCGGCGCTGACCGAGTACGGGTAGCCGGCCAGCTGCTTGGTCGATTCGCGCTTGCTGTACAGCGCGTCGGCGACGATGCGCAGGTCGTCGGTGATCGAGAAGCCGCCGTTGGCGAACACCGAGGTGCGCTCCAGGCCGGTCAGCAGGCTCATGTTGGTCTTGCTGTTGGCACCATCGGCCGGATCCGGCGCGTGGAAGTTGCCCTTCTGGCTCGGATCGCCGCCCGGGCCCACGGTCAGGTTCTTGCCACCGACGGTGACGTAGCCCCACGGGGTGTTGCCGTTCAGGTTGTCGGTCGGGTGGCGCGGGCCGTTGGGATAGCGGCTGAACTCGCGATCCTTGCCCAGCACTTCGTCTTCCTTGGTGCGCTCGGCACCCACGCTGAACCAGCCGCGGTCGAAGGTCTTGCCGAAGGTGGCGCTGTAGGAACGCTTCTGGCCGTCACCCTGGCCGTACTGGCCGACATAGACGCTGGCTTGGCCACCGTCGAAGTTCTTGCGGGTAATGATGTTGACCACGCCGGCGATGGCGTCCGAGCCGTACAGCGCGGACGCGCCATCGGTCAGCACTTCCACGCGCTCGACGATGGCCGACGGAATCGAGGCCAGGTCGGAGTAGCCGCCGGCGCTGACGCCCATGCGGCGGCCGTCGATCAGCACCAGGCTGCGTTCCGGGCCGAGGTTGCGCAGGCTGACGTACATGCCGCCGAAGTCGCGCGAGGAGGTCAGCGAAGACGCGCGGCTCATGCTCGGCGAACCAGCAGCGGGAATGTCCTGCAGGATGTCGGCGACGTTGACGTAGCCCTTCTTCTCGATCTCGGCGCGGTTGAGCGCGATCACCGGCTGTGCGGTCTCGACACTGGCCTGGCGGATGCGCGAGCCGGTGATTTCGATGCGGTCGAGAGTGGTGGTGGCGTCGCCGGTGCTCTGTGCGAAGGCGGGGGTGGTGCAGCTGGCGGCCAGCGCGATGACGATCGCGTTGCGCAGCGGATTGGTTTTCAGGGACATCCGTGAAATCTCGTGCTTCAGAAAAAACATGCGCCCGTTCTGTGGGCGCGTGGGGTGCTGCAAACCAACGTGGGGGGGGCGCGATTCTAGATTGTTTCCATTCGTAACTGTTTGTCTCTGCGCCACGGATGTGCGCGAAAATGAATCGCAACCAACAATCCACAGATGTGATGTGCGCAACGTCACGTGCGTTGCGTTGGCGATGGGCAGAGGCATCGATAGCGGCGGATTTCCCGCAATCTGTAGCAGTGCGTGTGTGCAGGCATCCATCCACGCATGGCGTGGATCTACTGGACGTACTGGTTCATCACCCGGCCTGGATGCATCGCCCTCGGTAGATCCACGCCATGCGCGGATGACGCGCAAGAAAAAAGGGACGGAGCCTTCGCTCCGTCCCCTGCGCAATGCGCGTTGTATCGCTGCGTGATGCTCAGGTTTCGCGCAGCGCCGTGGTGATCGGCAAACGTGCCGCGCGCATTGCCGGGAACAGGCCGCCGACCAGGCCGATGCCCAGCGCCCATTTCAGGCCGGTCCACAGCAGTTCCGGCGACACATGGAACTTGAACACCACTGCGCTGAAGTTGCTGCCGATGGTGGACACGCTGTAGCCATTGAACAGCAGCCATGCCACCGCACACCCCAGCAGGCCGCCGAGCAGTGCCAGCAGCATCGTCTCCAGCATCACCGCCGTCACCACCGGCAGGCCGCGGAAGCCGATCGCGCGCATGGTGGCGATCTCGCGCGCACGCGTGGCGACCGCCGCGTACATGGTGTTGAGCGCGCCGAACACCGCACCGACCGCCATGATGGTGCCGATCACCTTGCCGAGGATGTCGATCAGCTTGGTCAGCCCGCCGCCCTGCTTGCTGTAGTAGACGCGGGTGGTTTCCACGTCCAGTTTCAGGCGCGGGTCGGCGGCGACGGCGGCCTTGAACTGCTCGAAGCCGGCCTTGCCATCGGTGCGCACGCTGATCGACTGCCACGCACTGCGCTGGTAGGTGGTGGCCAGCGTATCGGCGTCGGTCCACAGTTCCGAATCATGCGCGTCGCCGGTGGCGAACACACCCACCACGGTCCAGGTCTGGTTGCCCAGCGTCAGCGTCTTGCCCACATCCAGATCGCGGAACTGGCCCTTGGCGCCCTGGCCGACCACGATCTCGCGCAGGCCGGTGGCGAACGTGCGGCCTTCGACGATCTTGACCTTGTCATGCAACGCCCACGCTTGCGGGCCGACGCCGCGGAACTGCGCGTTGACGTCGGTGCCATCAGACTTCGATACCAGGTTGACCACCTGCGACAGCTCCGGTGACAGCAGCGGCCGGCCTTCGGCATCGCGGCTGATGCCGGGCAGGGTGGACAGCGTCGGCACCTGTTCGCGGGTGATGACCGAGTTGATTTCGGCCTGCGAGCCGCCGCGCAGCACGATGGCGGTGGTGTCATCGCCGGTGTTGTTGAGCGTGGCCTGGAAGCCTTCGCCCATCGCCAGCATCGCCACCAGCACGCCGACCACACCGGCGATGCCGACCACGATCACCGAGGACGCGCCCCAGCGCTGCGGCAGACTGGCCACGCCGATGCGGGTGGCGGCCAGTGCCAGCCGTCCGCCACGGGTCAGCAGCAGCCACAGTGCCACCAGCACGGCCACGGCCAGCACGCCGATCCATGGCAGGCCGATCCACAGCACCAGGCCGATCACCAGCAGCAGCACCGTCACGCCGTTGCCCAGCCACTTCTTGAGTCTGCTCTTGAACATGTCTGCGTTCTCCTCAGCGGCCGGCCAGTGCGTCGACGATCTTCAGGCGCTTGGCACGCAGCGCGGGCAGCAGGCCGACGATGGTGCCGATCAGCAGCACCAGGGCGACGCCCAGCAGCCAAGTATTCCACGGCACATGCGCGGGCAGCACGCCGCCGAAGTTCGCGGCCACCACCGGCAGCACCAGCGAGGCCAGCACCATGCCGAGCAGGCCGCCGAGGCCGATCAGCAGCACCGACTCCACCATCACCAGGGTCAGCACGGTGCTGTCCTTGAAGCCCAGCGTCTTCAACGTGGCCAGCTCCGGCACGCGCTCGCGCACGGCCTGCGCCATGGTGTTGCCGGTCAACAGCAGCAGGGTGAAGAACACCGCGCCCATGATCGACGTGACGATCATGCCGATGTCGGCAAACTGCTTGACGAACGCCTGCTGGAACGCCGATTCGGACTGGGTCTTGGTCTCGTGGTCGGAGTTGGCCGAGATCGCGTCGATCGCCTGCGCCACCCGCGAGGCATGGTCCGGGTTGTCCAGGGTGATCGTGTAGTAGCTCACCTGGTTCTTGATGTAGTCGTTGGATTCGTCGAAGTACTTCCAGTTCATCATCAACTGGCGTTCTTCGTTGCCCGCCTGTGTGCGGTCCTTCGAGCGGAAGATGCCCTTCAGTTCCAACGGCCAGTCATTGCTGCCGCCACGCGGGAAGATGGTTGCCTGCAGCGGGATGGTGTCGCCGATCTTCCAGCCGAACTGCTTGGCCAGCGTTTCGCCGACGATGGCGCCGGTGCGGGTCTGCTTCCAGTCTTCCAGCTGCGCCGGATCGATCTGCAGTTCACGGTAGACATCGAAGTAGTTGGGTGACACCGAGAAGTTCGGGAAGAAGTTCTTCGGGTCCTGGTAGATGCCGCCGAACCACATGCCGTAGGCCACGTCGCGCACGCCGGCCACCTGCCGCACCTGCGCTTCCAGGCGGATCGGCAGCGATTGGGTGATCGACAGTCGTGAGGCCACCACCAGCCGATTGGCGCCCTCCACGCTGCCGCCGGAATTGAACGCCACGCGTACCGAATCGAGCATGCCGAACAGCAGGAACGCGGCCACCACCGAAAGCAGGGTCAGCAATGTACGGGTGCGGCTGCGGAACAGCTGCGCCCACACCAACGAGAAATATTTCATCGCCGTGGCCTCCGTCAGTGGGCCAGCGGCGCGTCGGCCAGCTCGCCCTTGTCCAGGTGCACCGTGTGCGTGGCGTACTCGGCGGCCTTCGGGTCATGGGTGACCATGATGATGGTCTTGCCGTGCTCGCAGTTGAGCTGCTGCAGCAGGCCGAGGATTTCCTCGGCAGACTGGCGGTCGAGGTCGCCGGTCGGTTCGTCGCAGATCAGGAAAGTCGGGTCGGAGACGATCGCGCGGGCGATCGCCACGCGCTGCTGCTGGCCGCCGGACAGTTCATTCGGGCGGTGGCTGCGGCGGTCGGCCAGGCCGACCAGGGTCAGCGCGATCTCGGCGTTGCGCTTGCGCTGCGCCGCATTGAGATGGGTCAGCAGCAGTGGCAGTTCCACGTTCTTCTGCGCGGTCAGCATCGGCATCAGGTTGTAGAACTGGAACACGAAGCCGACGTGGTGGCTGCGCCAGGTCGACAGCTGGCCGCCACTCATCTGGTCGATGCGCTCGCCTTCGATGCTGATCTCGCCGCCGCTGGGGTTGTCCAGACCACCGATCAGGTTGAGCAGGGTGGTCTTGCCCGAGCCGGACGGGCCCATCAGCGCAACGAAGTCGCCGCTGGCGATGTCCAGGTCGATGCCGTGCAGCACCTGCACCTTCTCGGGGCCGCGCTGGTAGGTCTTGGTGATGTTGCGCAATGAAACCAGGGTCGACATGGGTGGTTCTCCACGGAAGGCGGGAAACGGGGAAGCACCACGGCGGTGGCCGCAGGCATGCGTCGAGCGGTGTTGCCGGCGGCGCCCGCAGGCGCCAGGCCGTTACTGCGCTTGTTTCTGTTGCACCTTGGCGCCATCGCGCAGGGTGTCGGGCGGGTTCACCACCACCGATTCACCCGCGCTCACGCCCTTGAGGATCTGGCGGTCCTTGCCCATCGCCTGGCCGGCCTCGACCGTGCGCTGCTGTACGCGGTTCTCATCACCCAGCACGAAGGCCACCGAGGCGCTCTCGCGCTGCACCACGGCGCCCGCCGGCACGCGCACGCCCTGCGGCTTGGCGGCCGCCTGCGGCTGCGCCTGTTCCAGGAAGCTGACCCGCACGCCCATCTCCGGAACGATGCGCGGGTCCTTCACCTTCAGCGCCACGCGCACCTTCACCGTGGCCTTGCCGCGGTCGGCGGTGGGGATGATGGCGATCACCTCGCCGGGAATCTTCCATTCCGGGTAGGCATTGAGCGTGGCTTCCACCGGCATCTTCGGCTGCACGCGGCCGATGAAGGCTTCGCCGACCTCGACTTCGATCTCCAGCGAGTCCATGTCGACGATGGTGCCGATGCCGGTGCGGGTGAAGCCGCCGCCGGCCGACAGCGGCGAAACGATTTCGCCGGGCTGCGCAGCCTTGGCGGTGACCACGCCGGAGAACGGCGCGCGCACGATGTTGTTGTCCACGCCCAGGTCGGCGATGGCCAGCTGGTCGTTGGCGACCTTGACGTTGCGTTGCGCGGTGTCCAGCTGTGCACGCAGGCTGTCGCGCTGGGCCACGGCCTGATCGTACTGCGAGCGCGACACCAGCTGCTGGCCGACCAGCGCCTGCAGGCGGCTGGCTTCGGCGGCGGCCTGCTTCTGTTGTGCCTCCAGACCGGCCACCTGGCTGCGTGCGGCCTGCAGCTGCGAGGCATACAGGCTGCGCTGCGCGTCGGCATCGATCGGGTCCAGCGTGGCCATGATCTGGCCCTGCTCCACGCGCATGCCTTCCTCGATCATCACCTCGCGCACCTTGCCGGTGATCTTGGCCGAGACCGTGGCCATGCGCCGGGCGACCACGTAGCCGCTGGCATCGAGCACCGAACTGCTGGCGCTGCCCTGCTGGATGGCCACGGCAGGTGCGGTTTCCACCTCCACCGCCGGCGCACGGCCGAACAGGAAGGTGACGGCGGCGGCGACCAGCAGCACGACCACGATGATCGCGATCCACAGCCAGCGGCGGCCACCACCACTACCACTCCCTCCGGAGGCGGGCGGCGGGGACTTGCGGTCGATACGGAGTTCCTTCAACAGCTCGGCAGAAGCGTTCATTCGTTCCATCACAGACGTTCGGGCGGGTGTGACCGGAAGGGCGGACGGCGGCGGTTCCGGCGGTGGAGCGTGCGGCACAGCATGAAGGCAGGCACAGCGATGACGGCAGTGACAGCTGTCACCCGATGACACTGACGGCGGCAACTGCGAAACGTGACCACGGCGGCACAGGATGGCAACGTCCCCGCTACCGGTACCGCCCATGGATCCGATCGCCCCGTCGCTGGCCCGCCTGCAGCAGGTGCAGGTGCGTTACCGCGACCATACCGCCCTGCATGGCATCGATCTGCAGGTACGCGCTGGCCAGGTGCTGGCGCTGCTGGGCCGCAACGGTGCCGGCAAGAGTACCGCGATCAGCGTGTTGTTGGGCCTGCGCCGCGCCGATGGCGGGCAGGTCGAACTGCTCGGCGGCGACCCGCAGCAGCGGACCAGCCGTCTCGGCCTGGGCGTGATGCTGCAGAGCACCAGCCTGCCGACGATGCTGCAGGTGGACGAACTGGTGGCGCAGGCCAGCGCCTGCTATCCCGACCCGATGCCGTTGCAGGAGGTGCTGCAGCGCGCGGGCCTGCAGGCGCTCGCGCGCCGCCGCTACGGCCAGCTGTCAGGTGGCCAGCAGCGCGCCGTGCAATTCGCCATCGCGCTGTGTGGCCGCCCGCGCGTGCTGTTCCTGGACGAGCCCACCACCGGCCTGGACATCCAGGCGCGGCAGGCGATGTGGCAAGCGATCCGGCAGCTGGTGGCCGAAGGCTGTGGTGTGCTGCTGACCACCCATTACCTGGAGGAAGCCGAAGCGCTGGCGCAGCAGGTGGTGGTGCTGGAGCAGGGCCGGGTACTGGCCGACGCGCCGCTGAGCGAGCTGCGCCTGGCCGATCGGCCGCGCCGCATCCGCTGCCGCAGCGGGTTGCCCATTGCGGACGTGCAGCAGTGGCCGGGCGTGCAGGAGGTGCAGCGCGACGGCGAGCACCTGCAGCTGCTGGCGAGCCCGGCCGAGCCTGTGGTGGCGCGCCTGCTGGCCGCCGATGCGCAGCTGCGCGAACTGGAAGTACAGGGTGCGGCGCTGGCCGACGCCTTCCTCGACATGACCCGGGAGGCCGCATGAACACCCTTGTCCGTACCACCGGATTGTCGCTGCCTGCATGGCGACAGGCACTACGTCCGTACCGCGCCGAGCTGATGGCCGAACTGCGCCGCGCCTGGCGCACGCCGGCGTTCGCGGTGCCCTCGCTGCTGTTCCCGGTGCTGTTCTACCTGCTGTTCGGCGTGCTGCTGGGGCGCGGTCATGCGCCGTTGTACCTGTTGGCCACCTACTGCGTGTTCGGCGCGATGGCCCCGGCCCTGTTCGGCTTCGGCGTGCAGTTGGCGCTGGATCGTGAAGGCGGCCTGCTGACTCTCAAGCGCGCGCTGCCGATGCCGGCGGCGGCACCGCTGCTGGCACGGCTGGCGATGGCGGTGATGTTCGCGCTGCTGGTGGCGTTGCTGCTGATCGGCGTCGCGCGCGTGCTCGGTGGCGTGCAGCTGCAGGCGTTTCAGATGGTGCAGCTGCTGGCGGTGGCGGGCCTGGCGGCGCTGCCGCTGGGGGCGATTGGCCTGCTGATCGGCAGCCATGTCAGTGCCAGCGCGGCACCGGCGATGGTCAATCTGGTCTACCTGCCGCTGGCCCTGTTGTCGGGCCTGTGGCTGCCGCTGTCTGTGCTGCCCACGCTGTTCTCGACGATGGCCCCACTGTGGCCGACCTGGCATCTGGCGCAGCTGGCGCTGCCGGTGGTCGGGCTGCCGTCGGTGGGCAGCGTGGCCGGCCACCTGCTGGTGCTGCTGGCGGTCACGGTGGTGGCGCTGCTGCTGGCGCGCCGTCGCCTGCGCCGGATCGGCTGAACTGGCATGATCGGCAGCGATCGTCCCCGCCTGGATTCTCCCGTGTCGTCGAGCTGGCTTGCGTCCCTGCTGCGCCCTGCGCCGGATTCGGCCGTGGCCGAACTGCTGCGACGTGGCAAGTCGCCCTGGAGCGGAGCGATCCACCTGCTGTGGTCGGTATGGATCTTCCTCACCCCGGTGCTGGGCAATGGCTTCACGCTGCGCTGGCTGCTGCTGACCCTGGCCAGCTACCCGCTGTTCCTGCTGCTCTATGCCAGGGTGATGCTGTCGCCACGGCACCATGGGTGGCGCTATGCGCTGGGCATGATCGTGATGGCCCTGGTACTGCTGCCTTGGTACCCCTCGGGACTGAGCTACTTCGTGTTCGGCTGCGTGATGATCCGCATGAGCGGGCGCAGCAGCTGGTGGGCGTACCTGCTGCAGCTGACCGCGCTGAACCTGCTGTTCTGCGGCACCGCGCTGTACTTCGGCTATCCGTGGCAGGCCATGGTGTGGATGCCGGCGGTGTCGTTCATCGTCGGGCTGGTGGTGAACGTGGAGGCCCTGAGCCAGCAGCGCGACGTTGCCCTGCAGCTGTCGCAGGACGAGGTGCGGCGACTGGCCACCACCGCCGAGCGCGAGCGTATCGGCCGCGACCTGCACGACCTGCTGGGGCACACGCTGTCGCTGATCACGCTGAAGCTGGAGCTGGCACGCAAGCTTTACGATCGCGATGACGCGCGTGCACGGCAGGAGATCGGCGAGGCCGAGGACATTGCACGCGAAGCGCTGGCACAGGTGCGCAGTGCAGTGACCGGCATCCGCGCCAGTGATCTGGCGGGGGAACTGGCGTCGGCGCGTCTGCTGCTGGAATGCCAGCAGGTACATCTGCAGTACACGGCGCCACCTGCGATGCCGGTGGAGGTGGAGCGCGGGCTGGCGTTGGTGCTGCGCGAGGCGGCGACCAACATCGTGCGCCATGCGCAGGCGACCCGGGTGCAGGTGGATTTCATGCTTGAGGAACGACAGTTGGCGATGCAGATACGCGATGACGGCCGTGGCGGCGTGCAGGCCGAGGGCAATGGGTTGAGTGGCATGCGTGAGCGGGCCGCAGCACTGGGTGGCCAGTTGACGCTGCAGTCGCCGCGCGGGGCGGGCACCGTGCTGACGGTACGCGTGCCGTTGATGGCCGCGACCACGCCGCTGTCGCCCACGTCGTTGGCGCAGGACGGTGCCGCATGATCCGCATCCTGCTGGCCGAAGACCAGGCCATGGTGCGCGGCGCACTGTCGGCGCTGCTGGGCCTGGAGCCGGACATCGAAGTGCTGGGCAGTGCTGCCGATGGCGAGGCCGCCTGGCGGATGCTGCAGCAGCTGCAGCCGGACATCCTGGTCACCGACATCGAGATGCCGGGCCTGAGCGGGCTGGAGCTGGCGCAACGCATCGCCCGCCACGAACTGCCGATCAAGGTGGTGATCGTGACCACCTTCGCCCGCACCGGTTTCCTGCGCCGCGCGCTGGAAGCTGGCGTGCTGGGCTACCTGCTGAAGGACGCACCGGCCGAGAACCTGGCCGACGCCCTGCGCAAGGTGAAGCAGGGCATCCGCGCGATCGACCCGCAGCTGGCACTGGATGCGTGGTCGCAGGCCGACCCGCTGACCGACCGCGAACGCCGCGTGCTGCGGCTGGCGGGCGAGGGCCGCACCGCCAGCGAGATCGCCGAGCAGCTGGGGTTGTCGCACGGTACGGTGCGCAATTACCTGTCCGAGTGCATCGGCAAGCTGGGTGTGGCCAATCGCATCGAGGCGTACCGGCTGGCGCGGCAGAAGGGGTGGTTGTAGCGGATCATTTCCGCGACCGCGGAGGGGTGTCACTTTCTTTGCTCGTGCACCACGCTGCAGGAGCAGCGTGGAACGGCGTAGCCGGCCCGCAGGGTGGCGCACATGGATGTGCGCCATCAAGAAAGTAACCAAAGAAACGCTCCGCCGGCCGCGAGCCGGCGCGCTTCGCACGCCGGTGCCCTGCGCTCCTCGGTCCGTCGAGGGACGGTGCGGGAACTCGCTGCGCTCAGACACCCGCACCTCTTCGCCCTCGCCGGACCTGCGGTGCTCGGCTCGCTTGAAGGCGGACTGGAAGGTCAAGGTCAAGGTCAACGGCAACGGCAACGGCATCCACGCATGGCGTGGATCTACTGGGTGCAGCTGTGGCATTTGACCTTGGGTCCGCCTTGAGCGAGCCGAGCATCGCAGGGGAATCAGGGGCGAAGAGGCGCCGGTGTTTGAGCGCAGCGAGTTCGGCGCCGTCCCCTGATTCACCGAGAAGCACAGGGCACCGGTGCGCAGCACCGGCTCGCGCTCTGGCGGCGCGTTTCTTTTGGTTACTTTTCTTTTCGCGCGAAAAGAAAAGTGACCCCCCCCGCGGTCGCGGAAACGATCCGCCGGGAACACCCGGCGAACCCTTTCAATCCTTCCCGCGCGCCATCGCCTGGAACACGCCATCGCGCCGCACCCACAGGTGGAACAGCGCCGCACCCACGTGCATCAGCACCGTGGCGAACAACACATAGGCCAGCAGGCTGTGCGCGTTGCGCAACGCGGCATACAGCGCCGGGGTGTGCGGCACGATCGGCGGCAGGTGCAGGCCGCCCCACAGCACGATCGGGTAACCGCCGGCCGACAGCATCGCCCAGCCGATCAGCGGCATCGCCAGCATCAGTGCATACAGCATCCAGTGCGAGGCCTTGGCCGCCATCACCTGCCATACCGGCAGATCCGCCGGCAGCGGTGGCGGACGATGGCGCAGCCGGTTGTACAGGCGTAGCAGCACCAGTACGCCGATCGCGATGCCCAACGGGCGATGCAGATCGATCAGCATCGGCCGCAGGTGCAGCGAGGCGACCATGGTCACGCCGATGAACAGCATGGCGATGATCATCAGCGCCATGGACCAGTGCAGCACGCGCGCGAGCAGGTTGAAGTGGCCGTTGCCGGTGCTCATCGTGCGGCCTCCTTCGGTTGCTCGACGTTGCCGGTGGCGCGTTCGCGTTCGCGGCGGTTGAAGGATTGCGAATACACCGCCGAGCGGGCCGCCAGGATCGGATCGTCACTGCCACGCACGCCACTGGGCAGGATCAGCGGATCGAAGTTGATCTGGCCGCAGGCGCCTTCTTCCTGCGACTGCAGGCGGTCCAGGCTGAGCACGCCGGCCACCACCTGATCACGCGATTCGGGCCACGGTACCGACGGATCATCGATGGCATCGCCGGGCTCGGCGGTGGTCACGACCAGGTTCCAGCGCACCGGGCCGCTGGCCAGGCGCTGCTGCAGTTCCTGGCTGAGGAAATCGACGCTGGCGTTCTTGCGCGTTTCCGCATCCATCTCGACCACCGGCGCCTGCGGCTGCCAGCGCCAGCGCACCGCGCGTTTCTGGCCCTGCGCGTTGGTGAACCAGAAGCTGTTGACGCTGTTGAAGGTGGTGTCAGCCCAGCTGCTGGTCCACGGCGCAGACTTGGCCCACTGCTGGAACGCTTGTGCACTGGGGTATTTCGCCAGCACCGCGGCCATTTTCTGCGGGTCTGGCTTGCCGGTGGCCGGGTCCGGGATGGAGGCGCGCGTCTGCGCGTAGAACGCCTCGGCGTTGGGCACGGCGAAGAACGGGAAGCTGTTCATCGCCATGCGCCATTCCTGGCCATCATCGCTGACCATCTGTACCGCGAGGCTGCGTACGCGTGCGGTGTTGTCGGCGCCGTAGGGGTCGCCGCCGCCGATCGACAGGCGACCCATCACCGGCACGCGGCGCTGCGAGAACACGCGGGCGCTGGACAGGGTGGGGGCCTGCGCACTGGGTTCGAACCAACCGCTTACACACACGCCCTTGCTGTGCGCACGGCGGAAGCCCGGATGGGCCGGGCCGGTGGCCTCGATGGTGTCGGTGAAGCGCTGCGCGGTCAGGCGGCCGCCAATCCAGCCGGCCAACCAGGCGAAGGCCAGCGCCACCGCACCCAGAATGAGTGCGATCAGTGCGATCCAGAGCAGGGGGGAATGCTTGCGCGGCGCGCCCGGTGTCTGGCCGGCGCGGGTGTAGCGGAAGAGCGACATGGTCGGAGTCCTGCCTTCACGGAGCGTGTGGGTGGTCGACCCACACATCCTCGCAGAACCCTTCCAGGCCCGGTATTCAATTTTTCGTCAAGTTTGCCGGGGACGGCGTGCCGACCAAGGTCGGCACCCACCCGATCAGCTGTAGCGCTGCTTCAGCATCTCCCACGCCGAACGCAGCGCCAGTGCTTCACCGCCAGCCGGCCGGCCCGGGCGTTCGCCGTCGTTCCAGGCATACACGTCCAGATGCGCCCAGCGCTGGCCGTCTTCCAGGAAGCGTTCCAGGTACAGCGCGGCGGTGACCGAGCCGGCCATGCGCGAACCGGCGTTGGCCAGGTCGGCGATGCCGCTGCTCAGGTAACGCAGGTAGGGGCGCCACAGCGGCATGCGCCAGACCGGGTCGCGGGTCGCGTCGCCGGCCTGCAGCCACTGCTGGGCCACGCTGTCGTCGTTGCTGAAGAGCGCCGGCAGGTCCGGGCCCAGCGCGATGCGCGCGGCGCCGGTGAGGGTGGCGAAGTCCAGCACCAGGTCCGGTTTCTGCTCGCTGGCGAAGGTCAGCGCATCGCACAGGATCACGCGGCCTTCGGCGTCGGTGTTGTCGATCTCCACGCTCAGGCCCTTGCGGGTGGCGATCACTTCGCCCGGGCGGAAGGCATCGGGGCCGATCGCGTTTTCCACCGCCGGCACCAGCAGGGTCAGGCGCACCGGCAGGCCGCGCGCCATCACCAGGCCTGCCAGGGCCAGTGCATGCGCGGCACCGCCCATGTCCTTCTTCATGTTGCGCATGCCGTCGGCCGGTTTGATGTCCAGGCCGCCGGTATCGAAGCACACGCCCTTGCCGACCAGCACCAGTGCCGGATCGGTGTCCTTGCCCCAGCGCAGCACGACCAGGCGCGGTGCGCGGTGCGAGGCGCGGCCGACGGCATGGATGGCCGGGAAGTTCTGCTTCAGCAGTTCATCGCCGGTGATCGCCTCGACCTGCGCACCGTGCGCATCGGCCAGCGCGCGCGCGGCGTCTTCCAGCTGCTGCGGACCCATGTCTTCGGTCGGGGTGTTGACCCAGTCGCGCACGCGCAGGCTGGCGGCGATCAGGTCGGCCACTTCGCCGGTCGGCTCAGCCACCAGGCGTGCCGGTGCACGGTGGCGCTTGCGGTAGCGATCGAAGCGGTAGCTGCCCAGGCCCCAGCCCAGCTGCAGCAGCGCCTGTTCGGCGGCCGGCAGTTCGCTGGCCAGCTGCCACACGCTGCCTTCCGGCAGGGCATGCGGAGCATGCGAGTAGCTGTAGGCATCGGCGCGATCACCCACGCCGATCACCGCACCGGCCAGGCCATCGGCGCCCGGCAGCAACGCCGTGGTGAAGGCACCGGCGGTGAAGCCCTGCGACGCCAGCCATGCCTGGGTGGCGGCCGGCTGGCCGTCCTTCCAGGACGCGAACTGCTCGCGGTCCAGCACGTACAGCGGCAGTGCTGCGGCGGTGTCGGCAGTGAAACCAGTGATCTCGCTCATGCGTCAGGTACTCCGGGGTGCGGCAGCGTCGAGGTTGGCATCCAACCAGTCGGCCAGGCCGGTGAGGGTGTCGAACTGCAGGTCCGGCTGCAGCTGCGGATGGGTCCAGGTGGCTGCTTCGCGGTTGATCCAGCAGCCGCGCAGGCCGGCGGCGATCGCCCCGGCCACGTCCATTTCGGCGTGGTCGCCGACGTGCAGTACCTGTGCCGGCGCAACACCCAGGCGGGTGCAGGCGGCGTGGAAGATGCTCGCCTCCGGCTTGGCCGCGCCGTGTTCGCGCGCGCCCAGCTGGAAGGCGAAATGATGGGCCAGGCCGATCCGCTCCAGATCGGCATTGCCGTTGCTCAGCGCCGCCACCGGCACCCGCGCGGCAATCCGTGCCAGTGCGTCGATCGCATCGGGGTAGCACTCGACCTGGTTGCGCGCGGCGAAGAACACGTCATACGCCGGCTCCAGCAGATCCAGGCTGGCACCACTGGTGTGCAGCGCTTCGTGCAGGGTCAGCCGGCGCAGTGCGCTCAGGTCGTGATGGAGGTGCGGATGGGCGTGGTACAGGCGCTCGCGCAGTTCGCGCATCGCCGCCACCGGATACATCTCGGCCGTGGCGGGGCTGTGTTCACGCATCCACTCGTGCAGGACCAGGTCGATGCGGGCGCCGATCGGAGCGAACGGCCACAGCGTGTCGTCAAGGTCGAGGGTGATGGCTTGGACGGGGAAATTCACCCCGCCATTCTACCCCTGCCCGCGCGGGCTTTCATTCCAGCAGACGCGCCCAGCCCTGCATCCCGTCCAGCCGCGCCAGCACCAGCTTGATGCAGACCAGCAGCGGCACCGCCAGCAGCAGGCCGATCATGCCCCAGGCCCAGCCGAACACCATCAGCGCCAGGATCAGCACCAGTGGCGACAGTTTCATGCGACGGCCCAGCACGATCGGGGTCACCATCTGCCCTTCCAGGGTGTGCAGGCCCAGGTAGGCGGCGGCTGGCAGCAGGGCCTGCAGCGGGTCGCGGAATTCCACGAAGCCCATCAGCAGCATCAGCGCCACGCCGATCAACGGACCCACATACGGAGCGAAATTCAGCAGTGCGGCCACCGTGCCCCACAGCAACGCTTCCTGCAGGCCGATGCCGAGCAGCATCAGTACGCCGGCGAACACCAGCCCGACCAGGGTGTTGATCACGCTGATGGTCAGCACATAGCGCGACACCTCGCGCTCGATCGAACGCAGGATGTCACTGGTGAAGCGCTGCTGCTGACGGTTCGGGAACAGGGCGATCGCCGCGCGTTGCAGGCTCTGCCCGTAGATCATGAAGAACAGGGTCAGCAGCACCACCGCCAGCACCGAGGCGGCCAGCCGCGGCGCACGGGTCAACATGCGGTACGGGTCATCGAGCTGGGCGCGGATCACCTGCACCTTGCGGTTGCTGTCGCCACCGGCCACGCGGGCGAAGTTCTCCGCGGCCTGGTTGGCCTGCTGCACCGGCTTGGTCAGGTCCTGCACCTGGCGGGCGATCTTGCGCAGCTGCTGCGGTGCTTCCTGTGCCCATTCCATTGCCGGGCCGATCAACTGCACCGCCAGCGAACCGGTCACGCCCAGGCCCGCGCCGAGGATCAGCAGAGCGCCCAGCGCACGCGGAATCCACAGCTTCTGCAGCAGGCGCAGGATCGGATTGCCGACCAGTGCGAAGAACATCGCCAGCAGCACCGGCAGGATGATGTCCTGTGCCGCCCACAGCGTGTAGCCCACCGCCAGGGTCGCCAGCACCACCAGCGACATCGGTCCGCGTGGACGCGACGGTGGCGGCAACGGGGCGTCGGGCTGTTCGGGGCCGGCCGGTGACGGGGACAGGAGGGACTCGCTCATCGACGCACCAACCGGGAAGGGGAGCGCATTATCCGCCGGCCGCGATCGGCGCGGCGGATTCCATGGATCAACGTTCGGACAGCTCGGTGGCCGCTTCGGCCGGATGCGGTCCGCGCGGGTCCGGCTCTGGCTCCGGCACGGAGCGTGGAGCCGGTGCCGGCCGTGGCTCGGCAGCGGAGGCCGCCGCCTGTGCCTGTTCGCTGGCTTCGTCGGCTTCCTCAGCCGCGTCGTCGGCAGTGGCTGCGGCCTGCGCCGCCATCGCCGTGGCGAACGCCGCCTGTGCACTGGCGAACAGGTTCGAGACCGAACCCACCATCTGCAGCCAGCGGGCACCGTTGACCTTGCCCGGCACTTCCAGCTTGCCGGCGATGAAGCCACCGGCCAAGCCGACCACCACGATGCGCAGCGGCGACCAGCCCTTTCGCCAGACGTCGCTGAGCGTGGACCAGTGGTCCTGGGTTTCGCCCAGGCGCACGGTCACCACCTGTTCGCAGCGTTTCACCCGCCGTTGCAGCGCGCCGAACTTCATGGCTTGCCCTCGGGCAGCTGCACCTCGGCATCGGGATCGTCTTCGCTGGGTTCGTCGAACAGGCCCAGGCGTGACAGCTGGCGCCGGGTAGCGTGCATGCCGGTGTGGTGGAAGAAGTAGGACACCCGCCAGATCGCATAACCGGTGACGGCCAGGCTCAGCAGCGAGGTGATCAGCAGCGCCTGCAGCCAGCTCAGGCCCCAGCTCTGCAGCAGGGCGATGAGGGTGGCGGCCATCAGCAGCCAGGCCGAGGCACCGAACACGATCGCCACGCCGGCCCAGGCCAGCGCGCGACCGAATGCACTACGCGCCAGCGCGAAGTCGGCCGAGGCCAACCGGCGCAGCGAGCGCAGCGTGTGCTTGGCAGAATCGGCAGCGGCACGACCGGCCGCGCCGACTTGGCGGATGCTCTCATCCAGCGGCGGGGTAGCCGCCGGATCAGGCGCTTGCGCGTTGTCTTCGCTCACGCCGCGGCTTACTTGTCGCTGCTGCCGCGGGCCAGCTTGGCGATGATCCAGCCGGCAGCGAAGGCGACACCGAACGAGGCCAGCGGACGTTCACGGATCAGCTCAGCGGCGCTGTCGATCAGGTCCTTGCCCTTGTCCATCAGTGCGTCGACCTGTTCCTTGGCGGCTGCACCACCAAACTCGGCGGCGGCCAGGCCGGACAGCGCGCTGTCGGACAGTTCAGCCTTGACGTTTGCCTTGCCGATGCGCAGTTCGTCGCCGGCTGCGCCGGTTGCACCCTTGATCGCACCGCCGGCGGCCGACGCGGCCTGCTTCAGGTGGGAACCGGCTTCACCCAGGTGTTCCTTCAGGTTCTCGGTATTGGTGGGGCTCATCGAATCACTCCTGTTGCGATGGGGGAACGGGAGTCGGCGGTGCCGACCTGGACTGACAGCAATAGCATTGCCGGGGTATAGGGGGTGTTACGGCAGGGCGATCAGCGCATCACGAGCTGGCCCTGCTGCTGGCCATTGTTGCGCAGCACGCGTATCACCAGGGTCGGCGGGCGCTGCTGGAAGTTGGCGCGCCAGCTGGCCAGGTCGGCGAATTCGCCCACGGTGGCATCGGTGATGATGTCGCCCTGCTGCAGGCCGTTGGTGGCCGCGCGGCTGCCGCGCTTGACCTCGCTGACCAGCACGCCACCGACACCGGACTGGCGCAGCGACTCGGGCAGGTCGACGAAGGTGGCCCCGGTCAGGCGCGGGTCCAGGCTCTCGCCGGTGACCGCGCGCGCCTGTTCCTTCAAGGTTGCCTTGATCTGCAGCGGCTTGCCCTCGCGGCGCACGTCCAGCGTCAGCGTGCTGCCGACCGCCGCCAGGCCTTCCACGTTGTGCAGGGCTTCGGCGCTGTCCACGCGTTGGCCGTTGGCCGAGACCACCACGTCGCCCGGCTTCAGGCCGGCGGTCGCAGCGGCCGAACCGGCCAGCACGCGGGTGATCAGTGCGCCACGGCTTTCGCCCAGGCCCAGGCCCTGCGCGATCTGCGCGGTCAGGTTCTGGCTCTCCACGCCCAGCGTGCCGCGCACCACTACGCCGTGCTTGACCAGCTGGTCGACCACGCTGCGCGCCAGGTTGGAGGGGATCGCCAGGCCCAGGCCGATGTTGCCGGCCATGCTGCCCTGCGGGTTGAAGCTGGCGGTATTGATGCCGACCAGCTGGCCCTGCAGGTCGACCAGAGCGCCACCGGAGTTGCCCGGGTTGATCGACGCATCGGTCTGGATGAAGTTCTGGTAGCCCAGCCCGCGGATGCCGCTGCGGCCCACCGCCGAGACGATGCCGGAGGTGACCGTCTGGCTGAAACCGAACGGGTTGCCGATGGCCACCACGAAGTCACCGACCCGAAGCTGGTCGCTGTTGCCGAGCTTGATGTCGGTCAGGTTCTGCGCCGGGATGCGGATCAGTGCGATGTCGGTATCGCGGTCCGAACCGAGGAACTCGGCCTTGACCGTGCGCCCGTCGGCCAGTGTCACCTGCACGTCATCGGCGTTGTCGATGACGTGGTGGTTGGTCAGCACCAGGCCCTCCTTGGCGTCGATGATCACGCCCGAGCCCAGCGATTCGTTGATGCGTTCCTGCGGGATGTCCGGGAACAGGCGGCGGAAGAACGGGTCGTTGAAGAAGGGGTTGCGCACGCGCACCACCTGCTTGGTGTTGACGCTGACCACGGCCGGCATCGCCTTCTCCAGCATCGGTGCCAGCGACGGCACCGCCTGTCCGGCCACCGAGGCCGGCAATGCCGCCGTGGTCGGCAGTACCGCAGGCAGCGGCGCGGCGTCGGCGCGGTTGTCCAGGTGGGCATTGATGCCGGTGGCAACGAAGCCACCGAAGGCGGCGGCGATTGCGAGCGTGAGCAGGGTGGGAAGCGGTCGCATGGGAGTCGGTTCGCTGGCGTGGGTGGGGGCGGTTCGGCCCTACGGTAAAACAAGCTGAATGAGTGTGTCGCGATCTGGATAAATGCGCCATGAAAACCGGGCGCCCGGAACGCGGGTCGGCGTCGCCATCTGTGGGGCGGTGGCGACAACGTCGGGCGTGCTTCGCAATGTGCCGACGTCTGCCGAAGCGCGTGTGGATACAGGCTGATACTTGCGCAGTTCTGCGCATCCTGGTGCCGCGATGCGCCATATCGCATGCCTTTCGCAGCACTCTGGCAGGTGCGCGCAGGCAGCACCTGCCGCTACCCGCACCGTGCGGCGCAGCACTGAAAAAAAGGGGTTTCCTGTCAACCCACTGTGCTCGAGAGGGTGCTGGGCTACACCATTACCGTCGCAGCAGATGCGATTGCGGGCGCATGCCCCGTTCCACGATCGTCAATGTCGGTATAGCATCGCCCCGTTTTGATACTTAAGGCCCGCAGGAGGGCAACATGAGCAACGGTAATGGTGTGTCGGTCGTGACCGACGCCGTCGAGAACGTCAAAGAAACCGCCACCAACGTTGGCGAGACCATCGCCCACGCTGCCGAAGACGCAGTGAAGTCGGTCAAGAAGACCGTCAAGCGCGCCACCAAGGCTGCCGGCACCCGCGTTGCCAAGGCCAAGAAGGCCGTGGCGAAGGTCGAGAAGACCGTTGCCAAGAAGGCCGAGAAGGCTGCCAAGTCGGTCGGCAAGACTGTTGCCAACGCCAAGAAGAAGCTGGAAGCCGCCAAGAAGAACGCCAAGGCCGAAGCCGCTGCCCTGAAGAAGGAAGTGGCCAAGAAGAAGGCGGCTGCAGGCAAGGCCGTGACCAAGAAGGCCGCCGCTGCCAAGAAGACCACCAAGGCTGCCACCAAGGCTGCTGGCAAGAAGGTCGCTACCGTGAAGAAGGCTGCCACCAAGAAGGCCGCCGTCGCGAAGAAGACCGTTGCCAAGAAGACCGCGGCCGCCAAGAAGGTTGTCGGCAAGAAGGTCGCCACCGCCAAGAAGGCCGTGGCCAAGAAGACCGTCGCCGCCAAGAAGGTCGCTGGCAAGAAGGCCGTGGCTGCCAAGAAGGTTGTCGGCAAGAAGGTTGCCGCTACCAAGAAGGTCGCCACCAGGAAGACCGCGGCCGCCAAGAAGGTTGTCGGCAAGAAGGCTGCTGTCTCCAAGAAGGCCGTCGGCAAGAAGACCGCTGCTGCCAAGAAGGTTGTCGGCAAGAAGACCGCCGTTGCCAAGAAGGCGGTGGGCAAGAAGGTTGCCGCCACCCGCAAGACGGTCGCCAAGAAGGCTGCGCCGCTGAAGAAGGTCGCCGCCAAGAAGGCTCCGGCCAAGAAGGCCGTGCGGAAGGTCGCCAAGCGCAAGTAATCGCGCCGTGACCGAAGGCCCTGCCACCCAACGGGTGGTGGGGCCTTTCGCGTTTCTGGGGCACGGTCTGGGGCAAGATGCAGGTTCTTCCTGCAGGAGCCCCGGGCATGCGTGGTATCGACTTCAGTTCCTGGCAGGGCGTGCTGTCCACGTTGGCCGGCCTGGTCCTGATCACCCTGCTGGGCGTGGGCATCCGCCTGCTGGTGATGCAGACCCTGCAACAGCGCCGCGAGCGCGAGAACCGGCAGATCAACGAACGGCTGCGCACGCTGATGGCGGCCTACAAGACCCTGGGCGGGTCGTTCACTGGCGAACTGGGTGTGGATCCCAGCCATCGCCGCGACCTGCGCCAGCG
This sequence comes from Stenotrophomonas sp. FR024, assembly GCF_047500745.2. Lineage (NCBI taxonomy): Bacteria > Pseudomonadati > Pseudomonadota > Gammaproteobacteria > Lysobacterales > Lysobacteraceae > Stenotrophomonas > Stenotrophomonas sp. FR024. Next base: position 138,522 of record NZ_JAXAXM020000014.1, read on the forward strand.
CGAAAATGCCGAAGGCATCGCCGAACCCCGCTCGGATCGCGCGCGCCGCATCCGCGATGCGGTTGAAGCGGCACTGTCGGACATCCTGTTGCTGGGCACCGACGAGCAGGTGCGGCTGGCCGCGCGTGCGGCCAACGAACTGGCACAGGGGCGGCCGGTGCACCTCCACGAACTGGTGGTCTCGCTGCGCGACTTCGTGCGCGAAGCGCTGGACCTGGCGCCGATCCCGGCCGATCTGCAGATTCCACCGCAGGGCCCGACCCGGCCCGCTGCCAGTGGCGGTGGCAAGGGCCGCAACGATGGCGATGCCAAGGGCGGTCGTGCGGGTGGTGGCGGTGGCGGCGGCGGTGGCGGAATGGGGGCCGGAATGGGCGGCATGGGCCTCGGCGCCGGCGCCGCACTGGGCGCCGGCCATGCCTCCGCCAGCGATGAGACGGACGCGCGCTGAGCACGTCCGCCCGGTTCAGCGCGTCAGCTCGTAGAGCGGCACGAACCCACCGTAGATCATCCGCGCGCCGTCGAACGGCATCGGATTCTTCGCCGGATCAAACCGCGGGTCTTCCATCATCTTCTTCATGCCGGCGTCGCGGGTCGGCTTGTCCGGCCATTCGATCCACGAGAAGACCACCGTCTCGTCTGCCGTGGCTTTCACCGCGCCGAAGAAGTCGGTGGTTTTGCCGTGCGGTACGTCGTCACCCCAGCACTCGACCACGCGCAGCGCGCCGTACTCGATGAAAACGGGATCCCCTGTGCGTGCATGGGCGAGGAACTTCTCCTTGTTGGCGGTGGGCACCGCCAGGACGAAACCATCGATGTAGCTCATTGCCTGCCTCCGGATGGACCGTGCCGCATGCACGGCCTTCAAGTACCCGACGAACCAGGGCGCCGTGGATCGACATCCTGTGTGCGCCTGTTCAGCCCGGCCCACCGGGCAGCGGCGCCAGCACCGTCTCCGGTGGCTGCTGGCCGGCCAGGTGGCGCACGAAGTAGTCCCACATGCGGTGCGTGTAGATGGCGTCGTTGCGGAACAGTTCGTGGTCCTGCCGGGCCAGGTACAGCAGGTCGTAGCTGCGCTGGGCCTTGTTCAGGGCGGCGGCCAGCTGCAGGGTCAGCGCCGGCGGCGCGTTCTCGTCCAGTTCGCCATAGACCAGCATCAGATGCCCACGCAGGTTGCCGGCCAACGCTGCATTGTCGAGTCCGGCAAACGGCGCCGGCACGCCATCGGCCAGGGGTGTTGGTGGCAGCACGCCACCGAACAGCCGGTCCATGCCGTGCAATGCACCGCCGTACATGCCCTGGAAATTGTGGCTGCCGGCCGAGGCCACGCCCACCTTGTAGAACGCCGGATAGCGCAGCAGGGCGCGCGCTGCACTGTAACCACCGAACGAATGCCCGTAGATGCCGACCCGCTGCAGGTCGATGCCCCGGTAGCGTTCGCCCAGCTGGCGCAGCGCAGCCACATGGTCATCCAGCTGCACATCTGCCCCGTGCAGGAAGCTGCTGTCATGGAACGCCTTGTCGCGGCCACCGGTGCCGCGCGCGTCGATGCTGACCACCACGAAGCCCAGTTCGGTCAGGCTGGCGCGTGACACCGGATTCAAGGCGGACACCGCCTCGGCGTAGGTCACCGGCGCATTGCTGACGAAGGAGCCACCGTACATCGCGTCGATCACCGGAAAGCGGCCGTCATCGCGATAGTCGCGGGGCAGGTAGACGGTGGCGAAGATCGGCGTTCGCCCATCGGCGGCCAGCAGCCGCTCGCGCCGTGGGGGGCGCCAGCCGGCAGCAATGATCGCGCCGTCATCCGCTGTTTCCAGCACCATCACTTCACGGCCGTCATCGCTGGCCCGCAGCACGGTGCGTGGTGGCTGGTCGAGACGGGAAACGGTATCCACCAGATAGCCACCGCCAGGCGACAGCGCCTGGGGGGCGCGCCCGCCGAACAACGCGCCGGTGCCGGCATCGGCCAGATGGTCGTTGCCATCGGCGGCCAGGCGCTGGACCGGTCCCCCCTGCAGCGATACCCGGTACAGGCCGCGTACGTAGGGGTCGCCACCGTCGACGCCGCCGGCGCTGAAGTACGCCCAGCCACCCGCAGCGTCCACGCCCAGCAGGTCGCGCACCGCCCATTGGCCGCGGGTGAGCTGGCGCAGCACCTTGCCGTCGGACAGGCGGACCCGGTACAGATGGCCCCAGCCATCGCGCTGCGAGAACCACACCGCCGTGTCCTGGCCGGGCAGGATGGCCACCGCTGGCCGGTTGTAGGAATACACGTTGAGCTGCACGCGGGTGTCGCTGGCTTCTTCCAGAACCGTGCGCAACGCACCGTTGTTGGCATCGATCTCCAGCAGACGCAGCCTGCGCGGTGCGCCGAAGTGCGCGATCACGGCATACAACCGGTCGCCGTCCCAGCCGAGTACGCCGGCTTCGCTGAGGGTGTTCCAGCCTTCCGGCAAGGCGATGTCATGCTGCTGGCCGTTGCGGGTGTCGACCACATACAGGCTGTCGCGCACCTGCCGGGTGTCACCCAGCAGCCCCAGCTTCACCGTATGCACGCGCGGCCGCGCGCTGTTGGCCGGGCTGCTTTCCAGATAGGGGTAGTCCTGCAGCGCGCGTTCGTCGTAGCGGATGCCGGCCACGTAGCGGCCATCCGGTGACCAGCCGACCGCGAACGGCCGCGTCGGCATCCGGCCCTGGCGGCGTGGAATGCCGCGCAGGGTGAAGTCCGGCAGCACGCCAAAGCCATGATTGGGTTCACCGCCGCTGGTCAGCGCTCGTGCTGCCATTCCGGGCGACTGCAGCCACAGGTTGTGATCGCGTACCTGCAGCCAGGCATCACCGCCGGGCGATGGCAGTGCATCGGTCGCTGGCGCTGCATCCTGCGAACGCACGCACTGCAGGCGTGGCCATTGACAGCTGATCGCCGCCTCGCCGTTGAACTGCAGGCGCAGGCCTTCATCCAGTACCTGCACGCTGCTCAAGCGCAGGCGTGGTCCTCTGGCACCGAGAGGTGCAACCGCAGCGTCCAGCGCATCGGGTTCGAACAGGATCTGGCGTGTGGCCTGGACTGGATCGACCAGTACCGCCTGGCGCCGGCCCTGCGTGGTTTCGCGTTCGTACCAGAAGCGCCCATCGGCCAGCCAGTGGGGCAGCACCGAAGCATTGCGCAGCGCACCGCGAAGGTGACTGTCATGCACGCGTTCGGCGCGCTGGTAGTCAGCGGCCTGCAGTGCGTGCGCAGCGTGGATCGGAAACAGGGCCGCGCATGCCAGGAGCGCGGCGCGAACAGGCATCAGCGGCGGATCGGAAACGTACAAGGCAACCTCCTGTTGCAATCGACGACGAATCACAAATGCACGCGCGCCGCGCGCGTATGCCAGAGACAGCCTGAATCAAGGCAAAAAATTCAGCAATGCGAAGACCGCTGTTTTCAGGGAGCGTTGTGGCGAATAACGGAGAATTTACATTCCCGATGCGATGGCGCCCTGGCGCTGCTGCACACCATAAGAAAGTAAAGGTGTACCCCCATGAAGAATTCGCTGATTGCTCTGGCCCTGGCCGCTGCCCTGCCGTTCACCGCCTCGGCTGCTGAGAACCTGTCGTACAACTACGCCGAAGCCGACTACGCCAAGACCGACATCGACGCGTTCAAGGCCGACGGCTGGGGCGTGAAGGGTTCGTACGGCTTCCTGCCGAACTTCCACGCTTTCGGTGAGTACAGCCGCCAGGAAATCGACCACACCAACATCAAGCTGGACCAGTGGAAGATCGGCGCCGGCTACAACGTTGAAATCGCCCCGACCACCGACTTCGTTGCCCGCGTTGCTTACCAGAAGCGCGACCAGAAGCACGGCCTGGACTTCAATGGCTACAGCGCTGAAGCCGGTATCCGCACCGCCTTCGGTGCCCACGCCGAAGTCTACGGCATGGTCGGCTACGAAGATTTCTCGAAGAAGCACGGCATCAATCCGGAAGGCCAGTGGTACGGCCGCCTGGGTGGTCAGGTCAAGCTGAACCAGAACTGGGGCCTGAACGGCGAGCTGAAGATGAACCGCGACGGCGACAAGGAATACACCGTCGGCCCGCGCTTCAGCTGGTAATTGCTTCCTCGACGCGCCTGCGCGCCGAAGATGCCTCGACAGGCCCGGCCCATGCCGGGCCTGTTGCGTTTCCGGCTGGGCAAACGCTACCTGACCGTGTCGCGGCGGAAGGGCGGCATTGCAACGAATTGGATTCCGCAGGCGTCGGCTGCGCCCTAGGGTGAGTGGCCTGTTCTGCAGGAATGCAACGATGCCCACGTTTCCGTCGCCCCGCGATTCTCCCTGCCGCCTCTTGCTGCTGGATCCACACCCGCTGTTGCGGCATGGCGTGCAGGAAGTTCTGGCCCGGCAGGCGGGCCTGCAGGTCGATGGAAGCTACGGCCGCAGCGGTGATCTGCTGCAGCGCCTGCAGCAGCAGGCGGCCGCGATCGATCTGCTGCTGGTCGACGCCTTGCCGATCGGTGACAGCGGCGAAGGCCTGGAACTGCTGCGGCACCTATCACGCCACTGGCCGGCAGTGCCGATCCTGGTGCTGTCCGCACACTGCAACGCGGGTGTCGTGTCCTTGGCCCTGCAGGCCGGTGCGCGCGGATTCCTGTCCAAGGCCTGCGCGCCGCAGATGCTGCTGCGGGCAGTGAGCGTGGTTGCCCGTGGCGGGCGCTTCGTGCCGCCGGAGCTGCGTGCACAGTTGAACCAGTCCCGTCGGCAGCGCCAGCAGTCCATGCGTTCACCACGGTTGAGTACCCGCGAGCGCACCGTCCTGCAGTGGGTGCTGCGTGGTTGCAGCACCGGCGAGATGGCACGCCGCAGTGGGCGTGCAGCCAGCACCATCAGCACGCAGAAGCGAGCGGCGTACCGCAAGCTGGGTATCCGCAACGATGGCGAGCTGTTCCGCTTCCGCCATCTGATCGACGCTGATTGAGGTGGCGTTACTCGCCCTGGTACTGCTTTTCTTCCACCAGGGCCGAACCGGCCACGCGGTTGATCTCGTTCTTCACCTGCACGCGCTCGCCATTGGTGCCATAGACACCACGCGCCAACTGGATGAACGCATCGTCGAACACCTGGGCTGCTTCCTTGTCGCGCAGCTGGTCCTGGATATCCCACATGCGCTCGTTGATCGTCTTCAGCTGCTGCTTCAGCACGGCCAGTGCCGGCTGTGCCTGCAGCTGCTGCTGCAGCAAGGGCAGCAGGCCGTCCAGCTCGGTGCGGACGTTGGCCAGCTTGGCCACATCGTCGATGCGCTCGGCCTTGATCTCGAGAATGGTGATCTTGTCGATCAGCTCGCCGATCGATACCGGGGTCAGGATGGCGTCCACGCGGTTGGTTCCTGGAAACAAGGCGCCATGATACCGCGCCGCTGGCACGCGGCCCCCGGTCCACGGGATTTACGCCGAATTTGCGCCACGGGCCCGGCAGCACCCTCGATCCGTTACGGCCACCACCTCGACACTGCGTTCCCGGCGGCGCAACCGCCTTCAACGAGGAACACAGTGCAGTGAACAGCAAGGGGATGATGGCGGCAGTGGTGGCCGCCCTGGCAGGGCTGCTCGGCATCGGCAGCGCCCAGGCACAGGTGCAGGTCAGCGGCAGTGCCGCACTGACCAGCGACTACGTGTGGCGTGGCAGCTCGCAGAGCGATGGCGACCCGGCGGTGCAGGCGGGCGCGAAGATCTCGGTCGCATCGGGTTGGTATGCCAGCGTGTGGGGCTCCAACGTTTCGTTCAAACCGGACAATGGCGCGCGCAGCGAGTTCGACCTGGTGGCAGGCTGGTCCGGCGCGCTGGCACCGGACTGGACACTGGATGCCAACCTGACCCGCTATGTGTATCCAGGTACCGGCCGCGCGCTGGACTGGACCGAACTCAATACCACCCTGAACTGGAAGCAGCGCGCCTGGTTGCAGATCGCGCATTCCAACGACGCGTTGGCCGGTGGCCATCGCGGCACCTATGCCCAGCTGGGTGTGCGGGTGCCGCTGCACGAGCGGTTCCGCCTCGAAGCGGCGGTAGGCCAGTACTGGCTGGCCACCGCACAGGGGCCTGATTACCTGCATGGCCAGCTCAGTGCCATCGCCTCGCTGACCCCGGCATGGGAACTGCGCGCCACCGTGCATGACACCGACAACGCAGCGAAGCGGCTGTTTCCGGACAATGCCGGCGGACGCTGGGAGCTGGTGCTGCAGGGCAGCTTCTAGTCAGTCACCGAAGCCTGGCGCGCGCGCAGCGCGCCGGGCAGCCACAGCAGCAGGGCCAGCATGGCCACCGCAGCACCGGCCACGCAGACGCCGGTCCAGCCGAAGCGCTGGTAGACCTGCGCCGACAGCAGCGAACCCAGCGAACCGCCGATGAAGTAGCCGGTCATGTAGCCGGCATTGAGGCGGTTGCGCGCTGCCGGTTGCAGTGCGTAGATCAGGCTCTGGTTACTCACGTGCAGCAGCTGCGCGGCCAGGTCCAGCACCACCACGCCGACCAGCAGCGCCAGCAGCGAGTGTGCCGACAGCCCCAACGGCAGCCATGACAGCAGCAACAGCACCAGCGCGATGGCGGTGGCGCGTCCGGTCTGGCCGCGGTCGGACATGCGCCCGGCCAGGCCCGCAGCCAGCGTGCCGGCGGCACCGACCAGCCCGAACAGGCCGATGGTAGCGTCGCTGTAGGCGTAAGGTGGCTGCGCCAGCAGGAACGCGAGCGGGGTCCAGAAGATCGCGAACATGGCGAAGCTGCAGGCGCCCAGCAGGGTGCGCTGGCGCAGCACCGGCTCCTGCACGAACAGCACGCCGATCGAGCGCAGCAATGCGAAATAACCGAGGCCGGCGCTGTGGTGGAATCGCGGCAGGCCGCGCTGCAGCGCCAGCGCGGCCAGCACCAGGGTGCCGGCGGCGATGGCATACACCAGGCGCCAGTCGCCCAGGCTGGAAAGCAGTCCGGCCACGGTGCGCGCCAGCAGGATGCCCAGCAGCAAGCCACTCATCAATGTGCCGACCACGCGGCCACGATGTTCCGGTGCGGCCAGCGTGGCCGCGAACGGCACCAGTACCTGTGCCACCACCGAGAACAGGCCGGTGATCGCGGTACCCACCAGCAGCCAGGCCAGCGACGGCGCACAGGCACTGATCACCAGCCCGCCGGCGGACAGCAGGCTCATCACCACGATCAGGCGGCGGCGTTCGAACAGGTCACCCAGCGGCACCAGCAGGATCAGTCCGGCGGCATAGCTCAGCTGTGCGGCGGTGACCACCATGCCGACCTGGCCGAACGGCACACCGAAGGCATCGGCGATGGTGTGCAGCAGCGGCTGCGCATAGTAGTTGCTGGCCACGGCCACGCCGGTAGCCACCGACATCAGCAGCACCTGCCAGCGGTGCAGAGGGGGAAGGGACGGACTCACGCGGTGTTCGAGGAAGCGGGGGAGCACAGTGTCCGCCTGCTGCAGTCATGATGGAAATGAATCATCATCATCTCTGTCATCTGAAAATGAGATGGTTGCGTGAATCTCAAGCAGCTCGAGTTCGCCGTCGCCCTGGCCGAGGAGGGCAACTTCACCCGCGCCGCCGAGCGCTGCCACGTGGTGCAGTCCGCGCTCAGTCACCAGATCGCCCATCTTGAGCAGGAACTGGGCACAACGCTGTTCGAGCGCCTGCCGCGCCAGGTGCGGGCCACCGCCGCCGGCGAGGCGCTGCTGGTGCATGCACGCCAGGTGCTGGCCAGCCTGCGCCACCTGCGCGCCGACGTGGCCGCCGTCACTGGCGAGGTGCGTGGCCTGCTGGCGATCGGGCAGATCTCCTCGCTGACCGACATCGATGTGGTGGCGATGCTGGCGGCCTTCCAGCAGGCGCACCCGCAGGTGGAGTTCCAGCTGCGGGTCGACAAGAGCGAGGACCTGATCGCGCAGGTGCAGTCGCGAGAGCTGGACGTGGCGCTGGTCGGATTGGCGCCGTCGGCAGGGCTGGACGGGGTCTGCCACCAGATGCTGCAGGAAGAAGACCTGGTGGCGGTGCTGGCGCCGTCGCACCGCTTGGCCCGCCGCAAGCGGCTGCCATTGACCGAACTGCAGGACGAGGCGCTGGTCGACTTTCCGCGCGGCACCGGTGCGCGGCGGCAGACCGACGATGCCTTCGCTGCCGCTGGCCTGCCGCACACGGTGCGCTTCGAGGTCAATCTGATGGAACTGATCGAGCGCTTCGTCCGCCATGGGCTGGCGGTTGGCATCGTGCCAGCGTTGATCGCCGACGGGTTCCAGGGGGTGGTACAGATTCCGCTGCAGCCGACCCCGACCCGCCGCGTGCACCTGGTCTGGCAGCGACTGCCGACACCGGCGGCGCGGGCGTTCGTCGAGGCCGTGCTCAGCCGCGCAGGCGCAGGCTCAGGCCCTTGAGGAAATTGCGCAGCATCTGGTCCAGGCAGCGCCGGTAGTTAGTGTGCCCGGGCTGGCGGAACAAGGCGCCCACTTCCGACTTGGAGACGTTGAAGCCGGCGCTGGCGAAGATCTCCATCAGATCGACGTCGCGCAGCTGGAAGGCGACGCGCAGCTTCTTCAGCACCAGGTTGTTGTCGATGCGGGTTTCCACCGCACGCTGAGGCTGGCTCTCATCGCGACCGCGCAGGTGCACGATCAGGCCGTCGAGGAAGTGCGCCAGCGCGCTGTCGCTCATCGCTTCGAAACCGGCTTCGTCCTCGCGGCGCAGCCAGGCTTTCACCTGTTCCGGATCCACGGCGAAGGCCGGGTCGGCCATCTGGCACAGGGTCACCACGTGGTGGTCGCCCAGGTCCAGGGAGTAGCGCACGCTGCGCAGGACATCGTTGTTGATCATGGGCCCAATTGTACCGGTCACCCCGACAGGTGGGGCCGGATCTGGCCGATCAGGCAACGCAACCCCCGGCCGACGGTGCCAGAATGGGGGGCTGGTTTTTCCCCCTGGAGTTGCCTGATGACCCGCACTGTCCTGATTACCGGCGCCACGTCCGGCTTCGGCGCCGCCGCCGTCCACCGCTTCGCCCAGGCGGGCTGGAAGGTGATCGCCACCGGCCGCCGCGGCGAACGCCTGCAGCCGCTGGTCGAGCGCTACGGCAAGGACGTGGTGCATGCCGCCGCCTTCGACATCCGCGATCCGGTGGCGATGGAAGCGGCGCTGCTGGCACTGCCGCCGGCCTTCGGCGAGATCGATCTGCTGGTCAACAACGCCGGCCTGGCGCAGGGCACTGCGCCGGCACAGAGCGCCAAGTTGTCGGACTGGACCACGATGATCGACACCAACATCACCGCGCTGGTGACCCTGACCCACCGCCTGCTGCCGCAGCTGGTGGAGCGCAAGGGCGCAATCATCAACATTTCGTCGGTGGCCGGCGTCTACCCGTACCCGGGCGGCAATGCCTACGGTGGCACCAAGGCCTTCGTCAGCCAGTTCTCGCTCGGCCTGCGTTCGGACCTGCACGGCACCGGCGTGCGCGTGACCACGATCGAGCCGGGCATGGCCGAAACCGAGTTCACCGTGGTGCGTACCCATGGCGACCAGGCGGCGTCGGACAAGCTCTATACCGGCGCCAACCCGATGACCGCCGAAGACATCGCCGAACAGATCTTCTGGGTGGCCAGCCTGCCGCCGCACCTGAACATCAATCGCCTGGAACTGATGCCGGTCAGCCAGTCCTTCGCCGGTTTCCAGGTCGCCCGCGAAGGCTGACGGTCATTTGTAGAGTCGAGCCATGCTCGACTGCTCTTCGCCCTTTGTAGAGTCGAGCTTGCTCGACTGCTTTGAACGGCAGTCGAGCAAGCTTGTATGTTCCTCCCGGCTCCTACGCGGTATGTAGGAGCCAGGGTGGAGGGACCGTCAAGCATGCATCTGCGGATACTAGCCGACAGACGAGT